>NZ_JBHSBQ010000128.1:0-38509 GCF_042650665.1 Microvirga sp. GCM10011540 | reverse complement strand
TGACCTCGACCTCGGTGGCGCCGCCGACGCGGATGACGGCCACGCCGCCCGCCAGCTTGGCGAGACGCTCCTGGAGCTTCTCACGGTCGTAGTCCGAGGTGGTCTCCTCGATCTGCGCCTTGATCTGGCCCACGCGAGCCTCGATGTCGGCCTTCTTGCCGGCGCCGTCGATGATCGTGGTGTTTTCCTTCTCGATGCGGACGCGCTTGGCGCGGCCCAGCATGTTGAGGGTCACGTTCTCGAGCTTGATGCCGAGATCTTCGGAGATCGTCTGACCGGCGGTCAGGACGGCGATGTCCTCGAGCATGGCCTTGCGGCGGTCGCCGAAGCCCGGAGCCTTGACGGCGGCGATCTTCAGGCCGCCACGCAGCTTGTTCACCACGAGGGTGGCGAGAGCCTCGCCTTCCACGTCCTCGGCGATGATGAGGAGCGGCTTGCCGGTCTGAACGACGGCCTCGAGGATCGGCAGCATGGCCTGGAGCGAGGAGAGCTTCTTCTCGTGGATGAGGATGTAGGGATCCTCGAGCTCGGCCACCATCTTCTCGGCGTTGGTGATGAAGTACGGCGAAAGATAGCCGCGGTCGAACTGCATGCCCTCGACCACGTCGAGCTCGGTCTCGGCGGTCTTGGCTTCCTCGACGGTGATCACGCCCTCGTTGCCGACCTTCTGCATGGCATGGGCGATCATCTCGCCGATGTCCTTGTCGCCGTTGGCGGAAATGGTGCCGACCTGGGCGACCTCATCGGAGGAAGCCACCTTCTTGGCGCGGGCCTGGATGTCCTTGATGGCCTCGGTGACGGCGAGATCGATGCCGCGCTTGAGGTCCATCGGGTTCATGCCGGCGGCCACAGCCTTGGCGCCCTCGCGGACGATGGCCTGGGCCAGAACGGTCGCGGTGGTGGTGCCGTCGCCGGCGATGTCGTTGGTCTTCGAGGCGACCTCGCGGACCATCTGGGCGCCCATGTTCTCGAACTTGTCGGAAAGCTCGATCTCCTTGGCGACGGTGACGCCGTCCTTGGTGATGCGCGGGGCGCCGAAGGACTTCTCGATTACCACGTTGCGGCCCTTGGGGCCGAGCGTGACCTTCACCGCATCGGCGAGGATGTCGACGCCGCGCAGCATCTTATCGCGGGCATCGGAGGAAAACTTAACGTCTTTGGCAGCCATGGGCTATGCCTCCAGTTGACTTGGACTCGTTGGGTTCGACTAGCTTCGGGAAAGCGCGTCCGCGTGTTACGCGACCACGCCCATGATGTCGGATTCCTTCATGATCAGGAGGTCCTGACCGTCGATACGAACCTCGGTGCCGGACCACTTGCCGAAGAGCACGCGATCGCCGGCCTTCACGTCGAGGGCAACAACCTTGCCGTTCTCGTCGCGGGCACCGGGGCCGACGGCGACGACTTCACCCTCTTGCGGCTTTTCCTTCGCGGTGTCCGGGATGATGATGCCGCCCTTGGTCTTCTCTTCGGCATCGATGCGGCGGACGACGACGCGGTCGTGCAGCGGACGGAACTTCATGGAACTTCCTCTTTGACTGTTAGCGCAGCCCCCAGTGGCTGCGTCCTTGTCTGCTGTTAGCACTGTCCGAGATCGAGTGCCAACGCTGGCCGCGAGATAAGCTTGTCGCGGAGGCGAGTCAAGACATCCCACCCAATCTGATTAACGATCGTTAACGTATGGGCATGGCGGCGGGCGGCCACCTCCCCCGCTAGCGCCGGGACGTCACCATCGCAGCGGCAACGATCAGGACGCCGCCGCCGAGGGTCGCCCAGGTCGGGATCTCATGGAACACCCCGTAGCCGATGGCCGCGGCCCAGATCAACGCGGTGTATTCCAGCGGAGCGAGCCGCGCCGCTTCCGCCTTGGCGTATGCGGTCGCCATCAGGACGTGGCCGATGACCCCGAGGACGCCCATGGACATGAACCAGGCGAGGTGGGTCAGGTCGAGGGGCTGCCAGAACAGAAGGCCGAAAGGCATGACAAGGGTCGCCGGGCCGATGTTCTGGAAGAACACGATGTGCATGAACTTGTCGCGCTGCGCCCGCTGGCGCAGGAGCACGAGGCTCAGGGCATAGGTGACGGCGGACAGAAGCGCCGCCGCGACACCGGACCAGGAGCGGGCCGCCTCCGCCTCGCCCGACTGCCCCAGGACGACCACGAGGGTTCCGGCGAACCCGACGACGATGGCACCGATGATCCTGGCGTCGACCCGCTCCTTCAGCATGAGCAGGCCGAACAGGGCGATGAACATCGGCGACAGGAACGACAGCACAAGGGTCTCGGCCAGGGGCAGCTCGCCCAGGGCGTAGAAGAAGCTGACGGCCGTCACGACGCCGGCGACGGAGCGCAGCAGGTTCGCCGTCACGGTCTCACGGCTGGGCCATCCCGGCCGCACGGCCAGCACCACGCCGGTCGCGATGAGGGAGCCGCAGGCGAAACGCAGGAAGGCGATCTGGAACGTGGGATAGTACGCGGACATCCCCTTGATGACCGCGTCCATGACGGACAGGACCGCGATGCCCGCGGCAGCCCGCAAGGCGGGACCGAAATTCATGATGTCTCGACGATCTGGAAGGTAGCCTCCGGAATGGAGGCTTCTCCGGCCTTTCGAGCGCTCTTACAGCACTTCCCCCGGGGCCGCACCATCCGTTTTCATGCCTGTCGACAGGAAAGGAATTTCATCGGCCTGCAGTAGCAATTTCTGCAACCTTGACGGAAACAATCGCCAGGCTTTCCGTTAAATCCGAAACTCACCAACGACAGGATGCTTCGATG
The DNA here is from genome assembly GCF_042650665.1 of Microvirga sp. GCM10011540. NCBI lineage: Bacteria > Pseudomonadati > Pseudomonadota > Alphaproteobacteria > Hyphomicrobiales > Methylobacteriaceae > Microvirga > Microvirga sp. GCM10011540. The sequence goes on along the minus strand of NZ_JBHSBQ010000128.1, from coordinate 35,730 downwards.
CGTGCTTGGCTTCCCTGCTCCCTCTTCCTTCTCGCCGCCTCGATCCCGGCCACCAGCTTCGCCCAGCCGATGGGCTACCGCTACGTGACGCCGGCCTACGATTATCCCTATGCCGTGACGAGGGACGGGTACGATCCTGGCTATCCGCTGGTCACCCGGCCGTCCGCCCGCGCCCGCTCCGCCTATCAGGGCGTCCCGGTCGATCCCATGACCGGCTATCCCTACGAGACGCGCACCTACCGGCGCTCCGGCACGGCGGTCGCCGCCCTGCCGCAGGATTACGAGAGCGACTACGGCTACGACAACAGCATCGATTATGCGATCGCGCCGCAGTTCCAGCGCCAGATTGTGTCCTATCGCGGCCGGGAGAAGCCTGGCACGATCATCGTCGATACGCCCAACAGGTTCCTCTATCTCGTCCAGGAAGGCGGTCGCGCCATCCGCTACGGCATCGGTGTCGGCCGTCCGGGCTTCGAATGGGCCGGGCGCAAGAAGGTCACGATGAAGCGCGAATGGCCGAGCTGGCGTCCGCCGGCCGAGATGCTGAGGCGCCGCCCCGACCTGCCGAAATTCATGGAAGGCGGCCCCGACAACCCGCTCGGCGCCCGCGCGCTCTATCTCGGCTCGTCGCTCTATCGCATCCACGGCACCAACGAGCCGCACACGATCGGCCAGGCGGTGTCGTCCGGCTGCATCCGCATGCTCAACAGCGATGTGGTCGATCTCTACAAACGGGTCCGGGTCGGCGCTCAGGTGGTGGTGATCTAAGCCCTGCCTTCCTGTTCCAGGGAGCATGTCGCCGCCCGTCGCAGTTGCGACCGGGCGGCGTTTCCTTGTGTGGCGCCGCGCCTGCGAATGTTCCCTAAAAGTTCTGACGGAATGGGGTTTTTCGGATATTATTACAGAATTCGAGGATCAGATCTGGAACAAAAGCAAGATAATCCACAAACAAAAACGCCGTTTTCAATAATATATCGTCAGATACTACTTGTTCATATAGGTATAATGCCGAGCACCGGGAAACGCAATATTTTATCGCGACTACCTATATGAATATATAGGATCCGCTATTACTGTCGGCGACGTATTCATCGGAGGCCGGTTCCGCCTGGAGCAGCGGGAACATGCCGCTCGACGTCGATGCCGGCCAGTGCCAGGAGAGTCCGTCAGCCCCATGAACTACGTCTATCTGTTCGCGGCCATCATCTGTGAAGTGATCGCCACCTCGGCGCTCAAGGCGGCGGAGGGCTTCACGCGCCTCGGCCCCTCGGTGATCGTCATCCTCGGCTACGGCCTGGCGTTCTACTGCCTGTCCCTGACCCTGCGGACGATCCCGGTCGGCATCGCCTACGCGCTCTGGTCCGGCATCGGGATCGTTCTGATCGCCCTGGCCGGCTGGGTTTTCTACCGTCAGCCCCTGGACGGGCCGGCTATCCTGGGCATGGCTCTCATTGTGACGGGCGTTCTGGTGATCAACCTGTTCTCCCGGACGACCGGGCATTGAGGGCAGCAGGAAAGGACAAGCCTTCCCGCAACAGGAACGCCCGCCTTTCGGCGGGCGTTCGGGGCAGATCGAACAGGGTTCAGGCCCAGTCGCCCCCATCCCCGCCGTCGCCGCCGAAATCGGCGTAGTCGTCATGCCCGCCCTGCGGATTCTCGTAGAGCGATTCCGTGATCCCGGCGTTGCCGGCATCCGCGCCCTGACCACTTGCAAGGTCGGCCGCACCGGCATCCGCCGCAGCCATGCTGGTTCCGGCGGCATCGTTCCCGCCGAAGGCATGGGACAGGGCATTGGCGATCATCATGCCGCCCGCCACACCGGCAGCCGTCGACAGGGCGCCCTGGAGGAAGCCGCCGCCGCTGCGCTGCTGCATCATGCCGCCGCCCCAGGGACCGGGTCTGCCGCTGCTCATCATGCCGCCCTGCGGACCGCCATAGGGCTGCTGCATGTGCTGCGGCTGGGGAGCGCCCCAGGGCGAAGCCTGGCCCGGAGGATGGCGATAGGTGGGCTCCTGCGGACGCGAGCCGCCGCCGAAGAGACCGGACAGGAAACCGCCCTGCTGCGGCTGGCGCCGGGCCTGGTCGAGTTCCGCGCGCAGTTGCTCGTTCTCCGCCTGGAGATTGCCGAGGGCCTGCTCCTGAACGAAGATCGTCTGGGCCATGGCATAGGGCGCATAGGGCTGCTGACGCAGCTTGTCGGCGATCAGGCGCTCGGCCTCCGGATCGCGCGGCTGGTTCGCCACCTGCTCGAGGCGTCGGAAAATATCGGAAATGACCTCGCGTTCCTGGTCGTTCATGGCAAGCCTCCTTCAAACCTGCGGGTGATCGAGATGTAAGCACCGCCGAACGGTTTGTTAGAGGCTGGATGTCGAAATGAAGCCAAGCTTGTGCATGTTTTCCAGGGCCTGCGGCATGATCGTCCCGAGGTCCGACACGCAGCGCCACTCGGCCTGCTCGACCTCCGCGAGATCGGGGCGCATCTCGTGCCCCTCCTCCGCCCTCACGACATAGCGGATATCGTGGTGCCAGTGCTCCGGCTCGTCGCGCTCCGGGCGGGCCGGGATGCGGTGGCTGTCGATGTCGACGGGCAGGCCCGTTTCCCGATGCCAAGGATCGAGGCGCAGGTTGCGCAAACCCGTTTCCTCGACCGCCTCCCGCAGGGCGGAGCCCGCCAGGCTGTCCGGCGGCTCGTAATGCCCGCCCGGCTGCAGCCAGCGCCCGAGGGAGCGGTGCCGGATGAGCAGCGTGCGCCTGCCCCTCCCGTCGAGGACGATGGCCGAGGTGGTGACATGGCCCGGAAAGGTGCGGCGGGAATGGATTTCGTCTTCGCGGGCGATCTGGCCTCGCAATATCTCATGCCGCTCCTCCGGCACGCCGAACGCGGCGGCGTGGCCGTCCAGCACCGCCAGGACGTGTCGGCGAAAGGAAGCGGGATCGAAGCTCATGGAGAAACCTGCTCAACCGGGGCCTTTACCGTTAAGGCCGTCCGGCGCCCGCCTCAAGCAGAAGCCCCGCCGAAGCGGGGCCTGAGGTTCCTTATTCCGCGTCGGGCGACTTGAGCGGCCTGACATTGGTCTCGACCATCTCCTCGTCGTCGAAGAGGGTAGGATCCTCCTCGGCCGTGTCGAGACGGGTCTTCTTTCGCAGGGAGATGTATTTCTTCTGGATCTTGATGCGGCTCTCGCGGGCGATTTCGAGGGCGCCCTGCATGAGGGAGCGCTCGGCCTTCTCGTTCTGCAGCTCCTTGGTGAGGCGGCGGTTGGCGGCCTCCAGGGTGTTGCGCTCCTGCTCGAACCGCTTGGTGAGCTGGTCGATGCGCTCGGTCAGGCTCGCCACCTTGTTGTCGGAGCTCTCGATCTGGAAGTCCTTGGCGGCGATGGCCTTGCCCAGCATCTCGACGCGCTCCTGCAGCTCGATGCGTGAGCGCTGCAGCTCGTTGACCATGGCGACCTGGCGCTCGACCTCCTGCTGGGTCGCCTCCAGGCGGCGCTCCAGGGTGTTCTTCTCGATGGTGGTCTCTTTCAGGTGGCGCTCGACGCCGCGCAGCGCCTCGTTCTTGTCGCGGAGCTGGTCGCGGGTATGGGCCAGGATCTTGTCCGTGGCGCCGAGGCGGGAATTGAGCCCCTCGATCTTCATGTCGAGGGCCGACAGGTCGGTCTGATGCGCCGAGCGCTCGGAATCGAGCTGCGTCTCCAGGCGCTGGCGCAGAACCTGTTCGGCCATGAGCTTGGTCTCGAGCTCCGACGCCCGCTGGCGGGTGGCCTCGAGCTGGGTCTCGAGCTCTCCATAACGGTTCGTCAGGCTGGAGAGGCGATAGTTCTGCTCCTCAGCCACCTTCTGAAGCCGCTTCACCTCGTGGTCGAGCAGGCCGTTCCGCTCGCGGGTCTCAATCAGCTCCCGCTCGGCACGGGCGACGGTCTGGTCCGCCTCTTGGGCTTCGAGGCGCAGGGCCTGGTTCTCTTCCGTGATGTTGCGGGCGCGCTCGGTCTCGATGGAGAGCTGGTTCTCCAGGTCGGCGACGATGGCCTCCTTGTCCTTCACGTTGAGGCGTAGGTCCTCGATGAAGGAATCCTGCTCGCGCACCTTGGCCTCGGCCTTGCGCAACTGGGACACCGTGGCGGACAGGTCGTCCGATATGCGGGCCTGGGCGGCGGAGAGATCGGCCAGCTCCCGGCGCAGGGTACCCGTGGTCTCCGTCTCCTGCCGGAGCACCGCCTCCGTTTCGAGAAGGCGCGACTGGAGCTGCGGATAGCTGCGGATCAGGTCGTAGACCGGCTCGCTGAGCAAGGTGAAGTCGTCCTTGAGGCTGCGGATTTCCTCCAGCCGGTCGATCAGGTTGGCGAAGCGGACCCGGATCAGCTCGTTCTTCTGGCCGACGGAGTCGAGCGCCCCGTCCGGGCGCACCACGATGGCCTCGCTCTTGGGCTGGGCGGGCTGCGGAGCCGGAAGCGCCTGTGTGACGATGACCTGCTCGGCCGGGGAATCCTCGATTTCCCCTTGCGACCTCTTGCCGAAGCGGTTCTTGAAAGACGACCAACCCGATGCCATGACGCCGTCCCCTTCCGGTACGAAATACATACTTCAGGGATCTTTTAGCCGAGACTGCGCAGGAGTGGAAATATAATTTCGTTGCGCATCAATGTCATAGGGTCATTCGGCGGCGATCGGCGCCGGGCGGGACAGCCGGTCCTTGAAGCCCGCGCTCTCCAAAGCTTCCGGTATCGGCCCGCCCGTCGCCCAGTCGAGAAGCTCGACCGTATGGACGATGGGAATGGCGGTGCCTTTGCCGATCTGGGTCATGCAGCCGATATTGCCGGTGGCGATGAGGTCGGGCTTGGTGCGCTCGATATTGGCCACCTTCCGGGCCCTGAGCTGACCCGCGATCTCCGGCTGCAGCAGGTTGTAGGTTCCGGCCGAGCCGCAGCAGATATGGCCTTCCGGCACGTCCTTGACGGTGAAGCCCGCCTGCTTGAGGAGCGCCTTGGGCTCGGTCCGGATCTGCTGGCCGTGCTGCATCGAGCAGGCGGAGTGGTAGGCGACGACGAGATCCTGCCTCACCACGGGCTCCATGAGCTTCAGGCCTGCCATGTATTCCGTGACGTCCTTGGCGAGCGCGGAGACCCGGGCGGCCTTGTCGGCATAGTCCGGGTCGTCCCGGAACATGAAGCCGTAATCCTTGATGGTGGTGCCGCAGCCCGAGGCCGTGATGATGATGGCATCCAGCCCCTCGCCGTCCATCTCGGCGATCCAGACGTCGATGTTGCGCTTGGCGAAGCGGTGGCTTTCCTCGTCCCGCCCCATGTGATGGACCAGGGCGCCGCAGCAGCCCTCGCCCTTCGGCTGGACCACCTCGATGCCGTGGCGGTTGAGAAGGCGGATTGCCGCCTCGTTGAACCCGGGCTTGAGAACCGGCTGGGCGCAACCGGAGAGCATGGCGACCCGGCCGCGACGCGAACCTTCGGGCTTGAATGCTCCGGGATTGTCGAAGGGCGAGCGGGCGGGAACCCGGGCCGGCGCCAGATCGAGGATCGCCTTGAGCCGCGAGCCCACATACGGGATCGCCCCGACGAGCCCCTTGAACGGCTTGGCCACCATGGCGGCCCCCATCGCGAAGCGGAAACGGCCGGGATAGGGCAGCACGTTCGCCAGGAGCGAGCGCAGAAGCCGGTCGTGCCACGGCCGCGTGTAGGTCGCCTCGATATAGGCGCGGGCATGGTCGACGAGGTGCATGTAGTGCACGCCCGACGGACAGGTGGTCATGCAGGAGAGGCACGACAGGCAGCGGTCGATGTGCTTCACCACCTCCGGCGTGGCGGGCTTCCCGCCCTCCAGCATGTCCTTCATGAGGTAGATGCGCCCGCGGGGCGAGTCGAGCTCGTCTCCCAGCAGCAGATAAGTGGGACAGGTGGCGGTGCAGAAGCCGCAATGAACGCAGGTCCGGAGGATCTTCTCCGAACTCGCCATTGCCGGATCCTTGAGCTGATCGGGAGTGAAGTTCGTCTGCATTGTCCTAGCTCCCCGCCTGCCACGGGTTGGCGGCCTTCACCGGGTTGATGACAGGCGTGCCGCCGGTGTCGAGAGCGATATTCGTCGCACGATACCGCCGGGTCGCGCTTCCTGCCATCCTAGAGACCCGCATACATCCGGCCCGGATTCAGAATTCCCGACGGATCGAGGGAGGCCTTGATGCCGCGCGTGAGCGCCATCACCGGCCCGGTCTGCGGCTCGAACACGTCGACCTGGGCCCTGACCTCCGCCGGGGCCCGCACCAGCGTCGCGTGTCCGCCGAAGATTCCTGTCGCCTCCCGGATGGCGGCCGCGCCCGCATCCCCGGCGGGCGGCGTCGCGATCCAGACGAGACCGCCGCCCCAATCGTAGAACCACTGGGCATCCACGGACCGGGCCACACGGGCGGCGAGGTCCGGCCCGCGCGTGGGCGCCGTCGAGACGCGCCAGACGGCCCGCTCGCCCTGCTCCGTCAGAACGGTCGCATCGCGCACCGACTGCCAGAGGGCATTCGCCCCCTTCCCTTCCAGAATGTCGGCGGCCTCGAATCCCTTGAGGAGGCGGCGCAGCTCGTTGAGGCGGTAATCGACGGACAGCGAGAAGCCCTCGAGCCGGATCAAGGTGCGGGCGCCCTGGCGGTCGCGACCGGGCAGATGCGCCGCGCCGGTGACGTCGAAGGGCGATCCGAGCGCCTGCGACAGGGCCTGGATCGCGGCCCGGTCGTCGAGGCCGCGCATGAGCAGGGTCGACATCCGCTCGGGCTTGGGAAGCACCTTGAACGTCACCTCGGTGAGGAAGCCCAGCGTGCCCCAGGAGCCGGACATGAGCTTGACCAGATCGAGCCCGGTGACGTTCTTCATCACCCGGCCGCCCGATTTGATGACCTCGCCGCGCCCGTTGACGAAGCGCACGCCGATGAGGCTGTCGCGCGCCGCGCCCGCCATGATCCGGCGGGGGCCCGAAATGTTCATGGCTGCGACCGCGCCGATGGTCGGCTCGCCCCGCGAACCCAGGAGCGGCCGGTAGTCGACCGGCTCGAAGGGCAGCTCCTGCCCCTTCTCCGCCAGGGTCCGGACGACCTCCGAGACCGGCGTCCCGCTGCGGGCCGAAATCACGAGTTCGGCGGGTTCGTAGAGGGTGACGCCCGACAGGGCCGAGGACGAGACCGAGGCATCCGTCTGGTTCGGGCGCCCCATCGCGGCCTTGGTGTTCTGACCCGAGAGGCTCAGCAGGGTGCCCTTGGCAGCCGCTTCGCCGATGATCGTGGATGCGTCCTGCTCGTCGCGAGGAAGAAGAAGCGTCACGCGGCGAGTCTCCCGTCGAGGGGGAAGACCTTGGCGGGGTTGAGCAGCCAGAGCGGGTCGAACACCCCGCGGACCCGCATCTGCTGGGCGAGATCGGCCGCGTTGAACTGATGGGTCATGAGATCGCGCTTCTCGATGCCGACCCCGTGCTCGCCGGTGAGGCAGCCGCCGACCTCGACGCACAGGCGCAGGATGTCCTCGCCCGCCTTCTCGGCCTTCTCCATCTCGCCCGGCTCGTTGGTGTTGAACATGACGAGTGGATGCAGGTTGCCGTCGCCCGCATGGAACACGTTGGCGACGCCGAGTCCGTAGGATTTCGCGATCTCGTCGATGCGCTTGAGCACGTAAGGCAGCTGACCGGTCGGAATGGTGCCGTCCATGCAGATGTAGTCGGCGACGCGGCCCGTGGCCCCGAAGGCGGATTTGCGCCCCTTCCAGATCGCGGCGCTCTCGGCCTCCGATTGCGAGACCTTGATGGTCTTGGGCCGGAACGGCTCGGCGATGGCGACGATGCGCCGAAGCATGTCGTCGATCTCCTGGTCCGAACCCTCGACCTCGACGATCAGCATCGCCTCCACGTCGAGGGGATAGCCCGCATGGGCGAAGGCCTCGCAGATCTGGATGGCGGGCTTGTCCATGTATTCGAGGGCCACCGGAATGATGCCCGCCGCGATGACGGCGGCCACGCAGGCGCCCGCGTCCTCCACCCGCTCGAAACCGAAGAGCGCCGGCCGCGCGCCTTCGGCGGCGCGCAGGATGCGCACCACCGCCTCGGTGACGATGCCGAGCTGCCCTTCCGAGCCGCAGACCAGGCCGAGCAGGTCGTATCCGGCGCTGTCGAGATGATCGCCCCCGAGCTTCACCACAGTGCCGTCGAGCAGGACCAGGGTCACGCCGAGCAGGTTGTTGGTGGTCACACCGTATTTCAGGCAGTGGGCTCCGCCGGAATTCATGGCGATGTTGCCGGCGATGGTGCAGGCGAGCTGGCTCGACGGGTCGGGGGCGTAGAAGAAGCCCTCATGGGCGACGGCCTGGCTGATCGCCAGATTGGTGATGCCGGCCTCCACATGGGCGGTGCGGTTCTCGAAGTCGATGTCGAGGACCCGGTTCATCTTGGAGACGCCGAGCACGATGGCGTCCTCCTGCGGGATGGCGCCGCCGCAGAGGGACGTCCCCGCGCCGCGCGGCACCACCTTCACGCCGTTCTGCTGACAGAAGCGCATGATGGCCGAGACCTCCTCCGTGGAGGACGGAAGCAGCACGGCCAGGGGCATCTGCCGGTAGGCGGTCAGCCCGTCGGTCTCGAAGGCCCGGCGCTCGTCCTCGGTCGTGATGAGTGCCTCCGGGGCGACAAGCCGCTGCAGGCCGGCGATGATCTGCGCCCTGCGGGACAGGATGGCCTCGTCCGGCTTTGGAAATGCAATCGACACGGCACCACTCCCTGACTGAACGCGCGGCAGCTTCCGACGCATGGCCGTCCTCGCAAGAAGGTAGCTGCTCTTGGGGGATTTTTCCAATAATGTAGAATCTCTCTAGGATGGCTCGGCCATGCAAGCAAAGGAGTTTTTGGATGCGCTCACTCGCTCTCTCCGCCGCCCTCGTTCTCGCCGGGCTCGGCTCCGCCCAAGCCCAGGACGCAGCAGCCGGCGAGAAGGTGTTCGCCCAATGCCGGGCCTGCCATCAGGTCGGTCCCACCGCCAAGAACGCGGTCGGTCCGCACCTGAACGGGCTCTTCGGCCGCACCGCCGGTTCGGTCGAGGGCTACAACTACTCCCCGGCCAACAAGAATTCGGGCATCACCTGGGACGAGGCCACCTTCCGGGAGTACATCCAGAACCCCAGGGCCAAGATCCCCGGCACCAAGATGATCTATGCCGGACTGAAGGACGAGAAGCGCATCAACGACCTGGTCGCCTACCTCAAGCAGTTCGACGCCCAGGGAGCGAAGGCGACCCAATGAGCGCTCCCGCCTCCGCAAGCGGCGAGCGCCGGATGAAACCCCGTATCGGCCTTTTCGTCACCTGCCTGGTCGACCTGATGCGCCCCTCCGTGGGCTTCGCGGCCGTGAAGCTCCTGGAGGATGCCGGCTGCACGGTGGACGTCCCCGTGCAGACCTGCTGCGGCCAGCCGGCCTACAATTCGGGCGACAGGGGGACGACCCGCGATCTCGCCGAACAGGTGATCGAGGCGTTCCGGGGGTACGACTACGTCGTCGCTCCCTCGGGGTCCTGTGCGGGCATGATCAAGACCCATTATCCGGAGCTCTTCGCCGACGACCCGAACTGGCTGCCGCGGGCGAATGCCCTGGCGGCCAGGACCTGGGAGCTGACGAGCTTCCTGGTCGACGTGCTCGGGGTGACGAAGGTCGACTCCGCGTTCGAGGGCACCGTCACCTACCACGATTCCTGCTCGGGCCTGCGCGAGCTCGGCGTCAGGGCCCAGCCGCGGCGGCTTCTCGCCAGCATGGAGGGCGTGACTCTCGTGGAGCTGAACGAGAGCGACGTCTGCTGCGGCTTCGGCGGCACCTTCGCGGTCAAGTACAGCGACATCTCGGGCGCCATCGTGGACGCGAAGACCAAGCACGTCTCCGAGACCGGCGCCTCCACCCTCCTGGCGGGAGATCTCGGCTGCCTCATGAACATGGCGGGCAAGCTCAGCCGGGAAGGCAAGCCCATCGAGGTGCGCCACGTGGCGGAGGTTCTCGCCGGCATGACGGACGATCCGCCCATCGCCGCCGCGAAGGATCCCCGCCGCCCATGACCGATCACGGCCATATCGCGGCTCGCCTCTTCCGCATGGACGAGAGCACCTGGGAGCGGCATGCCAGCCCCTGGAGCGTCTGGACACGGGTCCTCTCCCTGCCGGTCCTGCTGCTGGCGGTCTGGAGCCATGCGTGGCTGGGGGCCTGGGCTCTCGTGCCGGTCGCCGTCACGATCCTCTGGCTGTGGCTCAATCCGCGCCTGTTTCCGGCCCCCGGCCGCACGGATACGTGGAGCGCGAAGGCCACGTTCGGGGAGCGGGTCTGGCTGAACAGGAAGGCCGTGCCGATCCCGGCCGATCACGCGCGCATGGCCCGGATCCTGTCGGGACTATCTGCCGCAGGCTTCGCCGTTGCCCTTGCCGGCGCGGTCCTGAATGACCTTCTCATGACCGTTTCCGGCGGCATCGCGACATGGCTTTCGAAGATGTGGTTCTGCGACCGCATGGTTTGGCTCTATGACGACATGAAAGACAAGCATCAGCCGTATGCCGCCTGGCTCCGCCCGGCTCAGAAAGAGGCCCGATGACCGTTCACACCACCTCTCCTCAGTTCAAGAAGAACGCCGCACAGGCGCTCGGCGACGCCCAGCTCCAGAAGGCGCTCGGCAACGTGAAGCAGGGCTTCATCGACAAGCGCGTCAAGGCCGCCGAGAAGCTGCCCGAATTCGAGGCCCTGCGGGACTCCGCGAGGGACATCAAGGACCACACGCTCCGGCACCTCGACCTCTACCTCGAAACCTACGAGGACAAGGTGAAGGCGTCGGGCGGGCACGTGCATTTCGCCCGCAACGCCGAGGAGGCGCGCAGCATCATTCTCGGCATCTGCCGCGAGGCCGGCGCCCGGACGGTGACGAAGGGCAAGTCGATGATCTCCGAGGAGATCGGCATCAATCACCACCTCGAGGCACACGGCATCGTGCCGGTCGAGACGGATCTCGGCGAGTACATCATTCAGCTCCGCAACGAGCTGCCGAGCCACATCATCGCACCCGCGGTGCATCTCAACGCCACCCAGGTCGAGCAGGACTTCCGCCGCGTCCATACCCATCTCGACGCCAAGCGCGATCTCTCCGAGCCGGTGCAGCTGCTGACCGAGGCCCGCGCCGTGCTGCGCGAGCGCTTCCTCGCGGCGGATGTGGGCATCACGGGCGCGAACTTCCTCGTGGCGGAAACCGGCACCTCGGTCATCGTCACCAACGAGGGCAACGGCGACCTGACCCAGATCCTGCCGAAGACGCACATAGTGCTCGCCTCCATCGAGAAGCTCGTTCCGACGCTCGAGGACGTGAGCCAGATCCTGCGCGTCCTCGCCCGCTCGGCGACCGGCCAGGAGCTGTCGGTCTACACCACCTTCTCGACCGGTCCGCGCCGCCCCGGCGATGCGGACGGGCCGGAGAACTATCACGTGGTCATCCTCGACAACGGCCGCTCGTCGATGCTGGGCACCAGCTTCGAGGAGATGCTGCGCTGCATCCGCTGCGGCGCCTGCATGAATCACTGCCCCGTCTATCACGCGGTGGGCGGGCACGCTTACGGCTGGGTCTATCCCGGCCCCATGGGCGCGGTCCTGACCCCGACCCTGATCGGCGTCGACAAGGCAGGGCACCTGCCCAACGCCTCCACCTTCTGCGGACGCTGCGAGAGCGTCTGTCCTGTGCGCATTCCCCTGCCCAAGCTGATGCGTCACTGGCGCGAACGGGAGTTCGAGCGGCACCTGAGCCCGGCGACCGTGCGCTCCGGCATCAAGACCTGGGGCTTCTTCGCCAAGCGCCCCGCCCTTTACCGGCTGGCGACCCGGGCGGCCATGGGCGCGCTCGGCCTCGCCGGACGCGGGAAGGGGCGCTTCGCCTGGCTTCCTCTGGCGAAAGGCTGGACGAAATACCGGGATTTCCCCGCACCGCAGGGCGAGACCTTCCAGGCCCGCTGGCGGCGCGAGCGCAAGGGACGAGCCGCATGAGCGCCCGCGACGACATCTTCGCCAATATCCGCCGGTCCCTCGGAGTCAAAGGCTCCGACACGATCCGGCGGCAGATGGTCACCGAGAGGCTGGAGCGCGCGCCGAAAGGCGTCATTCCCGAGCGCGGGCAGGTATCCGGCGACGAGCGGATCGCCCTGTTCAAGACCATGGTCGAAACCTCCCTTGCCACAGTGACGGAGGTCGCCTCGCCGGCGGAAGTGCCGCAATCCATCGCGCTCTTCCTGCGCAATCACAATCTGCCTGCGACCCTGCGCATGGGCGACGACCCGCGTCTCAGGGCCATGCCGTGGTCCGAGACCGCTCTCGAGATTGCCCACGGGCCGAGCGAAGGAAACGACCTCAACGCCGTCGGCCACGCTTTCGGCGGCATCGCCGAATCCGGCACCCTGGCGATGGTGTCGGGCCCCGAGAATCCCTCGACCCTCAACTTCCTGCCCGACAACCACATCATCGTGGTCTCCGCGAAGGACATCGCCCGGGACTACGAGTCGGTCTGGAGCCGGGTGCGCTTCGCCTACGGCAAGGGCGGAATGCCGCGCACGGTGAACTGGATCACCGGCCCCTCCCGCTCCGGCGACATCGAGCAGACCCTGCTCCTCGGCGCCCACGGCCCGCGCCGTCTGCATGTGGTCGTGGTGAGGGACTGACATGGCCTTCGGCCCTCCCACAGCACGCACCATTCGCTGGTCGTCCTGGGAGGGGCTCGAAGATGGGCTCGAGCATGTGGACATCCGCCCCGAGGGGAGCGGGACCGTCGCCGCCGGCGTGATCGTCGGCGCGGAGGAGAGCGCCTGTTACGGTCTGACATATCGTCTCGTCATGGACGAGGCGTGGCGTATCCGCGAGGCCCGTCTGGAGGCGACGACCGGCCCAAGTCTGCATCTGCAATCGGACGGCCAGGGCTCATGGCGCGCCGACGGACAGCCGCGCCCGGATCTTCACGGCTGCATCGACATCGACATCCAGGCCACGCCCCTGACCAACACGCTCCCGATCCGGCGGCTGAATCTTGACAAGGGTCAAAGCGCCATCATGCGCGTGGCTTATATCTGGGTGCCGTCCCTGTCCGTCGAGGCGCAAGAACATTGTTACACGGCTCTCGATCCGGGTGCTCAATACCGGTTCGAGAGCCTGGAGAGCGGCTTCCGAGCCGACCTCCCGGTGGATGGGGACGGCTTCGTGATGAACTACCCCCGCCTCTTCCGGCGTCTGAGCTGAGACACGCGGCCAACCGTGACAACTCGGCGCGGTTCACGGACTTGGCAAGCGACCCAATATCTGCGTTAAGTCATTGAAAGAAAACGTAGTTTTTAACTCTTCTAAACTAGCGCGCCATGATCGTCTGCTCCTGCAATGTGTTCTCCGACGGTGACGTGAAAGCCTGCCTCAAGCCGGGGCCGGATTGCCCGCGCACGCCCGCCCAGGTCTATCGCTGTCTGGGTTGCAGCCCCAATTGCGGTCGCTGCGTGCGGACGATCCGCTCGATCATGGACAAGGCCCTCGCCGATGCGGGAGCCGAGCCCATCGCGGCCTGCCAGCGCGGCTGCTGTCCCACGAGCCTGGAAAAAGCCGCCGCAGAGCCGACCCTTTGAAGAATGGATCTTCCTCCCTAGTTCATAAATCCTCTAAATAGCACGGCGCTCCCACAGGGGAGCCGCTTCGACGAGAGGATAGGATGAAGGGCGATCCGAAGGTTATCGACTATCTCAATCGTGGCCTGCGCAGCGAGCTGACGGCGGTCAACCAGTACTGGCTCCATTACCGGCTGCTGGACGATTGGGGCTATAAGGAGCTCGCCAAGACCTGGCGCAAGGAATCCATCGAAGAGATGCATCATGCGGATCGCTTCATCGAGCGCATCATCTTCCTGGAAGGCTTTGCCAACCTGCAGGTCCTCGATCCGCTGCGGATCGGCCAGAACATTCAGGAAATCCTGGAATGCGATCTCGCGGCCGAGCACGAAGCCCGCAACCTCTACGGCGAGGCGGCAGCCTACTGCGACAGCGTCGGCGACCGTGTGTCCAAGAACCTGTTCGAGGAGCTGATGGCGGACGAGGAAGGCCATATCGACTTCCTGGAAACCCAGCTCAACCTCGTCGAGCAGATCGGCGTCGAGCTTTATGCCCAGAAGCATATCGGCGGCCTCGACGACTAAGACCATTTTGCTATTCGCCGGGGATGCCGGAGTGTAACAGCGCTCCCGCCGCCCTGGCGTGAAGGCCTGTGTCGCGAAGCGGGCCGCCTCCGGCCCATGCTTTTGCATTCCACGCCGGCCCGGAGCGGCACGAAAGACGGATTTCCGCTCGATCCTGTCCGCTCCTCTCCGATCTCTGCCGGCGTCGGGTCAGGCGGTCTGCGCCCATTTGGCCGGCTCGTCCATGGTCGCGATCGGCAGCGTCACGATACGCAGCTCCAAATCGTCCGGGTCCGTGCGGATCGAGAAGCCGAGGCTGCGGCACATGTCGAGCATGGTCGAGTTCTCGCGCAGCACCTGCCCCTCGATCTCGCGCAAGCCCTCCACCCTCGCCCATTCGATCATGAGCTTCATCAGCTCCCAGCCGAGGCCGAGTCCCTTCAGGTCGGAGCGCAGGAGAATGCCGTATTCCCCGGTCTCGTGGTTGGCATCCGCATGGACGCGGACGGCGCCCATCATCTCGCCGCTGTCGCGGTCGAAGGCCACGAAGGCGATGGCGCGGGCGTAGTCGAGCTGGGTGAGACGGGCCAGGAAGGTGTGGCTGAAGTCGCGCACGGGCGCGAAGAAGCGCAGGCGCAGGTCCTCGGGCGTGATGCGCTCGAAAAAGCGGCGGAACTCCTCCTCGTCCTCCGGCCGGACCGGACGCACGAAAGCCTCGCGGCCGTTGCGCAGGGCGATGACGCGCTCCCACTCCTTCGGGTAAGGCCGCACGGCGAACCGGGGATGTCCCCTCCCCTTGCGGGCTTCGGCCGAGACCGGCGCCACCGCCACGCGGGCATCGACCGCGATGACCCCGGTATGGTCCGCCAGGAGAGGGTTGATATCGAGCTCGCGCACCTCCGGCAGATCGGCGGCGAGCTGCGCCAGCTTCACCAGGACCAGGGCGATGGCCCGCTCGTCGGCGGCGGGAACGTCGCGATAAGCCTTCAGGATGCGGGAGACGCGGGTGCGGTGAATGAGATCGTCCGCCAGCTTGAGGTCGAGGGGCGGAAGGGCGAGCGCCTTGTCGTTGATGACCTCCACCGCCGTGCCGCCGCGCCCGAACAGGATGACGGGCCCGAAGGACGGATCGTCGGCGATGCCCATGATCAGCTCGCGCGCCTTCGTGCGCCGGATCATGGGCTGGATAGTCACGCCGGTGATGGCGGCGTCCGGCTTCAGCCGCGCCGCCCGCTCGAAGATGTCCGCGGCAGCCTTCCGGACCGCCTCCTCCGTCGTCAGGTCGAGCTTCACGCCCCCGATGTCGGATTTGTGCACGATGTCCGGGGACAGGATCTTGACCGCCACGGTCCCGCCCTCGGCCAGGATGGGCTGCGCCGCCCTGGCGGCCTCTTCCGGCGTCTTGGCCAGGATCACGGGCGCCGTGGGGATGTCGTAGGCCCGCAGGAGCGCATTGACCTCGAGGGGATCGAGCCAGCGCCGGTTCTGCGCCAGGACGCCCTCGACGATCCGCTGGGCGCCGGCCGCATCCGGCGCGAAGTCGTGCGGGAGGCTGTCGGGCGTCTCCATCAGCTCGTTCTGCGCCTCGCGATAGCGCACGAGCTGCAGGAACCCGCGAACCGCATCGGCCTCGGTGGAGAAATGCGGAATGCGAACCTCCTCGAAGACGCGGGCGGAATCCGGGTCCTCGCCGATCCAGGCGGCGAAGACGGGCTTCTGGCGAAACCCTTTCGCGCGGTCCCGCCGGACCACATCCGCCACGGCCTTGGCCGCTTCCGCCGCGCCGGTGACCGCCGTCGGGACGTTCAGGATGAGGACGGCATCGTTCTCCTGATCGGCAAGAAGTGCCTCCAAGGCCCCCGAATAGCGGGCGGGATCGGCATCGCCGATGATGTCGACCGGGTTCGCATGCGACCAAGTGGGCGGCAGAATGGCATCGAGACGAGCGAGGGTCTCGTCCGAAATGGTCGCGAGGGTGCCGCCGAGATCGATGAGCCGGTCGACGGCGAGAACCCCGACGCCGCCGCCATTGGTGAGGATGGCGAGGCGGTTGCCCGGAAAAGGCTTCTGCCGGCCGAGGGTCTCGGCCGCCGCGAAGAGCTGGTCGAGGTCGAGCACGCGCAGCAGGCCGGCGCGGCGGAACGCGGCATCGTAGACCGCGTCCGATCCGGCAAGCGCGCCGGTATGGGTCGCGGCGGCCTTGGCGCCCTGCGCGTGGCGCCCGGCCTTGATCACCACCACCGGCTTGGTGCGGGCCGCGGCACGGGCCGCCGACATGAACTTGCGGGCATTGTCGATGGATTCGATGTAGAGGAGGATCGCCCTCGTTCCGCCGTCCGAGGAGAAGAAGTCCAGGCAGTCGCTGAAGTCCACATCGACCTTGTCGCCGAGGGACACGATGGCCGAGAACCCCACCTGGCGATGGGCGGCCCATTCCACGAGACCGGCCGCCACCGCCCCCGACTGCGAGACGAGCGCCAGATCCCCCGGCTTCGCACCGCGAACCGCGAAACTGGCGTTCAACTTGGCTCGCGGCGCGATCACGCCGATGCAGTTGGGGCCCACGATGCGAAGGCCGTGGCGGCGCGCCGCAAGACGGGCCTTGTCGGCCAGCGATCCCTCTCCGTATCCGAGCCCGGCCGTCGCGATGATCGCCGCAGCGACGCCCGCCCGCCCCGCATCCTCGATCACGTCCAGCACATTGCGCGGCGGCACGGAGACGATGACGAGGTCCGGGACCTCCGGCAGGTCGTCCAGCGAAGCGTAGCAACGCCTGCCCTCGATCTCGCGGTGATGCGGATTGACCGGGTAGAGCGCCCCTTCGAAACCGCCCTCCACCAGGTTGTGCAGGAAAGTCAGGCCGAGGGAGCCGTGCCGGGGGCTGACTCCGACCACGGCGACGGAACGCGGCGCGAAGAGCTTGTCGAGGCGATAGGTGGACATGACGATCCTTCGTCTCGGGAGGGTGAGAGCGGTTGAAGCAACCTAACGCCAAACCGGCAGGGATCAATCGTCGACCCACCGATAGCGGGCGTCCGGCACCCGCTCCTCGTTCGCCGAGCCGTCCGTCAGCTCGACGAGCCTGAACCCGCGTCGCTCGTAGAACCGGCGCGCCTGTCCGTTGGCCTGGAAGGTCCAGAGATCGAGCTGCCGACGGCTCTCCTTGGCCCGGGCCAGCAGCGCAGAGCCGATGCCGCGGCCGTGCCGAGACGGCGACACGTAGAGGTGGTCGAGCCAGCCCTCTCTCACGGCCGCGAAGCCGGCCAGTTCCGCCTCGCTCTCCGCCAGCCACACCTCGGCGGCCGGAAAGACCCGGTTCCGGAAGAACGCCAGGTCCTCCTCGGGCGTATGCAGGTCCGGCAGATAGGGAAGGCTCGTCCTCCGCACGTGGCGGTGCAGCCTTGCGATGCTCTCCATGTCGGAGAGGCTTCCTCGGCGCAGCCGGACGTCCGGGTTCACTCCGCCAGCACCCGCGTCGGCGGGAAGATGACCTCGACGAGGGTGCCCTCGTTGGGTTGGCTCGAAATCTGCAGCGAGCCGCGGTTCGCCTCGACCAGGGCCTTGGTGAGCGGCAGGCCCAGACCCGTGCCGCCGCGCTTGCGCGCCGTGGCGAGCTGACGGAACGGCTCCAGCGCGGCCTCCACCTCGGTCTCGCTCATGCCGATGCCGGTATCGCGCACCCGGAAGGCAACCTCGCCCCGGTCGGTCACCGCCGTCGAGACGATGACCTGCCCGCCCGCATCGGTGAACTTGATGGCGTTCGAGACGAGGTTCAGCACGATCTGGCGCACGGAGCGCTCGTCGGCGACGACCGGCGGCAGCTTCGTGGCGAAGCTCGTGCGCATGACGATCCGGTCACGGGAAGCCTGGGGCTGGAGCAGGGTGAAGCAGGCGGAAACGAGATCGTTCAGGTTGACGCTCGTGAAGGACAGCTCCAGCCGCCCGGCCTCCACCTTCGCGAGATCGAGCAGGTCGTTGACCAGGCTGATGACGTGGGCGCCGGAGGCGTGGACGTCCTTCAGGTATTCCTTGTAGCGCTCGTTGCCGATGGGGCCGAAGCGCTCCTCCAGCATCACCTCGGCAAAGCCGATGATGGCGTTGAGCGGCGTGCGGATCTCGTGGCTGATCTTGGCCAGAAGGTCCGATTTCTGGGCGCTCGCCTCCTCCGCCGCGCGCTTGGCGTTGACGAGTTCGCCTTCCGCCTTCTTGAAGGCGGTGATGTCGCGCAGGACGGCGCAGAACTTGCGGTTCGGGCCTTCGCTCACGTGCCCCATCGTCATGAAGAGCGGGATCGTGCCGCCCTGGCGCACGCGCCCCAGAACCTCGCGCCCGTCGTTGAGCAGGCTCGCGACGCCGGGGGAGCGCAGCCCCTCGAGATAGTCGAGGGCGACGATGTGGCTTTCCGGCGAGAGCAGGACGGTGACGGCGTCCCCCACCACCTCGCGCTGATCGTAGCCGAAGAGCGCCTCGGCCGAGCGGTTGAGGGAGAGGATGCGGCCGGTCTCGTCGAGCACGATGACCCCGTCCGTTGCCGTGTCGAGGATCGATTCCAGCTCGTGCATGCGGCTTTCACGCTGCTGCAGGTCGAGCTCGACCAGGCGCAGGCGCTGGCCCGCATCGGCATCGGGAACCTTACGGACGACCATGAGCTGCGCCGCCTCGCCGTTCCATTCGGCGGAGGAGAGACGCACGTCGACGGCAACGGTCTCGCCGTCCCGCTTCGACAGCGCCAGCGGAGCCTCGGGCTCCTCCTGCTCAAGAATGTCGGGAGCACCGCGGAACAGACGCTCCAGACCTCCTGCCGCCACGATCTGCGCGGCATCATCGTAGCCCGTCAGATCGAGCAGGAAGCGGTTGGCGAAAAGAATGCGCTCTTCCCCGTGCACCAGGATCCCGATCGGCAGCCGGTCGAGCAGGCGGTCGCCTGGAACGGGAGGAGCGGACGACGTAGCCGGGGCCTCAACAGCAGCCTCTGCCGGCTCGTCCTTCTGGGAAGGCGCAGGAGGCGCGTCGTCCTCGAAGCGTGCGCCCAGGGCGCGAGCGATCTCCCGGAAGGCATTCCGCTCGGCATGGGACAGACTGGACTGGGCGAGGCTCGGCTGCTGCGAAACGGCGGGAGCCGCCTCTTCACCGGTGACCTCCGCCTGGGGCTCGGCCTCCGGCTTTCCGTTGGACAGCGCCTCGGCGACCCGGTCGCGCAGATGGGCGAACCAGCCTTCCTCCTCCTCGGCAGGCGCCTCGGCGACAGGTGCCTCCTGCGCCACCTCTGACGCCTCGGGGGCGGACCGTTCGGGCTCGCGGGCCTGCTCCTCCCCGGCCTGTCCGGTCGGCAGGCTGCGTGCCGCCTCGCGAACGGAATCCATGCGCAGGAGACCAAAACCCCTGAACCCGACGAGTTCGCGCCCCTCCCCGAAGATCGGCATTCCGGCCCAGTCCACGGGAACCTGACCGGACGAATTGTCCATGGTCCACAGGATGGTGCGGCCGCTCCAGGTCTCGCGCCGGGCGAACAGGGACGCCACGATCCCGTCCGGATCCTCGACGACCGACCGGGAGACCTCGTCCCAGCTTCGGCCCACGATGTCTGCCGCCATCGGCCCTACGGCCTCGCCCAGCTGCGGCGAAACAAGGGTAAAGCGGGTCTGCGGATCGGCCTGCCACACGAAGCGGATCGTCCCCTGCGGCTTCAGCGGGGAAACGGAGGGTTCCGCAGGCGCCTCGCTCCGAACCTCGGCACTCTCCGGAACCGCAGCCGGAATGTGCGGGCGGGGCGGCTCGACGCCTTTGGGAACGGGCCCGAGAATGAGGGTGACGAGAACGGGCTCGCCCGGCCCGGCCTCGGCGAGACGGCAGGCGCATTGGACCGGAAGCCAGGAACGGGCCGGGTCGAGCCGCAGACGCTCGAGGCGAGCACCCTCGCGGGGAGCAAGGCCGCCCGCAAGCGCCTTCAGGCGCTCCTTCGCCCGCATATGGGGCAATACGTTGCCGGCCTCGTCGGCAAAGGCCCATCGCAGGCCCTCGGCGGCCCGGGATGCCCAGAGGAGCCTGTCGGCGGACGGATTCCACACGAGCGCGCCGGCTCCGGGCTCGGACAATTTCGTCAGAGCCGGGT
Source organism: Microvirga sp. GCM10011540 (assembly GCF_042650665.1). NCBI lineage: Bacteria > Pseudomonadati > Pseudomonadota > Alphaproteobacteria > Hyphomicrobiales > Methylobacteriaceae > Microvirga > Microvirga sp. GCM10011540. The sequence goes on along the minus strand of NZ_JBHSBQ010000128.1, from coordinate 15,436 downwards.
CCGCGGCGAGCCGCGCGATCATCGCTTCATACTGGTTCTGAGCATCCGTCATGAACGGTCTCGACCTAATCTTTCCTGCAGGGCACCCACTACACGGGTTCTAGACCAATATCGCCAAAGAGATTCCTCTGGCGGAACTCCTAAACGCTTTTACTTCGTGGTAACCTTAATTGGTAGGCGTTGAGTTGGTAGGCCTTGAGTTGATTTTGCAGTGCACAATGTGATATTGCACTGCACAAGACCCCAAACAGGAGTGATCAATGGCGACGAACCAGACCCCGGGCTATGAAATTCCGGCCGAGATGCGCGACTTCGCGGAAAAGAGCGTCGAGCAGGCCCGCAAGGCAATCGACGGTTTCATGGGCGCGGCCCAGAAGACGGTAGACACGTTCGAAGGCTCGGCGAACACGGTTCAGAGCAGTGCCAAGGATGTCACCCGCAAGACCTTCTCCTACGCGGAGCAGAACATCGCGGCCGCCTTCGACCTCGCCCAGAAGATGGTGCGTGCCAAGGACGTGCAGGAGGCCATGCAGTACCAGGCCGAGTACGTGCGCTCCCAGTTCGAGGCCATGCAGGCCCAGATGAAGGAGTTTGGCTCGATGGCGCAATCGACCATGAAGCAGCCCACCTCGAAGAAGTGACGTCCAATCCGAAACCTTCCTGAGGAGGCCCAGGATGGCCGAAGTTAAGAAGGCGCGTACCAAAGAGACCAGGGCGAGCAGCAAGCGCGTTCAAAAGGCTGCCCCCACCCTCGCGGCGGATGTGATGGCCGAAGAGCCGGTGACTGCGGAGCTCCCTCTGCAGCCGGTCGCCCCGGCAATCGTGGAAACCCCGAAGCTGCAGCCCCTGCCTGGGCCGCGGCCCGATGCCCTGCGCCTGGTGATGAGCGAAGCGGTGAACGCCACGGCGCGCGGCGCCCTGGAAGTGCACGACAAGATCATCGATGCCCTGCAGGCGCAGAGCAACGCCGCCTTCGAGGTGTGGAAGACCTCCCTCGAGGCTCCTCATCTGTCGGAGGCGATCCGCGTTCAGACGAACGGGGCTCGCCGGGCCTACGAGACCGCTTCCGCACAATGGAGCGACATCGCCGCGACCACGGCCAACTGGTTCCACAAGAGCCTGGAGCCCTTTCACGCGGCCCTGCATCGCCGGGACCGCTGACGTCTGCCTACCGAAAGCAGGCATTCTGCGATAAGGCTTGGCCATGACAGGCCAAGCCCCCTCCCCCGTTCCCGCCGTCATCGCCGTCGTCGTCCATGAGGGACAAACGCTCCTGGTGCGGCGCGCCAATCCGCCCGATGCCGGATTGTGGGGCTTTCCCGGCGGCCGGATCGAGTATGGCGAGACCGTCCACGCTGCGGCGTTGCGGGAACTCGAAGAGGAAACCTCCGTCAAGGGCGAGGTGCAGGGCGTCATCACCACCCTGGACATCCTGGACCGGTCGGACGACGGGTCCCTACGCCATCACTTCATTCTCATCGCCGTCCAGTGCCGGTGGCTTTCGGGCCTTCCGACCGCCGGCGACGACGCCCTGGAGGCTCGCTGGTTCCGCATTGCGGATCTTCACCCGGACAGGATCGACATGAGCGCGGATGTCGATGCGATCGCTCGCCGTGCGGAAAGCCTCGTCCAACCGGAGGCGTCCTGAAGAGCGACACGAAATCGGCACTTCTCGCCGATGAGGAGACGAAGGGGCCCGCCTCAGCGGCAGGCCCAAGTTTTCTCTGTCTCTTGCGTTGGTCTGGAGGTCAGCCGCTGACGATCATCTGCACATGCCGATGCGCTGGCCGTCAACCTCGCCGCCATTGGCGTGGTTGATGAAGCGTAAACTTCACAAAGCATCAATCATAATCCGGCGAAGTAATCGCAACGATATTGCATTATAGTTCGGAGTGCCTTTTATGGTCCGTACAGGCACTTGACGCCTCAAGACATTGAGTCCTCAACCACGGAAGACTAGTGATGCGTACCTCTCGTTTCGGACTGCTTGCCGCAACCGCCGCTCTCGCCATGGCCGCGACGGCCGCTCAGGCCGCGGACCTGCCGTCCCGCTACAGCCCCGCCCCCGCCTACAATGCCATGCCGGTCTTCACCTGGACCGGCTTCTATGTCGGCGCCAATGTCGGCTACGGCTGGAACACGGGCACCAGCCGCTACTACGATCCCGCCTTCGGATATGTGGGCAGCGGAAGGAGCGGCGGCTTCGTGGGTGGCGGCCAGGCCGGCTACAATTACCAACTCGGCATGTTCGTCCTCGGCGCCGAGACCGACATCCAGTATGCCACGGTCGGCAACAAGGGCGCCTCTTACGGCACCGTCTATTACAGCGGCAACTCGGACGGCTTCTTCGGCACCATCCGGGCCCGCATCGGCGTCGCCTTCGACCGCGCCCTGGTCTACGGAACCGGCGGCTTCGCTTACCGCGATGTCGGTGGGAACAGTGCTCACGACCCGGTGCTGGGTTATCACCGCGGCAACAGCACCAATGGCGGCTGGACCCTCGGTGGCGGCGTCGAATACGCCGTATCCAACAACATCTCGGCCAAGGTCGAAGGCCTGTACGTGAACCTCGATACGAAGAGCAACTACGCTCTGGGCGACCAGCACCACGACCGGCGCGATACGGAATTCGGCGTTCTTCGTGCAGGACTGAACTACAAGTTCAACTGATTAAACCGTCCGCTCGCATGTGCAGGGGCCCGGCGAAATGCCGGGCTCTTGTCTTTGCAACACCATCTCAGCTTGACCTTAAGGAAGTTTCAATATTCCAGCCATTTTAATCCGATCTATATTTTAGCAAAAGCTACAATTTCACATCGCAAGATTTGTTCCTCGTTTGTTAGTCATCTAGCCTATAAATTTATTCTGCAATTATACAGTCTTATGGGGAACCAAAGCCCTCCCTTAAGAATTTCTGCCTCACCGAGCCTGCCTGTAGCCGGCTCTCTGCAGTAAAAGTACATCCCGAGGGCTCACATGAAGTATTCATACACTATTGCTGCTGCCATTCTTGCAGCTGCGTCCGTTCCTACTTTCGCCAACGCACAGGTTTACAGGCCGGGGCAGCAGTGCCAGCCGGCAGTTGCCGATGCTCACCTCTACCATAACTGCCGAATTCGGATCGTTCGCGGCAACGAGGTTTGCCGCTGCGCTCTTCTTCCCCAGGCTCTCCGCAACTCGAACCGCGCGGCCGACCGCGCCGTAACGGGTTCGGTCAATTCGCCGGGTCAGGTTCCGGGCGCTCCGGTCTCCCCGGTGCCCGGCCGCGGAATTGCCCCTGGAACGCCCACTGCGGGCGGCGCCCTCGGCGGCGGCGCGATTGGCGGCGGCTCCGTTCGGGGTCCGACAGGCGGCACCGTTTCCAACGGCTCCACCGGCGGACAGCCCTCGCGCAGCGCCGGAGGCGGCACGGTCGGAACCGGAACGGGCGGGACAGGATCGAACACCGACACGACGGGCAGCATCGGCGGCGGGACGACCGGCGGCGGGACTTCGGGCAGCGGCGGGACCGGCACGGGCACGGGCAGCGGAACCGGCACAGGCAGCGACACCGGCACGGGTAGCGGCGGCACCGGCGGGACTGGCGGCACCGGCGGGACTGGCGGGACTGGCGGCGGTACCGGTGGCGCCGGCGGCACGGTCGGCGGCGGTGTCGGCAATCCCGGAAACGACAGGGGCGTCGGCAATGCCGGCGAGAGCCCGAACGGCGGCGACTTCGGCGGCGGCTCGCGCGGCCGCAGCGATGCGGGCGACCGTGGCGGCAACGGACGAGGCGGCGGCCAGGGCAACCAAGGCGGCGGCCAGGGCAACCAGGGCGGCGGCCAAGGCAATCCCGGCGGCAGCCAGGGCAACAATGGCTTCGGCAATGGCGGCGGCGATGGCAGCCCCAACGGCAAGGACGACACCAACCGCTGACGCTCCTTAGCCACCCGATCGACGAACCCCCGGCTGTTCCAGCCGGGGGTTTTCACATGGAAGAGGCGGCCGCCGCGGCCTCGTCGGAGGCCCCCGATGAGCTACAGTTACAAGCCGGCCTCACCTCCGAAGAAAACCGTCGCGACCTATTAGCCATTTCCGCGGTCTTCATTGAATGGTGACGAGATTTCTTTAAAAGAACGCCTGCATTGACCAAGCGATGAACTCCATGTTCCTCTGGGGCATAGTCGTTTAAAGCAGAGATATATATTACATATTCGAATGGATTGATGATCCACACCATCGGACATCGTTCGGGCGAAATATGTATTCTGGTATTGGTGAGAGCAGCGTGCATATTTCCGGCCGGACTTGGTTGTCCAAGCAACTTCGGCGTTCCCATAAGAAAAGCTCCGTTCGAGAGAGGAACTCCCTTCGGCCAGCCAATCCCCTCCACGGTCCCCGTACATCGAACCTCGGTGCTTCGGGGCGCCCGCGGCAGGGCCTGGACCTGCTCAAGGGACAGGGCGCCGACGAGTTGCTTCGCCACCTCTGGGCCGTCATGGAAGGAACGACCGACTGCGTCTTCTTTCTCGATCGCCAGTGGCGGTTCGTCTTCCTGAACGGGCGCGCCGCAGCGGAGCTTCGCGGCGGCAACGACCTCATCGGAGTCAACCTCTGGGATGCCTTTCCCGAAACCGCCGCAACGGTGTTCGGCGAGTTCTATCGAAAGGCGATGGCGGAGCGGTCCACCCAGGTCTTCGAAGCCTATTATCCGCCGCTCGAAACGTGGTTCGAGGTCCATGCGGTTCCCATCGACGACGGACTGACCGTCTTCTTCCGCAACATCAACGAGCGCGTCGCCGCGACCGAAGCGCTGCGGGAGCGGGAGCTACAGCTCGAAACCGTCTTCGGCCAGACGATGGTGGGCATCATTCACCGACGCCTCGACGGGCGCGTCCTGATGGTCAATCAGCGCTGGTGCGATCTCGTCGGACGCACGAGGGAAGAGCTCGACAGCCTGCCGATCTTCGCCCCGACCTATCACGAGGACGCCTTGTGGAACGTCCCGCTCTTCGATCAGCATCTTCGAACGGGAGAGCCGTTCCAGGTCGAGAAGCGCTTCGTCCACCCCGACGGTTCGCTGGTCTGGGTCGCGGTCAACGTCTCCTTCGTCAAGAACGAGGCCGGCGAAGTGGTCTCGATGATCGCCGTGGCCGAAGACATCGGCGCGCGCAAGGCCGCGGAGGAAGAGATCCGCGAGAGCCGCAACCTGTTCCAGGTCGTCATCGACAGCGTGCAGGACCTGATCTTCGTCAAGGATCGCGAGGGGCGCTTCGTTCTCACGAACCGCCAGATGAGGGAAGCCTGCGGCCCCCTGGAGGGACAGCGGGTCGGCGATTGTTTCCCCCAGGAGCTCGCTGACGATTCCGACAGGACCGATCATCAGGTCCTGACATCCGGCAGCATCTCCATCGTCGAAGAGAAGGTGCCGATCCGCGGAGAGCTTCGCGCTTTCCAGACCGTGAAGGTGCCGTGGCGCCAGGATGGCGAGGTCATCGGGGTCATCGGCGTCTCGCGCGACCTGACCGAGCGGCTCGACGCGGAGCAGGAGCTGCAGGAAAGCCGACGGCAGCTGACGACGCTGATCGACAACCTGCCCGGCCTCGTCTACCGCTCCGCTCTCGCGCCTCCCTGGCCGTTCAGCTACATGAGCGAGGGCGCGGAAGCACTCACCGGCTACACGACGGCCGAGCTCATGCAGCGGGAATTCAGCTGGGCCGACGTCGTTCATGGCGACGATTGCAAGAGGCTGCAGAAGTCCATCGAGCAGGCGATCAGGGAGCGGCGCCCGTTCAACGAGGTCTATCGCATCATCACCCGCACGGGCGGCACCCGGTGGGTGATGGAGCGTGGGCAGTGCATCTACAATGCGGACGGCTCCCCCGCCTTCCTCGAAGGCTTCATCAGCGACGTCACGCAGCAGCGGCAGACCGAGGAGCGGCTGCGCTGGGTCGCCCATCACGACTCCCTCACGGGCGTGCCGAACAGGGCCCTGTTCCAGGAGCGCCTGGACGTCACCTTGAAGGAAGCCAAGCGGACCGGCCGAAAGGTCGGCCTGCTGCTCCTCGACCTCGACCATCTCAAGGAGGTCAACGACACCCTGGGCCACGATGCGGGCGATACCCTCCTGCAGGTGGCCGCCGAGCGTCTCAGCTCCTCGATCCGCAGCATCGACACCGTGGCCCGCAACGGCGGAGACGAGTTCGCGATCATCCTGCCGGAGATCGACTCCGAGCAGGATATCTGGACTCTCGTGAGGCCTGTCCTCGAGCGCCTGCAGGAGCCGTTCTCCTATGCCGGGCGAACCCTCGATTGCCGGGCCAGCATCGGTGCCAGCCTTTGCCCCGATCACGGGGACGATGCGACCGAGCTCCTGAAGCGGGCCGATGTGGCGCTTTACACGGCCAAGGCCGCGGGGCGCGGCAGGATCATGATCTTCAGGCCCGCCATGCAGAGCAAGGCCGAACTCCGGATGCAGATGCGGATCAACGCCCGCGAGGCCGTGAGGGAACGGCGCATCGAACCGTTCTACCAGCCGAAGGTGCTGCTGCGGTCCGGCGAGATCGCGGGCTTCGAAGCTCTGCTTCGCTGGCACAACCCGCAGACCGGGATCGAGACGCCGGCCTCGATCAAGGCCGCTTTCGACGACCCGCGACTCGCGGTGGCCATGGGCCAGCACATGCATGAGCTCGTGTTCGACGACATGCGCCGCTGGCTGGATGCCGGCATGGAGATCGGCCACGTGGCGATCAATGCCTCGGCTGCCGAATTCCGCGGGAACGACTTCGCCGAGGAGATCCTCGAGCGCCTGCGCGCGACGGGCATTCCCACCCGGTACCTGGAGCTGGAGGTGACGGAGACGGTCTTTCTCGGCCGCGGCGCCGAGCATGTGGGACAGGCCCTCCGGACGCTGAGCCTGGAAGGGGTGAGGATTGCCCTGGACGATTTCGGCACCGGGTATGCCTCCCTGTCCCACCTGAAGCAGTTCCCCGTCGACATCATCAAGATCGACAGATCCTTCGTCCAGGATCTGGCCGACAACCTCGACGACACCGCCATCCTGCAGGCGGTGCTCAACCTGGGCAGGGGGCTCGGCATCACGACGGTCGCCGAGGGCGTCGAAACCGAGCTTCAGGCCACCTACCTCCGCGCCCAAGGCTGCGACATCGGCCAAGGTTATCTTTTCGGGAAGGCCGTTCCCAGATCCGAAATCCCCAAGCTTTATTCGTCCTGGGAACCGCATCGGTGCTGCGGCTGAGAGAACAGCCTCAAGCAAGCCTGAAGGCTTAACTTCCTTTTCCCGGGGCTGGCGTCGCCGTTTTCTTTGCAAGCGGCGTCCAGCCAAGATTTACGGTCGGGAAGCCTGCCGGCAGGCAGAGGATAAATTTTGATGCCTCTCCTGTTTGAAGAACAACTTCTTGACACAATGCGAGGAGAATGAAGCCAACCAAGAATCGGGGCAGAAAATCAGTATATAAAAGCAACAACCGAGACATATAGACTCGGACTATACTGATATAAAGCTTCACATAACAGTATATAAACGTTTCCGCTCCCAAATTCTGCGAAGGCGACACTGGAATACCGACCCCTCAGGGGCACGGCCCTCCCGCGTCTGGACAATACGAAGAACAATTCAGGATCGGACGGATCTATGCCTGCTGTTGTAACTTATAGCCCGACTGGCAACGCCTATATCGATGGTGTCCTGGGGGACCGGAAATGGGCGGTAAACAGCTTCACCTTCAGTTTTCCGACCAACGCGTCGTTCTATGGGAGCCCCTATAGCAGCAGCGGCGAGCCTACGAGCGGATTCGAGGCGTTCAATCCCACGCAGCAGGCGGCGACGCGCGAAGCCCTGAAGCTCTATGCCTCGGTCGCCAACCTGTCCTTCACGGAGATCGCCGAGACGGCAACCCAGCACGCGGATCTTCGCTTCGCCATGTCGGACAAGCCCGGCACGGCCTGGGCTTATTTTCCGTCGACGCACGCCACGGGAGGCGATGCCTGGTTCAACAATTCGAGCGGCCAGTACGACAACCCGCGGCTCGGCAACTACGCATACCTGACGGTGGTGCACGAGATCGGGCATGCGCTGGGTCTCGAACACGCCCACGAAGAATTCGTCATGCCGCAGGAACGTGACTCGATGGAGTACACGGTCATGAGCTATCGTTCCTATGTCGGCGCCTCGACGACGTCGGGATACGTCAACGAAGGCTGGGGCTATGCGCAGTCGCTGATGATGTACGACATCGCGGCCCTGCAGCACATGTACGGCGCGAACTATTCCACCAACAGCGGCAACACCACCTATTCCTGGAGCCCGACCACGGGCGAGATGTCCGTCAACGGAACCGGCCAGGGAGCGCCGGGCGGCAACCGCATCTTCCAGACGGTGTGGGACGGCGGCGGCACGGATACCTACGACTTATCGCAATATTCCGGCGCCCTGAAGGTCGACCTTCAGCCGGGAGGGTGGACGACCACGTCGACGACCCAGCTTGCGAAGCTTCACTACAACGGCTCGAAGATTGCCGCCGGCAACATTGCCAACGCGCTGCTCTACAAGGGCGACGGCCGATCCCTCATCGAGAACGCGATCGGAGGCAGCGGCAACGATACGCTGATCGGCAACCAGGCGGCGAACGTGCTCAAGGGCGGCAGCGGTGCCGACAGCCTGACCGGCGGCATAGGGAACGACACGCTGGACGGCGGCGCCGGAATCGATACGGCCGTGTATGGAGGTCAACGCTCGCAGTATGCGGTCCAGAAGCTCTCCGACGGATCGCTCGAAATCGCGGATCTTCGCGGCGGCTCGCCGGACAGACGGGACATCGTCTGGAATATCGAATGGATCCAGTTCGTCGACCGTATCTACTCCGCCGCCGAGCTGACGCCCACCACGACGGTTCCGGTCACGACCACCACCGATCCCGTCGTCACGCCCACCACGACCGACACGGTGGTTACGACCGTGTCGGACACGACCGTCACGACGACGACGGCCCCCACTCCGCTGACGCCGCCGATCGTGACTCCGCAGGACATCAGCATCTCGGGTGACTCCGCGGGCAACCGGCTTTACGGAGCCGGAGGCAACGACTCGCTGTATGGCCTCGGCGGCAACGACGTGCTCCATGGTGCGGCCGGTGCGGACAGGCTGAGCGGCGGAACCGGCAAGGATACCGCGAGCTATTCGGGCGCCGGCGGCGGCCTGGTGGCGGATCTTCTTTACCCGTCGCGCAACACGGGCGATGCGCAAGGCGACATCTATGTCAGCATCGAGAATCTCACCGGCAGCGCCCATGCGGATTCCCTGCGCGGCAGCAAGGGGTCGAACGTGATCAGGGGCGGAGCCGGCAACGACACGCTCATCGGAAGAGCGGGCAACGACACCCTCGATGGCGGGTCGGGCGACGACGTGCTCCAAGGGCAGACGGGCCGGGATGTTCTCGTGGGGCGCGGCGGGCGCGACAAGTTCGTCTTCAAGTCCGTCAGCGAGTCCCGCGGCTCCTCCACGGATGTGATCAAGGACTTCACGCGTGGAAGCGACAAGATCGACCTGCGCGCGATAGACGCCAACAGCACCAAGGGCGGCAATCAGGCCTTCAGCTTCATCGGAAAATCCGCCTTCACCGGAAAAGCCGGGGAGCTGCGCTTCTATGACGGCAAGCTGTCGGCGGACATCAATGGCGACACGATCATAGACTTCCAGGTGAAGGTGTCGGGGCTCACCAAGCTGTCCAAGGGCGACTTCTATCTCTGAGCCGCGCGGACGCGGGAAGCGGAAGCAAGGCGCTGAGTTGCGCCTTGCTTCAATGGCTCAGCACCGGCTGGGCATGCCGGATGGATTGACGCTGTTCGGATTCTTGCCGCCTGTCGGAAGACAGGGGCTCTTGCCGGTGGCGCCGGCCTCCACGGCAGCTTCAGGCGTGGGATCGATGGTCCCGGGCGGGTTGCCGGGCGGGTTCACCGCAGGGGAGCCGACGGCTCCTGTGGCATTCGGCCCCGCGCGCTCGCGGACCGGGAATTTCCCGGTGCCGGCGGCACCGGTATCGACACTCGGGCTGGCGCCCGGCGCGGCTCCGGCTTGAGCGAGAGCGCCCCCGGCTGCTCCTCCGACGGACAGAGCCGTCGCCAGAGCCAGGACGTGCAATCGGTTCAGAAACATCGCGAACTCCGCTTTCTTCGATCAGGACATGGTGTGCGCCTGTCTACTCTCCGACAGAACTTATGTTTCAGCTTGGCTTCAGGAATTCGCCGCTCGGCAGCCCGGAACTCTTCCCCATGCTGCGACGGGCCCTGCCCTTTTCCCCGACTTCGCTTGCAAATGAACGGCTTCGTAACCATCTGAGTCAGAACCCGGTCGCGGTCTTACGCTTGACCGGAACTGGCCACGAGCTGGGACGACGACGCCGGATCGACGGCATCCCATAGCGCGGCCGTTGGCGCATTTAGCCTTTGCCTCACACCGAGCTTGAACCGATGACCCATATCAGGATCGCGGAGCCGTCTCCGCATTACAGGACTGCGCTTCTCGAAGCCCGCGCTCGCCAGTGCCGCTTCATCGTTTCCGAAGAAGTTCGGGATGCGGTCTGCTGCGGCGCGCCGACTTCCGAAACGTCGAGCTGGTGCGACTGGCATCGCCAGCTCGTCTACACGCCGCGCACCGAGCGCGACAGGCGCCGGGCCGCCTGAGGAGCTCGGCCATTCAGTCCGGCCTATCGGAAAACATGCCGTCGGCTCCGGGTTTTCGGAGCCGGCACGCTTTTGCATGGGCACGGGCCAGCTCCGCCGGAGGCCGCTGATCCGGCGCCCGCCCCGAGAACCGGGTGCGCATCCGCGAGTTTCCACTGAGCCCTTCCGGGAACCGACTGACGCAGGCTGGCGATGAATACCCGAATCTATGGCGAACATGACGAGAGGACGATCCGTCAGCTCGATCGCTGCATGCAGGTCGGCAGCGCTGCGAAGGGTGTTCTCTGTGCCGACGGCCATCTCGGCTATGCCCATCCGATCGGCGGAGTCGTCGCCTACGAGGAGCACATCTCCATCAGCGGCGTCGGGTTCGATATCGCGTGCGGGAACATGGCCGTGCGGCTCGATACCCGTTACGAGGACATCGCTTCGCAGAAAGCCGCCATCCTGTCCGATATCGGGCGGACGATCAGCTTCGGCATCGGCCAGAAGAATGCCGTCGCGGTGGATCACGAGCTGTTCGAGTCGCCGCTGTGGGACGAGGCAGGCGTGCGCGACCTCAAGAAGATGGCCTCGCAGCAGCTCGGAACGGTCGGGTCCGGCAACCATTATGTCGACCTTTTCGAGGACGAGGAGGGCTTCGTCTGGATCGGCGTGCATTTCGGCTCGCGCGGGCTCGGCCACAAGATCACGACCAAGCACCTGGCCCTCGTGGGCGCCAAGGACGGAATGGAGGTCGATCCCGCCATCGTCCACCAGGACAGCGAGGTGGGGCGCAGCTACATCGCCGGCGTGAAGCTCGGCGGCCTCTACGCCTATGCCGGGCGGGAATGGGTGGTCGAGCGCGTCCGACAGATCATCGGCGGGAGGATCACCGATTCGGTGCACAACCATCACAACTTCGCCTGGCGCGAGAAGCACGGCGACCGGGAATACTGGGTGGTGCGCAAGGGCGCGACGCCCGCTTTTCCGGATCAGCGCGGCTTCGTGGGCGGATCCATGGGCGACAACGCCGTGATCCTTCGCGGCGTGGAGAACGCGGAAAGCGCCGACAGCCTCTACTCCACCGTTCACGGCGCCGGGCGCCTTCATGGAAGGATGGAGGCCAAGGGCAAGAAGAACAAGGCGGGGGAGTGGACCCGCCCGCCCCTCTTCACCCGCCGGCAGATGGACGAGTGGCTGCGGGAGAAAGGAATTCTCCTGCGCGGCGGCGACGTGGACGAGAGCCCGATGGTCTATCGCCGTCTGCCCGAGGTGCTCGAGCATCACAGGAACACGATCCGCATCGAGCACACGCTGCGGCCGTTTGCGGTTGCCATGGCAGGCGCCGGAGAGTTTGATCCCTACAAGGACTGAGCCCTGCCGCCGCCAAAGGAGAGAATGTGGAATGAGCGACTGGATTTCTTACGACCGGTGGGAGGAATGCGTCCGTCTCGAGCGGCCGGGCTACGTGTTCGAGGTCACGAACGAAGAGGGACAGAGCCTCTTCACGCCCTGCACCATCCCGCTCCAGCTTCCCTTCGACTGGACATCGCCTCCCACGCGCTTCCGCCTGGTCGCCGAGGCTCCGCCGCGCCGTTCCTCTCCGATTCCGGCTCCCGAGAAACCGCGCTGAACGAGATCACGGCCGGGAAGCCACCTCCTCCTGGGCGCGTTGGCTCCGCGCGCTGCTGCCGGGCTCCACACCCCGCGCCGAGCACCAGGCGGCGAAATCCTCCGGCGTGATCGGCACGCGCACGACCTCCAACCCCGCTTCCTGAGCCACGCGCTCGTTGTTCTGGGCTGCCATGAACCATTGGTCGTAGGACGGCGCCAGATTGTGCGGGTCGTTCATCATGGCGCGGATACGAGGGTAGTCCTCGCGGCTGTACCACGGCAGGCCGATCCTGCGGCGAGGGGAATCAGTCATCGATCGTCGCTTCCGTCTCATGTTCCGAGGAACGGTAGCTAAGGCGCGTCGGCCCGAGGACCATGGGAGAACAGGAGGGAGCCGGCCCCGCACGACCGAAAGAACCCCGCTTTAAGGCATCTGCAAGGATCTTGGGATCACAGTCACTCGTCTTAGTAAGGAGTACCGTGAGATGGAAGACTGGCAGGGACGGACGCGCGAACCCATCACCGAGGAGCGTCTCGAGAAGGCCTTGGGGGTCCTGGCCGACATCGTGAGGGAGCACGGAGAGGCTTTCGCCCCCCTCCTGGAGACCATGGAGCAGGAACTCGCCACGTTCCGCCGCATCCATGAGGCCGTCGGCGAGAAGGCGAAGCAGCACCATCCGAAGATCGCCGACAAGGCAGCCTGAGCGGACGGCCCGCCGCGCCGGCATCAGGGCCTCGATATCCATGCGGGCTCTTCGCGCCTCGGATGCGCGGAGAGCCGAAAAAACCCCGGCCGTTCGTGCCTGCCGCGCTCAATGCCCGGGCAGTACGAGCACCTTGGGACTGTTCGGCAAGCTCGCGCGCGACAGCGTGATCGCGGGCCTGTCGCTGAACTCGACCGCGAAGTGCTCCCGCGCCGAAGCCAGGAAGCGGTTGAGCGTGGAAGACCCGAAGAAGTGCATCGGGATCATGAGCGGCGCGTTGATCGCCCGCAGGACTTCCATCATGTCGAACGTTTCGAGCGTGTAGCCTCCATCCACCGGCACCAGAAGAACATCGATGCGCCCGAGCTTCTGCAGGTGTTCAGGGCTCAAGGTGTGATGCAGGTGCCCCAGATGGGCGATGCACAATTGGGTGGTCTCGAATACGAAGATCGAGTTGCCGTCATACTCGGTCTCGCGACCGTAGCTGCGGATGTTGGTCGAGACGTTCCGGATCCGCACATCCTCCACCGTCAGATCGTGCCGGGCCGCACCGCCTTGTGGGTTCCAGCCTCTCAGAACGTGCTTGATGGCAGGATCGGGACGGTGGCTGAAATGGGTCGAATGGGCCTTGTTCATCGTCGCCACGTCGGGCGCGCTCGCAGGCCTGGTGCCGTCGCTGTAATCGGTTGCGATCCGCACCCCTTTCGGCGTCTCGATGAGGAAGGTCGCGTGTTCCAGGAAGGTGAGGCCAACCTCGTCCTCCCTCAGGGCCGCAAGAGAGAAGAGGCTTTCTTTCGAGGCGATGAGGCCCGGGCACCCCTCCGGCTCGGCTGCCGCGGCGGGCTGGGCCATCCCCCAGCCCATGAGGACGGCCACCGAGCAAGCGATTCGCAGCAAGTTCATCATGCGTGCCTCCACCGTCCCGCTAGGGAAAGACACAATGGAGCGAAACGCAAGCCGAGGCCGCCGCACGATATCTTGAACGTCCGGCTCGCGTGGGCGGGTACAGGCTCCGGAGAGTTCTGGGACCTGGCGTATCCGGGCCCAGATGGGCCGGTTCAGGTCTCTTTCGCCTCCGTCGGGCCTCCGGGAATGCCCAGGTCGGGGTGCCTTTCGACCAGCTTCTCCCGGTCCTCGGCAAGAGCCTCCCAGGTTCTCGCCATCTCCAGGAGCTGTTCGCGCTGCGGTCCCTCGGGAACCTGCCTGGCGAGGATGCGACATTCCTCTGCGTGCTGCCGATACTCGGATGCCTTCTTCACGCCCTGCCTCCTCACACCCCTCGATAGGAAAAAGCGTTCACGCCGCCACTGGTAGTCCCCGCCCCCTGTCACCGCAAGGCTTCGAGCCGCAGCGCCTGTCGAAAAGTACGGCCCGCGAACAGGCACGACACCACAACCCGTTTCCGCTGGGTCACGCTTTGACCATCTTTTTGGTCACCTTGGCCCTCGAGGGCCAAACCTCAGCCATTATCTCTCGAAGCTGAAGGAGTTGCTTATGACTCAGACGCACGCGCGAAAGGCATCAAACCTCAACCGCGTTCTCGTCTCCACCCTAGCCTTGGCTGCAATCGGAGGCTGGGGGATGTTTGCTCACACTAGTCAGGCATCCTCGGAAACGGAGCGGCAGCTGCGCGGTCAGCTTGCATCTTTCCAGGATCAACAGGTGCAAGCGCGATCGGAGCATCAGAAGGCTCAAGCCGCGTCGACGGCGGAGCTGATCCAGCTGCGGGAGCAGCTTTCCTCGACACGCGAGGAGCTCACCCGTCTCTCCGAGAACCACAAGAAGATCCAGCAGGAGCTGACCGAAGCGCAAGCCCAGCTGAAAGCGTCGGAGGAGGCTCGGAACCGCCCTCAGGCGGCGATGCCCGCGGCCCTGCTCGCGGTGACTCCGAGACCCGCGCCTCGTGACATCGTCGCGGCGCAGAAGGCCCTGACCGAGTTGGGATACGGTCCGCTCGAAGCGGATGGGGTCGTCGGCCCCGGCACCCGCGAGGCCATCGAAAAGTACCAGCGTGAAACCGGCCTGACCGTCACCGGCGCCCTCCATGCCGAAACCCTCCAGGCGCTCCTGGCTCCAGCTTCTCAGGTGGCCGAACAATAGGCAGCCGAAGCGGCAGAAATGCCGCTTCACCCCTCGCCGGGCCCTGTCGGCCGCAGACAGGGGGCCGACATGTTCGGCGGGCGCTCTGGGAAGCGGGCATTCAGCGTCGCGCGCTGTCGGCACATCCTTTGGCAGAAAGAAATTTCGAAGAGCCGATCTCTATCGTGCCTCAACCGAACTTACCGGGAGGCCGCCTCGAATCTGCGAGGGTTAAGTGCTTGATTTTGAATGGTACAGCCGCCCCGGCTCGAACGGGGGACCCCCAGATCCACAATTTCGAGGGTCCTCAGTTGAAAACGCCGAAATCCTTGCCGGGTAAGGCTTCGTCGGATCTTGAGTAAGGGTTGGTTGGGGAT
>NZ_JBHSBQ010000127.1:0-36241 GCF_042650665.1 Microvirga sp. GCM10011540 | reverse complement strand
GCACCCATCGTGCAGCGTCAGCTACATCAGGGCGAGCACGGCCTCGTCAATCTTGTCGTGGTCGATCTCCATGCGGCCACTTTACCACGCCGCAGCCGAAATTCCGCGGTCCTCGGCGGATGCGTACCCATCAACTGACGCTGTGCGAGGATCGAGGAAGAGCCCGCAGCAGCATGGCCTGGAGCAGTTTTCCACGTAGGATGGAAGGGCCGGCGCATGGTTGGCGCGTACAGGGCCGCGACCTCTTGGTGGAGCGAGACCAGCACTTCGCTACTCATCTCCCGGGCTGCCCGCAGCGGATGATCCAGCCGGACCCGGGTCTGCAGATCGCCATCGGGACTATCCCCGTGCGCTCATTCCGCCCGCGCATTCACGCCATCTGGTTGCCCGTCTCAAATGAATTACTGGCGAAACTGGCTCGCCACGATCTTTTTCAGAGGGATCCTCATTGTGTTTTATCGCGCATAGGGCCGCTTCATCACGACCCACCGTTGACACGACCGAAATTGCACCAAAGAGGGATACTGAAGAAAAGGGCCTGCGAAGGCGATTTACATTAGGTCGACGTAGTAGGCGATGCCTTCATACTTGTACTGAGGCAGAGTGAGGATCACGTTGTCGCGCTCGGCTTCATTCACAGTGTAGAAGTGCGTTCCGGTATCTGTGTTGTAGAACCGGTAGAGCGGATCGTATTGCCCGCCACCGTCTTCCGCATGGGCATAATAGACAGTCCCCTCAAATTTGAAGTGGGAATAGGTGGTAATCAGATGATCACGTTCGGGCACGCTCGTAGTATAGAAATGAGTGTTCGTATTCTGGTTGTAGAATCTGAAGACATCAATTCCATTCAGAGCCGTCGCGCTTGTGTCGAACGCATTTCCTTCGAAAATGAAATTAGGATGCTGAACCAAAAGTTCATCCTTCTCGGTCACCAAACTCGTATAAAAATGGGAGCTGGTACTGGTATTGTAGAAGCGGAAGATGTCATGTCCGTCCCGTTCCTCATGCCAGCCGTCTGGGTAGAGCGACAACGTTTTATCGGCCAGCTGTATCCGTTCGACATACTTCGCAGACAAAACCAGAGCCCCTGACGTGTCTTTGAGCTGATACCATTCATCTCCAACAGGTTCTATTTCCACCTCCACGAGCTGCCGAGCCTCAACCCGATCAAAGCCAGACCCGCCGAGGATCTTGTCTTGGCCGGAGGCGAAGTGAAACACATCGTTTCCGTCAGAAAGGTCTAGGTAGTCAGTTCCGCCGCCGTCGTACCACTCATCGGAGGCTCCGGAGAGATAGAACTGGTCATCCTTGTAGTCCAATGCTCCGGCCGTAGCGGGGACAAAGGAGGCAACGACGCTCGCAATCTTGTTGTAGGTGGCATCAAAGACATCGAAGCTATCGATCAGCTTCTGACCTTGGCCGTCAAAAGCGAAATAGTAATCCAGGAAATACTCGGACGAGCCATAGCTGATCCTGATCTGCTGGTAATATCCGGAATCTTGAGCCAAGGGTTGGTCTGGGTGAAGGAAAAACAGAGCATTCCCGCCGCCCGACACGAAATGAGCGTTACTCGTCAGATAATCTCGGCCATAGTCGGTATATGAAACAATCACAGCGTCCTCAGCACCCGTAGTCCTGCAATGGCATTGCTCTACCATGGTCGGCGATTGGAGCAAATTCCTGTGATGATGTGCGTCCTGACGTGAGCCTCACGTTTCTGCCGCGCCGGCTAGGGCCAGACATCTTCATCCATCACCTCGGCACATGGGCGCCGCCTAGGCTCGGCTATCTCGATGCCGGGTGCGCAGGCGCCGTGCGTGGGAAGGGATTGGGGCGCCCGTTTAGAGCCTCTACCGGCGTTGCAGCCAGCAAAAGCCGGATTCCCGTCCTGACTTGCAGCCCGTGTGTCTGGTTTGAGCCTTAAATATCAGGTTTCGCGAGCAGCCGGTCGCTCGCTGTTGGCGCCTTGGGCCGACTTACCCCATCAGGTCTCCAGTTCCTATTGACAACTAAAGCGAAAGCCGCTGCGAAGAGGGCTGTCATACAGGCAACGACAAAGGCGACAAGCAGGGATAGCATCTAAGATCTACTGCGGAACGGCCACATCACAGGCACAGATGCCTTTGCATGAATCAAGAGCAAAGATGGTTATCGATTGTCTGAGTGCGGAGGTGCGGCTTTCGTGCATCGCTGCTCACGGTGAGGAACAGCGCAGCGCAAATATTTCGTGGTGCGGGACTGCGACCGCTCGGGCTCAGGTGTCGGACGAGGAAAGCAGCCAGAGTGTCCGCACCTCTCCAGGGAAGCCTCGTTGATTATTGCATATAAACCGATGGGGCGCCCAATTCGCGAGGGTAGTGTTCCTCAACCCTCTTCCTAATGCCAGTGCGATCTGGATATCAGTGCAATGGCCTCTGTATTATCAATCGAATCGCCAGCGGTCATCTCGATGTGATGCCGAATTTCGGCGGCCTCCATCCTGGTAAAGGTCAAGCTGCAATATGCAGCGATGATCTAAAGGTTCAGCAGGTGATATATGCTCAAGTTATATGAGTTTTAGTAATAAGGATTTCACATTGCTATCTGTCATTGTGTCGGAGGCAGTAAGGTGAGTAGGCAGGTTAAGCCTCCGGTTTGCTTAGGTCATACTTTGGATCCTTAATAATATCGAAAATCGTGTCTTTCGATATCAGCATTTCAGGTGCTGGGAACCGTTAAGCTATTTGGACGTTCATCCTCGTTGATGGAAACTGTGCCGTCATTGGAGAATAGAATGTCAATCAATTGGCTCGTCGCTGTTCCAACCCCGCAAGGTGTCGATATCCCGACCTACGGCAATTATGGAGGCCCAAACTATTCTGACGGTCGCATTCTTCTCCCGACAGAGGACTCGCCGCTTGCTGCCCCGGCAGTCGACGCTCTCGATGCACTCTTCCGCGAGCACGATAGAGCCTACAACAACTCCACCGATCCGCTTGTTCTGGCCCAGGCTGACCTTCAGTTGATCCGTGGTATCTCGGCGCTGCCTGAGAGCCAGCTATCGGCCGAAGGCCACCTTTATGCTGGAGCAGCCACGCTCGCCTTCATCGATCAAATCAATGGCAGATGGGCGCATCCAGAGATTTTCCAGCCTGGAGAGGAGGCTGCCCTCGAACAGAATGGCTTGAATAACATTGCGAAGGGTAACGTTGACCCGGATCCGGAGGAGATTTCGGCCGTTCCCCAAAGGTTTGCTGACCTGCTCGAGTATGCTCACGGTAGCTCGACCGGCGTTGATCTGAATGATTCCGGTGTTCTTGTCAGCGACGCCTTTTACTTCGCCCGATATCCCGATGTCTTCAACGCGGGAATCGACCCGGACGAGCACTATAGCTCCGTGGGTTGGCAGGAGGGGCGCGATCCCAACCCCTTCTTTAGCACAAATGGTTATCTGTCAGCCAATCCTGACGTGGAGGCGGCAGCCTTCAATCCGCTGGAGCACTATGAGCAAAGTGGCTGGAGGGAGGGGCGCGATGCCTCCTTCAACTTCGACACCGAGCTTTATCTTCGTTTCAATCCCGATGTTGCCGCCGCAGACATAAATCCCCTGACACACTATCTTGCCTTCGGAGCGGCTGAAGGGCGCACAGCCTACAAGTCTGTCGGTGGATCAATCGTGAACGGTTTCGATGCCGAGTACTACCTCCTGGCCAACCCCGATGTGGGAGCCGCAGGCATCGATGCGTTCGCCCATTTCCAGAGTGTCGGTTGGAGGGAGGGGCGCGACCCGAATGCCTACTTTGATACAAGCGCCTATCTCGCAACTTATTCAGATGTGGCTGCAGCAGGGTTTAACCCGTTGGACCACTATAACAGTGCTGGCTGGAACGAGGGGCGCGATCCTTCGGCTGAGTTCGACACGTCAAGCTATCTTTCCGCATATGGTGACGTAGGCGATGCTGGAATAAACCCGCTTCAGCATTACCTCCAAGCCGGTATTTACGAGGGGCGGTTGGCCTTTAGTGATGGCCTGATCGCCTAGTCAAAGCTGACTGAGGGCTTCATGCGGTTGGTTCTTGTTGTTTCATAACTGTCGTGAGGCCCTCCATTACCTCCGGATCGCTGCGTCCGCAGATCTGAGCGCGCTCAGATCTCTTCTCTTGCGGCCAATTATGAACAGAGGCTGCATAAATTGTTTGGCTCATCTTCAACGTAACGGATGCATCCTCCTGAATAACGGGTGGCTCGAGATGAGTTCACACCTGGGGAGGATGCCATGAGTTACTGCTTGAACGGGATTGCCTTGGCTGCCGCTTTGACCGTCATACTTGGAAGTGCCGCTGCTGCTTCCGAGATAAATGTCGCCACGCACACGAGCGGTTACGGCCTGCATGAGCCTATCGCCGATTATGATGTCGAGGCGCCTCAGCGCCACCACCGGCTCGGGGAGCGCTGGTACGAGCGTCTTGGAGACGACCGTCGCTACGGGAGACCCAACCAAGAGTGGCAGAAGCCAGTATTTGCGGAGCCCGCCTGGATCTATGGCAATAGGTGTAGGATCATCGTCAGAGAACGCATGAACCGTTGGGGTGAGTTGGTAGAGATACAAACGACAATCTGTCGGTGAGCCAGCGATATCGAAAGCCGCTGTGCACCGCCGATTGGTAGTCGTGGCCGTCAGCTGCGGAACGACCATGATCCAGTCTAAAGCAGGCGCAACGAGGGAGCCTGGATTCTCATAAGCCAAGAAAAAAGGGGCTTGAATCGCTTGAGCTCACTATAGCCTGCCCGGCGCGATTGCGCTCGCGGTAGAGAGTTGGCGGGGAACGGCACCGGCTCAGTTGCATTTTGGCTTTAAGTGGGGTGCCGGCTTGGCATGCATGGATCACGGTGTCGAACGATGCACATTGCTTCGGGCACAATCAGGCCGCCTACGGGAAACCGATGAATAGAAGCTGCATACTTCGTTCGGGCCCGCTTCAATGGAAGTGATGAAATCTTCCAATCAATGGGTGATCAGACGCGAGTTCCACCTTTTCAGGCGGCGGACTGTTAGCTTCGGATGGCCGGGGTTCATGCGAGCTGCTGTTACTATTCGGATGTGGGTGCCTGTCTTGGACGTCCACTACGGGTGGGAACCAGATAACTGTTTCGTCTGACGAAGCCAGGTGCAGCACACCTCCCGCTGTCGAGGCCTCCGCATTCTACGTGGGCTGAGTATCGAGGGCGAATAAACAAATTTTCTCCCAAGGCGTTAAGGGTCCGGACAAGGAGAACACGCAACATGAAGGCACTTTGTAAATTAACGGCTCTAGGTTTGATCCTGATGGCCGCAATGGGCTCAGCCTCGGCTCAACCTTTTGGAGGGCCTGATTACGGATACGAGGACCCTGACTATGGGTATAGGGAACGCGGTCCTCGATACCGAGAGCCGGATTACAGGTACGAGGACGGGTACAGAGAGCGCGCCCCCAGATACAGAGGACGTGCGTATACCTTCGATGAACGCGAGTACCTGCGCTGCAATCGCGATGTTCGCCGGGCTATCAGGCGCGGAGAGTTTCCCTCCGGGTTGGCACACTACCAGCTTTTTGGTCGCCGCGAGGGTAGACGGCTCAGCTGTTAGCCGGCAAGCACTTGCTGGTCCAAACCCAGATCGGACGCTTGGAACCTCAATGGTCGGCGTCAGTCTAAGATGGGAAGGTCCGCTAATTCTTTACCCGACGAAAGCACTGTTAGGATTTATTCCATTGTTCCGGCCGCGCTTCTTGGGATTGGCCGCACCATTTTAGTCCGTCGGTGCATTCTCCGTTCTCCCGCGACTAACCTCGTGATGATGCGTGAGGCGATCCGGCCTTGTGCAGGTGGCGGACCTGCACACGATCATGCTCGAAGCCGGACCTGACCCATTCCTGCCGTTGCTACGAGGCGCTGCACTCGCACGGCTGACCGCCTCCACCATCCCCACCAGAGGTCGATTTACTGGGTCGGGTTTCTCGTTGCCGAATTTGATCTGAGCACTTGGGAGTAAAATTGAACTCTCTTCATCGGCAGCATTGCACGATAAATCATTACTGTTGCGCCGGGGCGACACAAATGCCCATTCATTTTGGTGTAAGTTGATCCGCCACTTTCTCTCAGTGCGCCCGTCATGAAACTAAGTTGCATATACTGACCCGATTGGATCTGCCCTCATGTGGTTCCGCACTTCCTACCTCGCCATCGCAGCGGGCGCCCTCACGTTGAGCGTGACGCCGGCTCGCGCGCAGACGCCAGTGCCACGGCCCACTCCCGTTGCGGGAACGATTGTCGCCGCCAAGGGCGGAGAGGAGCTGCGCTTCGTTACTGAGGACACGTGGCGCGGGGCAGCAATCCAGCAAGGTATCCTCGGCGGCGACAGCTTGCGCACCAATGCCATCGGCAACCTCGCTATTCTATTCGCTGACCAGACTCAGATCCGTGTCGGCCGAAACTCGACACTTGTCGTTAACCGAGTCACAAACAGCGCCAATCCCACTGAACTCGA
Source organism: Microvirga sp. GCM10011540 (assembly GCF_042650665.1). Classification (NCBI taxonomy): domain Bacteria; kingdom Pseudomonadati; phylum Pseudomonadota; class Alphaproteobacteria; order Hyphomicrobiales; family Methylobacteriaceae; genus Microvirga; species Microvirga sp. GCM10011540. The sequence continues at coordinate 29,736 of NZ_JBHSBQ010000127.1, read as the reverse complement.
GTTGCCCGCCGGCAGCGTCTGGGCCCGCGCGTCGCGAGGCGGAACAGGTGTCGTTGTCAAAACTCCCGCCGCTTCTGCAGCAATACGCGGAACCGACTGGTCACTCGCGGTTGACGGGTCCGGGCGGACGGCGCTGGTTGTTCTCGAAGGTGAGGTTGAGTTGCGCAACGCCCAAGGCTCGGTGCTCGTGCGCCAGGGCGAGGGGGCAATCGTCGCAATTGGTCAAGCTCCGACGAAAATTGTAATTGTGCGACCGAAAGAGCGTGAGCAGATGCTCTTTCATCTCTCTGTGAGGAACGCTTTCACGTTCTTTCCGGCCACTTCCCTTGAAGGGGGACAGCTTCGCGCAGAGAGGGCGCGGATCCAGTCGACGGCACCCGAGCAGCGCTCAGCCGAGGACTGGCTGACCCTCGCCGAAGTGTCTCTTTCATTCGACGGCCTACGCGCCGCCACCCGCGCGCTCAACGAGGCGCTGGCCCGCCCACTCAACTCCCGGCAGCGGGCTCGGGCGGATCTCGTCGGTGGCCTGTTGGCTGGGGCTGAGCGGCGCTGGGGCGATGCCGCCGTGCTGCTCGCTAGCGCTGAGCGTCGCCTCGACGGCCGCCGACGCATCGTTGCTTCGTATGGACACTACTTCGCGGCTTCGCTCGCCAACCCGAAACGCGTTCTTCCGGAGCCAACGTTTCGTTTGAGTGATCCTGTCGCAGCTGCCGCACACGCTTTCGTCACAGGGTTCATGCAAGGGCTTGAGCCCGCTGCGGACTTGATCCGCAAGGCTGAAGGTAACGGGAGTGCGAATGCACTGCTGACCACTCTCTCGGCTGATCTCGCAATTTTGCTCGACCGCCGCGACCAATTGCGGGAGGTCGTTGCGCGCGGCTTGGCGTTTGATCCGGACGATCCTGGTATCTTGATCGCGAGCGCACGTCTGAAGGGCTTTATTGACAGCGATATCAGGGGAGCCCTGAGCGTTCTTCGCCATGCCGCAAAGATCGCACCGGGCAGCGTCGAAGTCTGGAACACAATTGGGTTGCTTCAGCAAGACCTCGGTGCACCTCTTGAGGCTGAAACGGCTTTCAAGCGTGCGATTGAGATGGACCCTTACAATGCGGTCCCTTACGCCAACTATGCTCTCCTTCTCCTCGACCAAGACCGTGTGAACGAGGCCGGGCCATTGATCGACAAAGCCCTGGTGCTCGACCCCGGTTTCTACGTCGGCTATACCGCCAAGGGGCGCTATTTCCTGCAGAAGGGCGATATGCCGAAGGCAGTGGAATTCCTGCTAGCCGGATCTGCCGCGAACCCGGCCTATGCCCAAGGTCTTCTTGCCCTTGCTTTCGCCCATTACATGAATGGCGAGATTGAGCTTGCGGATCAGGCTCTTGATAACGCCGACCGTCTCGATCCCAATGATCCGGTGACAGCCGAAGCCCGCACCGCCATTGCTCTCGACCAGTTTCAAGCCGACAGAGCCATCGAGAGTGCGCGCGAACTCATGCGCCGCCGCCGGCAGCGAGGTGGCTATTTTGCGTCAGTCACAGCAAACCAGCGCGCCGGCTCCTACCTCGGTGATGCCTACCGCTTCCTCGAACTCGATGAGTGGGCACGCTTCTATGGTGACCGCGTCTTCGATCCGTTCAATGCAACGAGCTATTTCGATCAGGCTGCAGCTCGTCGGCCAAGCTCTATCACGAGCCGTCCCTCCGTCGATGAGGCAGTCAGCAATCGCAGCGACGCTGCGAGCCTCAATGCTCTCTACCAAGGTCTGTTCCTCGATCCGCTCGCCGTCTCAAGCCGTATCGGCCGGATCGACCTTCTGCGCCGTCCATTCACTGATAGTGAGGTTAGCGCCTCGGCAATCTCGGAGAACGGGAAACTCAGCTTTGATACTGGCGCTCAGGTACAAGGATTCTCAAATGCCTTTATCCCGGTATCATTCAGTTTCAGTGCAGGTCGGGCCAGCGTTGAGGGGCTCCGACGGCCGGGCACTGCGGATCTCAACCGTGGTTCGTTCTTCCTCGGTGCCGCCCCTTCCGCCGGGAATCGCTTCCTCTTGTTTGGTGTTGCTCAGCATATTGAACCAGGGCTCTTGGCCCTTTCCACGGATACGTCCGGCTACGATCCAAGGGACGTCACCCGGTTGCGGCCAGACGCGGCGACAGCAATCCCTGGATTTGAGACGACCTTCGCCTACGACACCCGCGAGACGACGGCCTACCAGCTGGGTGGGGGCTGGAGCCATACCTTCGGCTATCGCAATGTCCTGACAGGGGCTGTCGTGGCGAGCCGATCGGACAATCGGCGGTTCCGGCAGCGGACCGGAGGCTCGCTCCAAGAATTCGAGACCGTGGACTTCGGAATGGTTGGCCTCTACAGTTTCCTTGATGTCGTCGACCGTCGCCGCACCCGAACCGAGGGTATCGTTGGGGCGTTGAACCATTCGATCGGCGTAGAGGACTTCACTTTTCGGTACGGGACAGAAGTACAGGCGGGGCAGACTAAAGGAGGTGAAGTAACAGAAGCCTCAGCCGGTGCGGTCTTTACGCCGCCAATTGCGCCACCGATTGCCTTGCCTGTCGAGAGCCTGCCTACCCCGCAAGATACCCAACACAGAGCCAATCGCGCCTACTTCGATGTCCTGTGGCGGCCATCCGATCGGTTTGAGGTGGAGGCTGGTGCTCTCCACACGTTCATTGACAGCAAGGGGAGTCCGGTGGAGAGCAAGCCGGATGGGCGCTTTGGCATAGCCGTCGCACCCTTTGAAGGCCAATGGATCCGTGGTGCGTATATCACGCAAACCGAGTTGCCTCTGTCCTTCTCTCTTGCTCCTGTAGCCACCATTGGGTTGGTTCCGGATGCACTTCCGCTTGCAGCCGCGGGCAGGGTCGAAACGCTTGCTCTCCGGTGGGACGCAGAATGGACACCCCGGATCTTTACGTCGGTTGAATACCAGCACCAAGACGTCGATGCGCTTGTTTTGCCCCTCGATGATACCTTGGAGAGCTATACTGTAACAAAGGGCAGGGTCGACCGCCTGTCGGGGACGGCGAACCTCTGGGTGGGTGGGGGAGTTGGCCTCTTCGGCACGGTTGGCACAGCGTCATCTACGGATCGGTCTCCGGAGTCCGCGGGGAGCCCCATCCCGTTCATTGCTGAACGTTTCGCTCGAGTGGGGATCAGTTTTGCACACCCAAGCCGCGTCAGGTTCACCCTTGCACAAAGCTTTGTGGGAGATCGAACCGGGAATCTCTATGGTTCTCCGCTCAAGGATTATGCGACACTGGATGCCTTCTTAAGCTGGGAAACGCCTGATCGTCGCCTTCAAGCAAGTGTGGCGGCCATCAACCTTCTCGACCGCGATTACGAGATTGCTTCAGGGCTGCCAGGCCCTGGTCGCACATTTTCAGCGACATTGAAGGCGCGATTCTGAATCTGCATAAACTTGCCGTAATGCGACGAGAGTTCATTTCTGGAGCAAGGGGAGAGGAAGTGGCCGTGGGAGGAGCGGATCGAATTCCGTAGATGCCGCAGGCCTTGTTCCGGCCGCCCCAGCGGCGTTCGAGGGTGTCATCCAGAGCGATAACGACGGGCCCGGTCGGCACGAAGCTTGCCACCAGCAGCCCGAGCAGGCGACGCGCCACCTCGCGGCTAGACCGCTGGTAGCGGTTGACTACGCGGTGATAGTTCGTGCGGGTGCGGGTGCGGGAGGCCGACGACGGTGAGCGTGGCTGTGACGATGCGGCGCCCGGGTGGGAAGAGCCCCCACGACGAGCACGAGGGCATGGCGGAAGGTTGGCTCGGTCAGGCAGGAGCGGACATGGCTTTGTGCCTGACCCTACCGCATCACCTTCAGAAGCTCTTCAGTCGCATCGGCTTCTGAAATGGCACCTTGCTCGTAGCGCCGCAGGATCGCTTTAATCCTCGCTCGTTTTGACTGGGACCCGCCAATGCGATCGTCGATCTTAGCAATAGAGATCGGTGCCTGCGGTGCGGGCTTAGGCTTGTCAAAGATGCTTCGTGCTTTCTGGAAGAGGCTCAATGCTGGCACCTGCGGTTCATAATGCCAGACAATTTGTGCCCGCGATGCTGCGCGCCGTCCATCCCCAATCCTGGCTACTTCGGATATGGCGGTGGTGTCCCGGGAGCAGGTCAGGCTGCCTTTGTGGTTGGGAACTCGACTACCTGAGCGGATTCAGGCCTCCTTAGAGCCAGCAGTACCTCCAGGATCCTCATGGGCGCTGCAGGTGGGATGAATACCGCGTTTGCCGATGGCTGGTCTGCCGGATCTAGAGTTGAGAGCAGAAGTGCAGGCCGGTCTGGGTGATGCTCGTGGAACGCGTCTGCCAAAATCCAGCCGCAGACAAGCCCAGGCAGGTTGACCTTGCTCACGAGCCAGTCGATCTCTTCGCCTTTGTGGCACAGGATCAGTAAGGCCCGATTTCCCGCCGGTTCAGCAATGACATTATAACCGCCGGCGTGAAGCAGCTGAACCAGGAGCTCGCGGGTGAGCGCATCATCTTCGACAACAAGGACCGTGGCCTTGGAACGGGAAGCGGAGGCCATTCTGGTTTCCTCCAGATGATGCTCAAGTCTCCGCTGACCTGATTAACGCCGGCTTAACCGAAGGGACCATTTGAGAAATCGCCCCGAGAAGCTGTTGCGGTGTCGCGGGAGTAGGTCATGCCATTGGTATGGCGGGGGTGGATGAAGAGCCGGTTACTGCCTCAGAAGTATGTCTGGCACGAACACCTTCCTGGCAGGGTTCTCGACGCCTGCTCACTCCAACACAAGGCGACAAAAGCTTCATACACTGGGCAAGGATGCTCCGTAGGGCGGTTGCCCGGTCGTTCTCGAAGAACGATCCTGCCCCCGTTCTCCGGCACTCGCTGCCGTGATGCCAGAAGCGGGCTTGGGCAAGTCAGGGTCTCCGAGGATGATGCAGCGGCAGCGGCCATCCTTCGGCGCGGTATTGATGGACTGCCCGTTCACCGCCCGTCCCCGGAAAGGGAAGGAGAGGGGGACGTTAGACGGCTTATGCGACTGTGAGTTTCCCTACCAAGGGAGGCGGGCAGAGACGCGGCTAGGGCCACGGCAAACCCTCGCTCAAGGCCGCTTGTTCAACCGAAGGTGTCTACCAAACTCTTTACCGGGGAAGTCGGGTTTTGCGAAACCCTTGAGAAGAATGGTCGGAGTGGCAGGATTTGAACCTGCGACCCCCACGTCCCGAACGTGGTGCGCTACCAGACTGCGCTACACTCCGACACCGATATTCATCGGGAGGTCGGTCTTATAGCGGCGGCGGCTTGAGGCTGCAAGAGAATAAATCAGGCTCGGCAATAAACTTTTGCCTGCCGCAATTCGCTGTTGCAAGCGGCAGTCTAGGTGCTTATGTACACGGCGCCACAGATTGGGGCGTCGCCAAGTGGTAAGGCAGCGGTTTTTGGTACCGCCATTCCCAGGTTCGAATCCTGGCGCCCCAGCCATTTCCCTTAAGCCGTTAAGACTCTTGCGCTTTTCTCCAGCTGGATAGCTTTGTGCCCCAGCGAGACCCGCGCCTGTGGCGCAGGTGTGTGACATGGAGGGGTACACGTGCCGGTGGTGCCGAAGCTCGAGCATCGAGGGGCCGTTTACTGTCGGCGGCGTAAAATGCCGCCAAGCCTAGCCGGGTGGCCTCGCCGCCTCGCGGCCCGAAGTCCGGTGCGGCCAGCCTGATGTCAATCTCTCGCGCTGGCCGACAGAGTACCGCACCGGGCGGTCTGTGTGCTCGTCGAACCGACCTGCCCCACGCTGTCTCAGGAGCCGTGGGAACTGGTTTCCTGTCCGATGTGGCGACCAACCCGGGCTGGGTGAGCGGTCTGTCCCTCCAACAGGGTGCGTTCGATCTATGCGGCGTCGCTGGCTGGCTCGCCGGCCGCCACATCACCGACACAACGAACCCTCACGCGGCGGGCATTGCCTGGAAGGTAGGCGATAGGGATATCCTCGGAATCGATCACTGTGAGGGTCGAGCGGTCGGCGCCAGCCGCCTCGGCGCGTTCGGCGGCCAGGTGCTCAGCAGCTGCGATTGCTTCCTCCCGCGTCATGTCCCGGAAGACCTGATCAACCTCGCCGGAAACCTGCGCGATCGCCGCACCGACGGCATTGGCACAATCTCCGTGAGGCACGCACACGACCTGGGACACGCCTTCCAGCTGGTCGGGGATGAGAAACGCGCCGCCGCCGACGGCGAGGAGCACGCTGTCTCCAGCTTCTGTTTTCACGCGATCGACGGCCTCCTCGATCAGCGTGCGGATATGGTCGAGAACGCGCTGGCAGGTCGGCTGGTCGATGCTGCTCACCTTGTCGCGGTCGCCGATCGTGAGAAGGCCGACCGCAATGCCGACGTCGCTGGTGGTGAGCTGACGGCCGCCGAAGGCGACGGCATCGCTGGTGAGGCGATAGCCGACAGAAAGTGGTCCTACCGACAGCGGGTCGAGCGAGACATGGCTGCCGCCGCCCAGGCCGATGGAAAGGAGATCGGGCATGCGGAATAGCGTCCGAACCCCTCCAACCTTCACCACCGCGTTGGCCTCCCGGGGAAATCCGTTCCTGATCTGTCCCAAATCGGTCGTCGTCCCGCCGACATCGGCCACGATCGCGTCCTGGATTCCCGAAAGATAGGCCGCGCCCCGCATCGAGTTTGTGGCACCTGAAGCGAAGGAATAGACCGGAAGACGCATCGCCTGCACGGCCTCAACCACCGTTCCGTCGTTCTGGGTAATATAGAGCGGGGCCGAAATGCCGGAGCTTGCAATCGCTTTTTCGAACGCGGTGATGGTGTCTCTCGCGAGGTCGGCGAGGGCGGCGTTCAGCAAGGCCGCGTTCTCCCGCTCAAGAAGGCCGATGCGGCCAAGATCCGACGAGCAGGTGATGGCCGCGTCCGGAATTTCGTCGATCACAATGGCGGCGGCTTCACGCTCGTGGCTTGGATCCAGCGGTGAGAAGATCGACGATATTGCCACCGAGCGGATGCCCTGGGTTCGCATCTCACGGGCGGCGCGTCGAACACTGGCAGTATCGAGCGGCATGAAGGGACGTCCGTCGTATTCATGACCACCTTCCACCATGGCGACCGTTCCCCTTACGACCTCGGCGAGGTCCTCCGGCCAGTCGCAGAAAGGGGGCAGGGTTGCCGAGGCGGGAAGTCCGATCCTCAAGGCGCCGATCTTCGTGAGCCAGCGCCTCTGCACGACCGCATTGATGAAATGCGTCGTGCCGATCATCACGGCATCGAGTGTCTTCCCCTTGAGAGCACCCGTCGCTGTCAGGCGGCCCAGTGCATCGAGAATGCCGCCGGTAACGTCAAGGGTCGTGGGAGCCTTCACGGCACCGCGCACCTGTCCATCCTCGATCAGAACGGCGTCCGTATTGGTGCCGCCAACATCAATTCCAATGCGTCTCATCAGGCGAATACCGATTTATAGGGAAGATCATAGCCAAAGGCGCGCGGACCTACGTGCTCGAGGCCCTTCGGTGTTGTGAACACGGCGGGTGGAGGCAGGGCCACGATGGTGACCCGCTGTCCGTAACGAATCGTCTCGGTTCCAATCGCCTCGCCGGCGACGCTGTCGAGCACGCAGATGAGATCGGGCGACATGGCCATCGCCTCCCCATCATGCCAGGCAACGATCCATTCGTTCTGGAAATCGAGCACGACCTGCGTCCCCCGGTCCCCGTCCAGTCCGGTGATTGTCGCGCGCCCGCGGAGGAAGCCCTCCGTCGTGCGTCGCTCGACATCCGTGACTTTGCCGCGGAAGAGGACCTTGCCGGGTTCGACCGACAGAATCGCGTCGATCGGATCGTGGTGGCGGGCCTGCGCCTCGCGCACGGCATGGCCGATCGCAATGGCCTTGGAGGTCGTGAGGGGAATTCCCCAATCCTTGACCTCGCGCCCGGTCCGCGGAGCCTTGCAGGTCGCCGCAATGGAGCCGTACTCGACGCAGATCTTGCGGCTGACCCGCTCCATCCACTTCCAGGTCGGCACCTTCTCGACGATCGCCTCGACCCCGCGGCAGTCGACGATGGTGAGCGGGTAGGGCCGCAGATCGCCCACTGCGGCGGACGTCATTTGGGCTTCCGGGTAGGCGCGGCCCATCAGATCGGCGTCGACCACTGGGATGTTGAGGCGTGCTGCCGCCATGAGAGGCTGGACGCCGTTGCCGCCTCCGATCTCCAACGCCATCACGGCCCGGAATGCGATGCCCCGATGCTCCTCCATGAGGGTCACGGCGCGCGGGATCATCCGGCTGTCGGTCAGGCGCTCCTGTCCGACCAGAGGAGCTCCCATGTTGGAGACGACAGCAACCCAGTCGTCGTCGCCAAGGGCCTCCGGCGGCATGAGCTGGACGCGATGACCCTCGGCGTAGAGGCGGCGCATGTTCAGGAGCCCCAGATAAGGACTGCCACCACCGCCGGTGCCCAGGATCCACGCGCCGACCGCCAAGGCTTCTATGTCGTCGAGGGAGAGAACGGGAAAATCTTTCATGGAGGATCCACTGAGTTTCGGCGAGGCGCCGGAGAGACAGGAGGCCGATTGGTCAGAGCGATGCGGCCATGGCCGGCGGTGTCCTGAAAGGGGATTGATCCGGATCGGGCTCGGGCATAGCGGAGAGAAGCAGGCGGGCATAATCGCTCTCCGGGGCCTCGAAGATGCGCTCCGTCTCACCCTGCTCGACGATTTCGCCACGGTAAATCAGGGCGACGCGATCACAGACGTACCGAATCACCCCAAGATCGTGGCTGATGAAGAAATATGTCAGTCCCAGCTTGGTCTGAAGCTCGTGCAGGAGATTGAGGACCTGGGCCTGGACAGAGACATCGAGGGCGGACGTCGGCTCGTCGAGAATCAAGAGCTCAGGGCTTACGGCTAGGGCACGGGCAATTCCGATGCGCTGGCGCTGGCCGCCCGAGAACTCATGCGGAAAGCGGAAGAGATGCTGTCCACCAAGGCCCACGAGGTCGAGCAGCTCCACAACCCGGTCTGTCCGCTGTCGCGCGTTGAGCCCCAGGATGTCCTGGTGAATCTCCATCGGCTCGCCGACGATGTCGTGCACCGTCATCCGCGGGTTGAGCGAGGCGTAGGGATCCTGGAAGACGATCTGGACGCGCGACCTCAGGCGGCGGAGATCGCGCGCCGACAGTTTGGCGAGGTCGATTCCATCGAACAGAATTCGCCCGGAGGTCATCCGGTCGAGCTGCAGGATCAGGCGGGTGAGGGTGGTCTTGCCCGATCCTGATTCACCGACAAGCCCGAAGCTTTCGCCCTTGGCAACCGACAGGCTGACGTTCTTGAGGGCCATGAAGTGATCGGCACGTGCAAGGGGGCCGTGCGAGATCTTGAATTCCTTCGTCACGTTTTCGATGCGCAGGATCATGCGGCGGCGCTCGCGTGTTTCTCGGCCAATACGCAGGCCACCTCGTGGTGCTCCGCAATGGCAATGGAGGGAGGGAAAGCCGCAGTGCAGCGGATCTGCGCAAACGGGCATCGAGGGGCGAACCGGCATCCCGACGGCGGCGAAAGAAGATTCGGGACCGAGCCCGGCAGTCCCTGCAATTCGCCGCGTTTCATCTTCGCGGTCGGCACCGAGGCGAGGAGGCCGGCCGTGTAGGGGTGCGTGGGCTTCTTGAAGACTTCGTCGACAGAGCCAGACTCAATGACGTTTCCGGCGTACATCACGGCAACATGGGTGCAGATCTGCGCTACGATGCCGAGATTATGTGTGATGAGCAGGACTCCAAGCCGGTGCTCCTGCACGAGATCGTAGAGAAGCCGGAGGATTTGCGCCTGGACCGAGACGTCCAGGGCCGTCGTGGGCTCGTCCGCGATCAGAAGATCAGGGCGGCCGATCAGCGCCATCGCGATCAGGACACGCTGGCGCATGCCGCCCGAGAACTGATGCGGATAGTCGTCGATCCGTTCCTGTGCCTTCGGAATGCCGACCTTGTCGAGCATTTCGATGGCAAGCCTGCGGGCCGCCTTCTTGCGCTCGCTGCGTGATGCCTTTGCGGTGACGCCAAGGATGGACGGGTCGAGGGTGCCGGCGTGGAGTGCGACGTCGACGATCTGATCGCCGATGCGAAACACCGGATTGAGGTTCGTCGTCGGGTCCTGGAAGATCATCCCGATCCGCCTGCCCCGGAGCGATTGCATCTCGGCCTCGGAGGCCGCGAGCAGCTCCTGCCCCTCGAACCGGATCGAACCTTCCATGTAGCGGCCCGGTGGCGTCGAGACGAGGCGGGAAATGGAGAGGCCCGTCAGGGACTTGCCGCAGCCGGTTTCCCCCACGATGCCCCAGATTTCACCCCGCTCGACCTTCAGATCGATGCCATTCAGGACATGCGCCTCGCCCTCGAAGCTGCGCATCCCAAGATGAAGATTGCGAATTTCCAGAAGTGCCATGGGACCTCCCTCAGCGGCGTGCCTTCGGATCGAACACGTCCCGCAGGCCGTCTCCGAGGAGATTGAAGCCGAATACGGCCAGGAAGATCGCCAGACCTGGGAAGATCGCCGTCCACCAGTAATCCGGCATGTAAGTCCTCGCGATCGAGAGGAGCGAACCCCATTCCGGGGTCGGCGGCTTCACGCCGATCCCGATGAAGCCGAGGGAGGCGACCGTCAGAATGGCAAAGCCCATATCGAGCGACATCTTGATGATGACCGGGGTCAGGATGTTGGGCAGGATGTGGCGACGCAGAATTCTGCCGGTTCCGGCACCAAGCGCCCGTGCAGCCTGGACAAACATCTCCTCTTTTTTGGCGATGACCTCGCCGCGCACAAGCCGCGCGTAGCCTGGCCACCAGGAAATGGAGATTGCGATGATCATGTTGACGATGCCGGGTCCCAGGGCAGCGGCGACCGCCATTGCGAGGATCAGAGATGGAACCGTCAACTTGAGATCGGTGAGGCGCATTAAAACCTCATCCGTCCAGCCGCCAAAATAGCCCGCGATGGCCCCCACGGCCGTCCCCACCAGCGCCCCCACGACCACGACCGCGAGACCCGCCAGAAGGGAGATTTGTGAACCGGCGACGACAAGCGAGAACACGTCCTGACCCAGTTCATTGGTGCCGAACCAGTGCCTGGTCGATGGCGGCTCGAACCGGGTGGCCGTCGCGACGCTTCCGGACACGTGCTCCGGATAAGGCACGATGGAGGGGCCGATTACCGCCACGACGAACAGAGCTGTCACGATCAGGAGGCCGGTGATGGAGAGCCAGCTGTTGCGGAACCGGTAGAAGCCCCGCCTGGCGTTCTCCCATCGTGACGAGGTGGCGCTTGCCGGTGCATTCTCGACTAACGTCGTCATTCGTAACGGACCTTCGGGTTGAGGACCCCATAGAGGAGGTCGACGATCAGGTTCGACGCGATGAAGATCACGCCGATGATCATCGTGACGCCGATCACCGGCATGAAGTCCTGCGTCACGATCGCCTTCGTGGCGTAGAGGCCGAGGCCAGGCCAGTCGAAGACTGTCTCGACCAGAACAGTGCCCCCGAGCAGCCAGCCCACGTAGAGACCGATGACGGTCAGCGTCGCCGACATGGCGTTCCGCAGGACATACTTGAACAGAATGAGGCGGCTTGAGAGCCCAAGGGCACGCTCGGTCAGGACGTAATCCTGCTGCAGGACCTCAATGGTCGAGGCGCGCATCATGCGCGTGATGGTCGCGAGCGGAGACAGGCACATGGCGAAGGCGGGCAGGGCGAGGTATTGGAGCGCAAGGCCGAAGGCCTTCAGGTCCCCCGCAATAAGCGCATCGATGGTCAGGAAGCCGGTGACGAGGGCAGGAGGGTCTTCGGTCAGGGGGAAGCGCCCTCCGAGCGGCAGCCAGCCAAGCCACATCGCAAACCCGATCTGCAGCAGCAATCCCAGGAAGAATCGCGGCATCGAGATGGCGCCAAGGGAGACGACGCGGGACACGTAGTCGGGCCAGCGGTTGCGGTAGACCGCCGCCACCAGCCCCGCTGGGATGCCGATCACCACCGCGAGGAGCATGGCGGCGAGAACGAGCTCCAGGGTCGCGGGGAGGTAGGCCTTCAGGTCCTCCAGGACTGGACGACGGGTGAAGATCGACTCACCCCAGTCACCCGTTAGAAGGCCGGTAGCGTAGTTCCAGTACTGAACCGGAAGGGGCTTATCGAGGCCGAATTCTCGGGCCAGGTCCGCGATCTCGGAGGCCGAGGCGTTTGGCCCCGCGGCGAGCTGGATCGGATCTCCCGGCAGGAGGCGCGCGATGGCAAAGACGAGCAGGGACAGGCCGATGAGGACCGGGATGATCAGGATGATGCGCCTCAGGATGTAAGTCAGCATTCCCGCCGTATCTTTCTTCAGGAGGGACGTGCGGCGTCGGCCGACGCCGCACGCATGTCATCAGCGAAGTGAGAGGGGGAACAGTTCGATCGCATTCGACGCCACGGGCGTGAAGCGGAAGTTCTGCACCTCTGAACGGAGCGCGAGCTTGCGGTTCTCCAGGACGCCGAAGATATCCGGCGCATCATCGACGACCACCTGCTGGAACTCCTTGTAGAGAGCCCTGCGCTTCTCCTCGTCGGTCTCGGCGCGGGCGCTCATGATCAGATCGTCCACCTTCGGGTTGGAATAGACCGGATTCTGCCAGTTTCCGTTCCGGGACGAATGATAGGCCGCGAAGGCGATGTTGTCCGGATCGCCATAGTTCGCCGTCTGATAGACGCAGAAGAAGTCCGGCGTCGTCTCAGGCGAGCGGGTGAGGGCGACCATGTCGGGCCAGATCATCGGCTTAACGTCGAGTTCGATGTTCAGCTGCTTCAGGTTGTCGAGGAGGACCAGCGACCAGCGGCGCTGCTGTTCCAGACCCGACACATGGGCGATGGTGAGCTTGATGCCGCCGTTCGGATACTTGGACTTGGCCAGGTACTCCTTGGCCTTCTCCATATTCGTGCGGTAGACCTCCAGAGAAGGATCGTGGCCGAAGATCCCATCCGGCAGGGGGCCCGTCATGAGCTTGGCATAGCCGCCCGAGTCGAGCATGGCCTGGTAGTTGAAGGCATACGAGATCGCCTTGCGCAGGTTCACGTCCGCAAGGGGTCCGTGCTTGGTGTTCATCTTGATGCTAAAGGTCCGGTATTCCGGCTCGATCACGGACACCACGTTCGCCCGTCCCTTGATCGCGTCCATATCCTCGCTCGTGAGGTCGACGGCCACGTGGGCCTCGCCACGCTGCAGCATGAGGCGCTGCGAGGAGGTTTCGCGAGTAATCTTCCAGATTGCACCGGTGAGATTTCCACCACCCTGCTTCCAGCCGTTTGCGACGCGCTCGAACTCGTAGAGGTTGCCTGGCTCGGCACGGCGGACGCGGAACGCGCCCGATCCGGCGATGTTGGAGCGCAAATAGGTTTGGCCATCGTCGGAGCCCTTGTTGGCCTCAACCTCCTTCGGATTGACGACCCACACCCAGGGAAGGACCTGCAGGAAGGCGACGAACGGCTTGACGAGCTTAATCCGAACCGTCTGCGCATCGACGGGCTGCACGCTGTTCTCGTCAACGATGCCTGCAATCATCCAGGCATTGCCCTTGTTGAGGCGAAGGAGGCGATTGAAGGAGTATTGCACCGCCTCGGCCGTGACGGGCGACCCGTCGTGGAACTTGGCGGCCGGGTCCAGCTTGAACACGTATTCCATGCCGTCGGGCGACACGGTCCAGGACGCCGCAAGTTGAGGAACCGGCTTGGGGGGATTGCCTTCGACTCGCACGAGCGAGTCGTAGGTGTTGCGCAGGAGCATGCTGGCCGAATAGCCGGTCGCGATGTGCGGATCGAAATTCGGAATATCCTGATTGCTCGCAATGATGAGGATCTTGCGCGATTGCGCGTCGGCCGCTCCGCCCAGCGTCATGGATGCGAGCGACGCGGCTCCCGCGGCGATGACACTTCGTCTCGTAAGGTTGATCATGGGATGTCCTCTGGCTTGTCTGTTTTCCCCTGCCGCGACGCGGGCCTGATCCTACACGGTCAGGTCCGCCTCTTCCGGCGTCTCCTGCGCGACCGATGGCCGCGAAGTCTCGCTCTCGAACCCGTAGTCCCGTGCCGCCCCCTCGGGAGTGACCAGTCCTAGCCGCAGGTCCCGTTCGATGGCAGTCCGGGAGCGCTCGCGCGGGTCGCCGTATCCTGCACCGCCGGCCAGGGTGATTTCCACGACCTCGTCGGTGTGTGTCACCTGAACGAGGTCGCCTGTCCCGCAGTCGTGGACAACACCGCCTGACGGATCGACGATGCGGCCCCGCGCCTCGCTGCCGGCTTGTCCGCCGAAGAGACCCGGGGCGGGGTTCCCGACCCCTTCAGGATAGATCGAGAAGAGCGTCGGAAGTCCATCGTCCTCGAGCTTGCGCACGCGTACGCGCTGCCCGAGACCGCCGCGGTGACGTCCCGGGCCGCCCGAATCCGGGATGTAGGCTTTCTCGATCACCAGAACCGGTACACGTGCTTCGAACAGCTCAATCGATGTATTCGCGGCCGAGGTCGGCCAAAGCAGACCCGACTTTCCATCGCCGTGCGCCGAAGCGCCCTGTCCGCCTCCCGTAAACAGAAGATCGGAATAGGTTCTGCCGTTCCGGTCCTGCCCGTAAACATTCGCAGCAACCGGCAGTCCGGTGAAGGCTTGGACCTTGTCCGGGGCCGCTTGGGCAAGGGCGCGGAAGATGTTCGGCGCGAGGTACCAACCGGTGCGCGTCCGCAGGTTCACGGCAGCGGGGCGGCGGCAGTTCAGGATCGATCCTTCCGGTGCTTTGACCGTGAATGCACGATAGCACCCCGCATTGCCGCGGACATTGGGCGTCAGCATGCATTTCAGTGGGTAGGTCGCGTGAGCGGCCGTATAGTTCAGGGTCGAGTTCAGTCCGCCCTGCGCCAGTTGCGGAGGAGCGCCCTCAAAATCAAGCTCGATCTCGCTGCCCGAAACGGTCAGCTTGAGTGGATAGCGCAGAGGCTCGCCGAGCGGGTTGTTCCACACCTCGGCCGTATAGATGCCGTCCGGGATGGCCGCAATCGCATCGCGCATGGCCTTTTCCGAGCGGCTTTGCACGACCGTGGCGAGCGCCCGCACATCATTCATTCCGTAGTCCGCCATGAAGGCCAGAAGCCGCTCCGCCCCGATGGCGTTCGCCGCGACGAAGGAATGAAGGTCGCCAAGCACCTGCTCGGCGTTGCGCACGTTCTCCGCGAAGAGCCGGAGCAGCGTTTCGTTCGGCCGTCCCTCCTCGAACAGCTTCATCGGCGGGATCTGGAATCCCTCCTCGTAGATCTCGCGGGCGCGCAACGAGTCGCGGGTACCACCGATGTCGGACACGTGACCGACGGTACCCATGAGGCCGACGACCTGTCCCTCCTGGAAGACCGGCGTGACGACCGCGATATCGAAGAGGTGTCCGGCACAGAGCCACGGATCGTTCGTGATCAGCACGTCGCCGGGCTTGAGCGTCTCGGCCGGATAGCGGGCGAGCAGTGCCTTTACCGCACGGGGCAGGGTGAGGTTGAAGACCGGCATGGCCCGCGGTGAGTGGGCGAGGGTCTCGCCATTGGGGTCGAGGAGTTCGCAGGCGAAGTCCTGCGATTCCGAGATCACCAGCGAGAAGGCGGTCCGGCAGACCGTCAGCCACATCTCCTCGACGACGTTGACGAGCCGGCTCCACATGATCTCCAGCGAAATGGGGTCAGCCTCGATCCGCGCAATCGCGTCCTGGAGCGGCAGGTCGGCCGGAACCATGGCCGTGCCGGCACTGACCTGACCCACGGTGATGCGCAGATTGAGGCTCTCGTCCACGGTCAGGCCGTCGGCGGGTGCGATCACCGTGGTTGCCTCGCGCTCCTCGATGATGGCCGGCCCCTTGATGGAGTCGGCGGGGGAGAGGGCATAGCGGTCGTAGACGGGAGTCTCGACGTAGCCACCTTCGAACCAGGCCCGGCGATACCCCTTGATCAGCTTGTTCCGGTCACCACCGCCGGCGGCGCCTTTGAGTGAGAGTTTCGGCGCCGGAGCAACGCAGCGGACCCTGAAATTGATGGCTTCAATGCGGGCGCCTTCGTAGACCGAGGTGTAGCGGGCCTCATAGGCCTTGGAAAAGGCATTCTGGATGGCATCGAGGCGGCTGCCGTCAACCTGTCCCGCCGGCAGCTCGACCGCAATGTCGTGCATCTGCCCCACGAGCCGCATATCGGCGAAGCGTTCGACCGTGATGGAGCCCGCTGTCACGCCGGCCTCCATCAGACGCTTGCGGCCCTCGGTCTCGAGCTCGGCCAACACGGCATTGGTGGCCGTCGCGTCGAACCCTTCCGAGAATTCGACCGGGTGCGACCGAACGAGCTCGAACGAGAGGGGCGCCGCCAGGAAGCCGAGCGCGGAGGCCGCGCCCGAAGCAGGCGGGATGATGACCTCGCGCACGCCGAGCGCCCGCGCGACGTCGGCCGCATGGGCCGGGCCCGCCCCCCCGAAACCCACCATTGCATAATTGCGGGGATCCTTGCCCTTTTCGACCAGGTGAACACGTGCGGCCGCCGCCATGCTTTCCACGACCACCTTGTGGATGCCCCAGGCCGCTTCCGGCACGGAGAGGCCGAGCGGGTCGGCAACCGTTGCGATGGCGCGCTCCGACGCGCCGACGTCGAGCGACATGCGCCCGCCGAGGAAGAAGCCCGGATCGTAGTAGCCGAGGACGAGGTTGGCGTCGGTGACCGTCGGCTTCGTGCCGCCCATCCCATAGCAGGCCGGGCCGGGATCGGAGCCGGCCGAATGCGGCCCGACCCTGAGGAGACCGACCTCGTCGATGGCCGCGATGGAACCGCCGCCGGCGCCGATCTCGATCATATCGATCACGGGGGCCTTGATCGGCAGGCCGGAGCCCTTGGTGAAGCGGTGAACGCGCCCGGCTTCCAGCATCGGGGCAATCTCGGTCCGCCCGCCTTCGATCATGCACGCCTTGGCCGTCGTGCCGCCCATATCGAAGGAGATCACGTCGTTCTTACCCGCAAGGGAGCCGAACAAGGCGGTAGCCAGGGCGCCGCCCGCGGGACCCGACTCGAGCAGGCGGATCGGGAAGGCGCGCGCCGTTTCGGGCGAGACCAGGCCGCCGGCCGAGTGCATGAGGCGAAGGGCACCCCGGAAGCCCCGGCCCGACAACTCGCGCTCAAGTCGTTTCAGGTACCGGTCCATGAGCGGCTGGACGTAGGCGTTGGCGCAGGTCGTGACGCAGCGCTGGTATTCCCAGAGTTCGGCGACGACCTCCGACGACAGGGAAACGGCGAGTTCGGGGAATTCCGACCGGACGATTTCACCGACGGTCCGCTCATGCTCCGGGTTGCGGTATGAATTGAGGAAGCAGACGGCGACGGCCTCGACGCCGGTGTCCAGCAGGAACTGGAGCGCGCGGCGCACGCTGGCCCGATCAAGGGCGGTGACGATCCGACCGCTGCTGTCGACACGCTCGGGAATCTCGAGCCGCAACTCACGGGAGACGAAGGGCTGCGGATAGCGGAGGAAGAGGTCATAGATATCGTAGCGTTGTTCCGTGCCCATCTCGAGGATGTCGCGGAAGCCTTGGGTCGTCAGCAGACCGAGCGAGGCCCCCTTGCGTTCGATGACCGCATTCGTCACCAGGGTCGTGCCGTGCACGATCTCATGAATCTCGGCGAGCCCGATGCCGGCCATCGCAACGAGCTCCTCAAGCCCCGCAAGCGCCGCAATGGAAGGATCGTGAGGAGTCGTGAGCCGCTTGTGGAGGCGGACCGTTTCTTCATTGCCGTCGTACAGGATGAAGTCGGTGAAGGTGCCTCCAATGTCGAAGCCAATCCGCCAGCGGGTTCCGGGCTGCATCATCGCCGTCTCTTTCAATGGGTTCTGGTGTTGTAATCGGGATCGTCGCCGAGGATCGCCGCGATACGCCTGGCCCCCGCCCGGAGGCCATCAATGATCGCGTCGCGTTCGCCCTGAGTGATCGTTGAGGAGGGAAAGGTGACGCAGAGGCTGACCGCCTCGCGGGTTTCGGGATCACCGACCGCCACCGCGATGGCGGCGACCCCCCGGTTGGCTTCGTCATTGGATTCGGCAAATCCCTCCTGACGCACCTTCGCCAGCCGCGCCAGCAACTCGTCGACGCTTTGAGGTGCGTTCGGGGATGGGGGCATAGGCAGCGTGGGATAAAGCGCCTTCACCTCCTCGTCCCTGAGCCGCGCAAGGAGCGTGCGTCCGGTTGCGCTCGCAAAGGCCGCGAGGCGGCGCCCGATGGGCGTCGCAACGCGCAGGACATGAGAGCCGGGGTGATAGGTCAGCCCGACCACGTCATGGCCGGCGCGGATGCTGACATAGCCGGAATGCCCGACCTGACCCGAGACGGCCTTTACGACCTCGTCTGCTCGGGCAACCAGAGAGGAGGCGCGCCGATAGACGTTTCCAGCCTCGAACAGCATCAGACCGGGACGGTAGCGCTTCGTCGCGCCGATGCTCTCGATGAAACCAGCGTCCCGCATGGCCCGCAGCAGACGGGAAACGGTGCTCTTCGGCGCCGGAAGAAGGGCCGCGACATCCGTCACCGTCAGTTCGGTGCGTTCTTCCGAGAAGCATCGAAGAACCGCAGCTACACTTGCCAAGGTCGTCACATCACTGGTCCAAAAGTTCCAGAATTTGCAACTGGTGTTTCACATATTGGAAATATGACTAGCCCTGCCCAGCTGAACATGCAAGCCTCGAAGTTGTGCAATCGGAACTGCAAAATGAGGATTCAATGGGCAGCATGACCGAAGGGGAGGGCAGGGTCACCGAGTGGCTCGCGGAGCAGAGAGAGGCGATGGTCTTGCTCCTCGGGGATCTGGTGAACACCGACTCGGGAACCTACGACAAGACGGGTGTCGACGCGGCCGGGGAGCCGCTCCGCCGGTTTTTCGACAAGGCCGGACTCCAGGTCGAGATCCTGCCTCATCCGACCTTCGGCGATGCCATTCGGGCGACGCTGCCGCACGAGGCCGCCAACGACCAGCGACCGATCGTGCTCATGGGGCATCGTGACACGGTCTTTCCCAAGGGGGAGGCAGGCCGGCGGCCGTTCAGGGTCGAGAACGGCCGTGCCTACGGCCCCGGCGTGGCCGACATGAAGTCGGGTCTCGTCATGAACGCGTTCGTGATCGCCGCCCTGGCGAAGTTCGGCGGCCATCCGGCGCCCATCGTGGCGCTCGTGACCAGCGATGAGGAGATCGCCTCGCCATCCTCCCGGCCGGTCATCGAGGCGCAGGCCCGAATGTCGCGAGCGGTCTTCAATGCCGAGCCCAGCCGTGCACCGAACGTCATTACCCGAGGCCGCAAGGGCGGCGTCTTCATGAGCTTCGACGTGTACGGAAAGGCGGCCCATTCCGGAGCCCATTACGAGCGGGGGGTCTCGGCTATCGAGGAGTTGTCCCGGAAGGTGCTTTCCCTTCACAGGCTGACCGATCCCGACCGCGGAATCACAGTCAATGTCGGGCTCATCGGCGGCGGACAGACCGTCAACACGATCGCGCCCCATGCCTGCGGCGAGATCGATCTGCGTTACGTTCGCAGCGAGGATCGCGCCGCCATGATCGATGCCATCCGCGGGGTCGTGGAAAACTGCTCCCTTCCGGGCACAACGGCGCAACTGACGATCAAAGGCGAGTTCCTTCCCCTGGAGGAGACGGCTGAGAGCCGAGCGCTTTTCGATATCTATCGCCAGGCGGCGGGGGATGTCGGATTCGCGGTCGAGGCCGAGTTCACGGGCGGCTGTGCGGATTCCGGCTTCACGGCAGGGAAGGGCTGTCCCACCCTTTGCAGCATCGGGCCCGTCGGTGATGGCGGGCATACGCCGGACGAGTATGTGCTCGTCGACAGTCTGGTGCCCTGCGCGCAGGCCCTGGCTCTTTCGGTCATGCGCCTGCGCTCCTGAGCCATCTCCCGAGGACCTCAACATGGGGCAGCCCGGGACCCCCGCGAACCGGACCGCTGAGTCGCGGGGCGGCTGCCGGGCACGCGCGGTTTGGGATGTCCTATGGGACCTGCTGCCAGACCTGGTGGCGGGCATTGTTGCCCAGGATCAGCCGGGTGAGATTGGTCAGCGACGGCACCCCCACGCGGGCCGTGGCGACCCAGAGGTCCTGACGCCCCGGCACCGGTTCGAGAATCCCGGCCCGCCGGAGCGCGTGCCGCTTGTTGCGAAGGCCGGCCTGTAGCGACGCAATCTCGCCGGCGCGGGCATGCGAGCCTTCCTCCAGAATGCACCACCCGTCCACCACCAGCGCCGTGGCCCTGATCTCGCCCCGCTCAAGCCGGAACCGGCGTACATCCGCGCGGGCCAGGAGGCCTTGCGGCAGCCGGGTCGTCCAGCCCATGCTCGGCGGCAGGCCCGCCGCCTCCGGCTCGGGCTCAGCCCGGGCGCCGGGCCGCGGCGCAGCCCTGCGCCCGGCCTCGAGAATATCGCACCGGGCCACCGGCAGCATCCAGCGCAGCGTGTCGAGCCAGCGTTGCACCCGCGTCACCACGCCGGGGCTCAGCCCCCGGTCCCGCGGAGCCCGGCTCACCACCTGGTGCGAGCCCGCGGCCGCCGCCGCCTCGTGCAGCGCCTGTTCCAGCGCCGCCGCCTCCTCGAGCAGCAGCCCGCGGCCGCTGTCGAGGCTGATGACCGTCAGCGTGCTCATCCCGGCCAGCGGCGGCGCGTGACGATGCTGCCGCGCGCGCGCCGGCGGACGCCCCGTGCGGCCGATATGGGTGCCCGCAACCCCGCGCCCGTCCTGCAGCACATCGGTGTCTCCGACAAGGGCGTAGCAGGACGGGTGCTGGAACTCGCTCCGGCTCAGGAGGACCCGTGCCCTGGACCAGGGTGCGGTTCCGACGATGAGCCGGGTCTCGCGGTGGTGGACGATCCAGACCGCGGGCTCGCGGGCATGGCGCTCGATGACGAGCTCATCAGTCTCGTCGCAGGCAGGCCGGAAGGGTGTGGGTGTGGACATGGGCAATCCTGTGGTGGGGGAGGAAAGGACGAGGGCGCGAGGGCGGAGGGTGGAGGATCAAAGGGTCAGGCGGGCGCCTGCCCCTGCGGGGGGTGGGTTCCGGCCCGGGCCGGGACCGGCGCCCGCGCCAGGATCCGGGCGACCTCGTCCCCGACCAGGGTAGTGCGGGCGAGCAGCGCGCCGGCGACGGTGCGGATCGCCTCGTCATGGCGGCGGACAAGGGCCACCGCCTGCCCCATCAGGCGCTGCAGGTCGGCCTCGACGAGGGCGCTGAGCCTCGGATCGTACCGCAGCAGGATCTCGGCCTCCTCGTGCGCCACCCGGTGGGCCAGGGTCGCCCCCAGGCCGAAGCTCGCATGGATGGCGGTGACCAGGCGGGTGGCCTCGCACAGATCCGCCACGGCGCCCGCCGTCGGGCCGCGGCCGAGCACCTGGTCGGCGGCGCGGCCCGCCAGGGTTGCCACCACCTGAGCCTCGAGCGCGAGCCGGTCCGGCAGGCCGCCCGGCGGCATGATCCGGGTGTGGCCGGCCGCGCGCCCGCCCGCCTGAACGGTGACATGGGCCACCTCCAGCCCGAGCCGCAGGGCCAGGACCGCGTGGCCCGCCTCGTGCAGGGCCACCTCCCGCCGCTCCTCCTCCGGGCGCGGATCGGCCGGCCGGAGCTCGGCCAGGAGATCCTGCTCGTCGAGCGCCCGTCCGGCGGCCCGGGCCCGCCGCCGCGCCGCCCTCACGCCGCCGGCCAGGACCGCCCCGGTGGCATCGGGGCACAGCCGCGCCATCCGGGTCAGGTCCGCGTGCGGAAGGTCAGGCCCCAGATGGGTGCGCAGAATGCCGGCCCGGCCGGCCTCGTCGGGCGGCGGTATGGCGATGTGGCGGTCGAAGCGCCCGGGCCGCAGCAGCGCCGGGTCGAGGCGCTCGAGGTGGTTGGTGGCCCCCAGCAGCACCACGTTGGGGGCCAGCCGGCGCAGCCGGTCGATCTGCAGCAGAAGCCCGGTGACCACCGGGCTCCACCAGGTCGAGCCGTGGCCGGACATGGTCGACCGGTTCGGGATCGCGTCGACCTCGTCGAGAAAGCCCACGACGGCACTGCCAGGCGCCGCCGCGGCGGCGATCAGGGTCTCGAAGAACTGGGTGTACTGCTTGACGATGCTGTCGAGATATCCCGCCGAGCCCGAGAACCACTCCGCCACGCTGGTCACGACGAGCGGAAGACCGGCCGTGTGGGCAAGCGATTGCGCCAGCTGGGTCTTGCCGGTGCCGGGCGGGCCGAAGAACAGGCAGGATTCGAGCTCCGGCCGGGTGCCGGCGCGGCGCGCCTGCGCAATCTCGGCCAGGGTTGCCGCCGCCCAGTCCCGGGCGGCGCCGTAGCCGCTCAGGGCCTCGAGCCGGGGAATGCCGTCGGCCGCAAGCCCCGGCCCACGCCGCCGGGCGGCGCGCCTGAGGCGGATGACGCAGTCCTGCGGCGATGATCCGGGCCGCAGGGCCGCGGCATAATCGGGCAGATCAAGGCCGGTCAGGTCCTCCGGCCCGAGGCCGGTGGCGGAGCGGCGGCACCAGCGGCGGACGGCCTCGCTCATGAGCGCAGCATCGGGCAGACTGACCGTCACCTGAAGGTCGGCGGCGGCCACCAGGCCCGGCGCGAGATAGTCGAGAGCGGGCGCGATGCCGATCACGAGCGCCCCCCGTGCGATCAGGCGGGCGGCCGCCTCGTCCGCTGCGGCTCCGGCCTTGGACCTGGCCGTTGCGGTGACGACGGCCGTTCCGGTCCTGGCGAGCTCGCGCACGGCGGTCTCGACCGGCTCGACCCACACGGCGGTGGGGACGCGGATGAGCACCACCTTCGGACCGCCGCGGCGCAGGAGGCGGCGCCCGGCCCGTCCCAGGGCCCGGTCGAGACACAGGTCCGCCAGGAGGGCCACGGCCGAGGCGGGGCGTCCCTGCCGCGACGGGGGCGGTGGCGTGCCCGGGCCGGCCGCGTCCGGGCTGCCGGTCATGAAGGCGTCGAAGGCGATCTCGATCTCGGAGCCCTCGGGGGTGCTGTCGGGGCGGTCGACGGCCTTGGCGGCCAGGAGGAAGGGGGACACGGGCATGGGCGGGATCACTCCACGGGGATGAGGGGAAGGGGGCTGGCGGCCGGGCATGCCGCTCATGCGGCGAGCGCCCGGGCGAGGTCGCCCCGGCTGCCCGGACGGCGGTGCGGGGGGCGGGGCTGTGCGGGACGAGGGACCGCTCCCGGCGCACCTGTCAGGCGCGCCGGCCCGTCATCCGCTCACGCGCGGCGACGGGGGCTGGGACTGCCGGCAGGGGCGGGGGCGGTCAGGCGCTCCGGCGCCAGAGGCGGAGGTCGGAGCCGAACGGCGCCTGGAGATCGATGCCGAGGCGGCCCTGGTCGACGAGGGCGAGGATGACGGCCAGCGGCTGCGGGTGGTCGGGGATGGCGCCGACGAGATCGCCGAGGGCGACGACCGGTGCCTGAGCGGCCGTGGCGAGCACGGCGGCTTCCGGGCCGGGATCGGCGCAGGCTGCGCCGGCGCACGGGCGGGGCGCGGGGCGGGTGACGAGGGGGAGGGCGGTGGACCGGGGCGAGGCGACGGAGGCGTCGCAATCGCCGTTGCGCGAAGGCGCAGCTTCGCTATACAGGGCATCAGCCATGTTGTTCTCCTGTTAGGGCAGGGGGACGGGATGGTCAGGCTGTTGGCGCGGGTTGCCGCCCACGCCGGCAGCCGTTCCGGCCATCCGGTCACCAGGGTTTGCGGGCCTGGTGCTGTTCCAGATGGGGCGCATGTATTCCTAGGACAAGCACGGCTCCCGGAATTCTGTCAGGTTTGGTTAACGGACCATGAAGAGGGCCAGTAGCCCTTTCGCCTTCCCACCCCATAGGGCACATCACCTGGAGAGCCTGAGCGGCCGGGCCAATCCTGTCCCTCTTCCTGTGCCGCGGGCGGGCTTGGAACGGGAGCCGATGCTCGCCAAGTCTGCCCCGCCATATCTGCAATGCCAGATGCCATGATGTTTTTCGTCAACGGAGACAGGCCCATCGTTGGCCGTGCAGCCATCATCGATGCAGCTATGTGCAGACAAACATCGCCTCTCGGTCTTCGCTCGTTGACTTTCCGGCTCTTCCAAAACGCGCAGGATCCACCACCCGCCGCAGAATCCGCCTCGTCAGAGGCGGGTCCGAAACCGGAGCATGGACGGCCTGCCGCGATACGGCATGTTCATGGCAACCCGACGACTTCGGCAACCCGGCTCCCTGACCCGGGAGGGCCAATGTGATGGCCGTAGCCGCTGGCAATCGTCGGTACGCCGCGTGAGTTCCTGATCCGGCCCCGCCGGAGGTCGCGGTTGATTGGACCTTTGGAGCGATCGGGCGTCTGATCCTTTTGCGCAGGTGCTTCTACTCCGTTCGAAGGTGGCTCACTCCTATGGTGGTCTTCAAAGCGGGCGTCGCATTCTGCAGCTTGGATGGATCACCTCACGGTTCCGTGAAGAGGCCCCAACGTGACTGAAGGCCGGTGATGCTCCCGGCGGTTGGAGGATGCATTGTGCTCCAGGAAGACAGGACACCCTTCCATCTCGAAAACGGCAGCGAAACCACGAAGACTGGAACGGGTGCCCAAGAGAGCAGTCCGACGACCTTGGGGCGGGCAATAGACCGGAACGCCATCTCGTTCTCCTGCCAGCCGGCCATCATCTCCTCCGGCTTCGCGCCCGTGACATACAGGGAACTGCAAGGCCAGCTGGATGGGATCCGACATCAGCTGCGCCGGGCCGGGCTCGGCAGCAACGCCCGCATCGGCGTCTTGATGCCCAATGGTCCGGAAGCGGCTCTCGCCGTCCTGGCGGTTGCCTGCTGCGCCGTGGCGGTGCCGCTCGACCCGCGACTGACGCGGAGCGAGATCGACCAGCGTCTTGCCGTGCTGCGTCTCAGCGCGCTTCTCGTTTTGCAGGGCAGCGCCCCCGACGGACGGAAGGCTGCGGAAGGCAGGGATATCGCCATCATCGAAGCCACCCCGGTCGGACAGGGGCGCCTCGGCCTCATCCTCACTGGTCACCTGTCCGGCTCCCCCGCTTGCGACGAAGGGCCGGACCCGGGCGCGCCCGCGTTCATCCTGTCGACATCCGGCACGACCGCACAGCCGAAGCTGATCCCCTTCAGCCATTCCAACATGCTGGCGGCTGCGGCGCGCCTTCGGACCTGGCTTGGTCTCACCTCCCAGGACCGCTGCCTGAGCGTGTCGCCGATTTACTATTCGCACGGGCTCAAAGTAACGGTCTTCACGCCGCTTCTCACCGGAGGCAGCATCGCATTCCCCGCCAATGCCGCAGTGGTTGATCCAGATGAATGGTTCGATGCCTTGAGGCCGACCTGGTACTCTGCCGGACCTTCGCTCCACCGGGCCGTGCTGGAAAGGGTGCAAGCCATCGCGGATGTGCAGGCGAGGCACACCCTCCGCTTCGTCCTGTCCGGAGGGGCGCCGCTCCCGAACGGAGTGCTGCAGGAGCTGCAGCAAGGCCTCGGGGTGCCGGTGCTGGAGCATTACGGTTCCAGTGAAGTAGCGCAGATCGCCACAAACCAGCCGCCGCCGGGCCCCAGCCGCCCAGGCACATGCGGCAGGCCATGGGCTGACACGGTGATGATTGTCGGCGAGGACGGAAATCCGGTTCCGGCCGGCGGGAAGGGCGAGGTCTGGGTTCGCGGACCCACGGTCATATCCGGGTATCTTGATGCGCCCGAGCTCAATCGTGCCTTCTTCGTCGCGGGTTGGCTGCGAACAGGTGACATCGGCAGCATCGACCGGGACGGCTTCCTCTCCCTGCACGGCCGCCTGAGCGAACTGATCAACCGCGGCGGTGAAAAGATCTCTCCTGTCGAGATTGATGCTGCGCCCTGCGGCATCCGGATGTTGCCGAGGCCGCGGCCTTCGCGGTCCCTCACCCGCGCCTTGGTGAGGATGTTGCTGCCGCGGTCGTTCTTCGTTGCGGCCGGCAAACCACTCCTGAAGCGCTGCGTCAATTCCTGCGACGCGAGATATCGTCCTACAAAGTCCCCCATCGTATTCTGATCCTCGACCAGTTGCCCAAGGGCAGCTCGGGCAAGGTTCAGCGGCGCCGCCTCGGTGAGACACTCACCAGGCCGGATCAGGACATGGCATCCGTGCCCGCACCCGTCGTCAGCCGGCCTCCCTTGGACCTGCAGGTCGAACTGCTGCAACTGTGGCGGAGGCTGCTTAAATCCGAAACCGTGACGATCGACGACGACTTCTTTGCGGCCGGTGGCGACTCCCTCCTTGCAACCGAAATGCTCATCGAGATCGAAAGGCTCGTCGGACATGGCGTGCCGGAAACGATCCTGTTCGGGGCGGAGACAATCCGTCAGCTTCTCCCCCGTATTTCAGCGCAGGCCACCTCACCGGCGAACCCGTTGTTCCGGTTTCATGCTGACGGCGACCGGCCTCCGCTGTATTTTTTCCATGGCGACTTCGCCAGCGGCGGCCTGTATGTGCGGCGAATGGTGAACCTTTTCGGACCCGATCATCCGGTCATCACCATTGATCCCCATGGTCTGCATGAGGAGCCAATTCCGCCGACGATCGAGGCGATGGCTGCCGACCGCCTTCCGCTTATTCTCGAAAGGCATGCGAGGGGCCGTCCCTTTCTCTTAGGAGGGCAATGCAATGGCGCCCTGGTGGCGTTCGAGACCGCCCGCCTGCTGAGGGCGGCCGGGCACGAGGTCGAGTTGGTCGCGATGGTCGACCCGCCGACCGTCAGCGCGCGCCCGGCCATGCGGGCCGTGCTCAGGGTCATGAACCAGGCTCTTTCGGCGCGGGACGTGGGCCGGGGCTATGACCAGCTGGCGCGGCTGGAGCGGATCCTCAAGATGGCCCCGGCCGAGCTGCTGGCCAGGACCTGGAATGCTTGGTTCAGGAGCGAAAGGCGCTTTCCTCCGTCACCGAGACGGGAGGCCTTTACGCTCGCGATGGCGCGGTATCTGCCTGCGCCGCTCGATGTGCCGGTGATCTTCTACTCGGCCGGCCATGACGGCCGGGCGTGGCGCCGCCTCAGCTCAGAGCTTGAGGTGATCCAGCTGCCCGGCGGGCACGATTACTGCCTGAATGTCGGCGCCGAGCTCCTGGTCAACCATCTGCGGCAGCGGATCGACTGCTTGGCCTGCGGCAGCGGCGAACCACAGGATCGAGCCCAGCGGACCGCATCCTGTCGTCCGGAAGCGGGCCGCCAGGCGCGATCAGGCGACATCGCGATGCCTGAGCCGGGCAGGGAGACATGACCGGATTCCGGTCGGCAAACCATTGTCTGGTTCTAATCGAAGGGACGCACAGAGATCAGATCCGTCACCGTTTCTCGGTGTCAGATGCCGCAATGGGTCTGCAGCTCGGGAGGCGGCATCGCCGACGGACAAGGGAGGTGGTCTGAGTTACCGCCAGGAAGCTGATCGAAAGCCCCATCGCCGCAGGCGTTGATGGGGCTCCCTGAATCGAAGCCGCTCTTGTGGCGAAACGGAAGTCGACCGGTACATGAATGGCCTGTCACCGGCAGAGCCGCCGGCAGACCCGTAGGGCAGCCGAAGCTGGCGATCAATGTAGGTGCGGCACGTCTATCGCAAACACGCCGATCTGATGGTTCGCCGTCTTCGCTGATCCAGCACGTTGATGTCCGGGGCCCACGTTGCCACCGGACCCGTCTGTCCGGAGACAGGTTTCATGGAAATTGTCGCCAGCCGGGCAGTCGTCTCGGACTACAAGGGATTAGGACCAAGGTCGGTCCTGGGGTGAGACTGAGGGCCCGCCTGGTGCGAGACCAAGGCCTGCCTTGTCGCGAGACCTCGGTCCCTTCTCGATAGCAAAGGATGGATCACGGCAGGAGGGGTTCTGAGGGCGCCGTGAACAAAATAGCTTATAAAGAACATGCGGTTACCTCCGAAGCTGACGCTTTTCGAGGTGTCTGGCCAAAAATGTGGCGAAGATCTTATCCAGCAGCACCGGTTTGGCACCTCCGCCCGGTCCCGATCCATTCTGGGCCCTCGTGGGATGGCGGGTAATCCGTAGGAGATATTTACCCCCTGATAACTTCCATGCAACGGTTCCAAGGCAATCGAGATAGCTCAAATTGGGCCAAGAAATCACGGGGGATATCTGTCGATGGTGTCAGAAAAAGCAAAAACAACTTCCGCGCCAACCGGAGATTTCAAGGCTTCAGTTCCAGGTGAATGCTTAGCCCCTAAGGCCTCATGTCTTCCTCTTCCTGATGCGCTCTTCGCATTGACATCAATAGTCAATCAAGAAGCTGCAAGATCAGAGCGCCGGGATGAATGATTATGAAAGCGTCGCCGGGCGACCGGATCGGCTGATCCCACCGCGATTGGGTGGCATCGCTCGATGCGAAGAAGCGGGAGCGTAGATCCCGAGACCTCTCCATAGCAGACCCCCCAAGGCACATGGCCTCTTCCGGAGAATTCCAGCTCCGGAATCGAGAGTTTGCGCCCAGAATCCTGCGATCAAGCCACCAACATCAGTGCCGTTTGATCCATAGCCGCCAAGATAAACGCCAACAAACCGCAGTTTTACTGCTCTTAGATCTAGGAATCTACAGCCATGAACGCGATCTATTTCCAGGCAGAATCCGACGCTCTGACGATCGTTGGGGACCCCGCTACGCTGGTCAGAACTCGGACGGTGAACCAGGAGGGTGCGCCTGGCGCGGTGGGATATGATGAGTTCGGTCTTCGCCAAGGGTACACGGGTGACGGATACCTCGACATCAATGGCACCAGCACGGGTGTCAGGGCGACGTTCGAGCTCAATGTTCCTGCAGGTACCTACAACATCCATCTCAGGGTTGCGAACGGCGCGGGCGGGACGAGCGGCGACGGGTTCAACCGGCCGATCGCGATTGCGGTGAACGGTGAGCTGCAGGGCGGCCCGCAGAACACGCACACCGGTGGTTTTGATCGCTGGGCAGTCAAGACGTTCCCCGTCACCTTAGTGGGTGAAGGGCCATTCACGATCGGGATCGTTCAGGCCACATCCGGGGGAGCGCCGAACATCGATGTCATCGCTGTGTCCGGTCCGGGCGAGACGCCCCTTGCTTTGACAACGATCCAGGCGGAAGGCCCGGAGGTCTCAGTTCAGGACATCGGTGTGCCATCCAACGGGGACTTCACCCGTGTTGTCGATGCCGGCAATCCCGATGCGACCGGCAATTACCGCGCGGGGGCCGTCGGCGGCGCCTATATGGATTTTGGCTCCAATCCGGGCGATGCCATCACCTTCAACGTTGATGCTCCGACAGCCGGAACTTACGCCGTCCTCATCCGCTATGCCACTGCGTCCAACCGTCCGCTTGACCTTTCAGTCAATGGTGCGGCCGCGTCTCAAGTCGCCTTCGTGCCCGGTGGGGCGGCCGCCACAACGTGGGAGACATGGGTCGAGAAAGCGGTTCAGGTGGACCTCGTCGCGGGCGAGAACACCATCAAGCTCGCCATCCCGGCCGGATCCACAGCTGGTGGCCCCAACATCGATCAGATCTCTCTGATGTATTTGGGCGGCGATAATGCGGTCAATCAGGCGCCTGTTGTGGTGGATGGCGGCATTGCCGATGCGACGGTGGCCGAGGACAGCGCGTTCAACCTCGATCTGAGCACCCGGTTCAGCGATGCCGATGGCGAGAGCCTGACCTTCTCGGCCGCCGGCCTGCCGT
>NZ_JBHSBQ010000126.1:0-34635 GCF_042650665.1 Microvirga sp. GCM10011540 | reverse complement strand
AGGGCTTTTTGCTGTTCGCAGCAGGGACAAAGGCCGCACGCGGCCCGGCTCACGCCAAAGGCTGGCGATCACGCCGACAGCTTGCGGTACCAGCCCAGGTCGACCCGAACCGCCCCGGCATCGACCGTAAGCGGGCAGCTGATGCCGTTCAGGGGCGATAGTTCCACGGCATGAGGGCCTCGATCTCGCGGTTGGGCCATCCGTTGGCGATGCGCTCGAGGGTCTGTGTCAACCAGGCGTGCGGATCGACGTTGTTCATTTTGGCCGTTGCCAGAAGGCTGGCAATCGCCGCCCATGTGCGCCCGCCGCCATCAGAGCCGGCGAAGAGCGAGTTCTTGCGTGTGATCGTCTGAGGCCGGATGGCGCGCTCGACCGTATTGGAATCCAACTCCAC
The DNA here is from genome assembly GCF_042650665.1 of Microvirga sp. GCM10011540. Lineage (NCBI taxonomy): Bacteria > Pseudomonadati > Pseudomonadota > Alphaproteobacteria > Hyphomicrobiales > Methylobacteriaceae > Microvirga > Microvirga sp. GCM10011540. Next base: position 34,241 of record NZ_JBHSBQ010000126.1, on the reverse strand, counting down.
GCGTCCGTCCAACAAGAACCGCTCCAGAGAGGCACGCCTCGTCAGAGCATAGCGGATCGCCTCGGCCAGCTTCGACTTGCGCGACAGCTTGGGCAGTTCCTTTTCCCACAGCTTGAACAGCGTGCTCACGACAGCCGCGGATTGCTCTTCGCGAACCAGCCTTCTTGTTCCCGCATCCTGGCCACGAACGCTGTCCTCCACAGCCCAGAGCGCCGCCATCTGCTCCAGCGTCTGCCCGGCCACCATGGAGGCATCCGAGACGTGCAACTCATAGAATTTCCTTCGCACGTGCGACCAGCAGGCGGCCAGTTGCACACCTTCATTGGCACCCTCAGACCGGGCGAGCCGGTGATAGGCCGTGTAGCCGTCAACCTGCAGGATGCCGCGATAGCCCTCCAGATGGCGCGCCACGCACTCGCCGGCCCGACTGTCCTCAAAGCGGTAGACCACGATCGGCGGATCACTGCCGCCAAACGGCCGATCATCGCGCACGTAGGCCCAGAGGTAAGCGGTCTTGGCCTTGCCTGCCCCGGGTGCCAGGGTCGGCAGGGTGGTCTCGTCGGCAAAGATCCGCTCGCCCTGTTTGATCCGCGCCAGGGCATACGCGGCCAGGGGCTCGAGCTCGAACCCGACCTTGCCCATCCACTGCGCCATCTGCGAGCGCTCGATCACCACCTGGTCGCGGGCATAGATCGCTTCCTGGCGGTACAGCGGCAGGCCATCGGCGTATTTCGCCACCGCAATCTGGGCCAGCAGTGCCTCGGTGGGGATGCCGCTTGCGATGATCCGAGCAGGAGCCGGGGCCTGGATGACGCCCTCGTGGCCCTTGTAGACGTATTTGGGCCGGCGCGTGACGATCACCCGGAACTTGGCCGGCGTCACATCCAGCCGCTCGCAGACGTCCTCGCCAAGCCGGATCCGCTCCAATCCTTCGCAGCCCGCCGGATCGTCCGGCTCGATCACCACCTCGACCCGTTCGAGATGCGCCGCGAAGCCCTTGCGTGGGCGCGGTGGCCGCTTGGTCGAGTGTCCTGTCGCCTTGTCTCTCTCGGCCTCGAGGGCCGCCACACCGGTCTCGATCTCGTCGAGCGCAAGGGCATACTGATCGTCGCTCAGCCGATCCTTGCCGAGCCGCTCGGATCGGGTGCCGTAGCGCGCCCGCTCGAGCACCTTCACAATCGCCATCAGCCGCGCGATCCGCTCCTCGGCGCCTTGGTTCACCTGCTCGAGATGGGCGTTGCGCTGTTCCAGAAGCGCGGTCTTCTCGGCCATAGCCCGCACCATCGCCTTGAGCGCATCGACATCATCGGGAAGGGCGGAATCATGGGCCGTCATTGCGCCCATCAGAGCATGGTGGGACCACCTGCCGAAGCGGATCCATGGCTCTGATTCATCTTGCCGCAGGGACAACTACCCGACTGATTGCGGGGCCCTGACGCTCACGGCGTGCACCCGCTTCCAGTCCATGCCATCGACCAGGGCGAGCAGCTGGGCATGGTTGAGTTGCACCCGATGCTGACCGATCCGCGGCCAGCAGAAGTGCGCCTTCTCCAAGCGCTTGCTGTACAGGACCACGCCGGTGCCGTCCCACCAGACGATTTTGACACGATCCGCCCGCTTGGCGCGGAAGACGTAAAGAGCGCCGCTGAAGGGATCGGATCCGGCCTCGCGCACCAGCGCCAGCAGGCCGTCTGGACCCTTCCTAAAATCAACCGGCTGGCTGGCCACGAACACCTTGACGCCGGCCGGGATCATGCCTGCCGCACCGCCCGAATGATCCGGATCAGATGATCAGGATCAACATCCGCACCAACGCGAACCACCATGTCGGCAATCACGATCTCGACCATCGCGGAGGATGTCGGCGTGACTTCAACGAATCCGAGCCGCTGCTCCTGGGCTCACCTTGGACGACACCCGTCCGCATCGCCTTGCGGCGCCAGCCGAACAATTGTGCCGGTGCAATTCCGGCCTGCCGTGCGATGGCCGAGACATTGGCGCCCGGCTTCAGGGTCTCCTCGATCAAAGCCATCTTGGCCTGCGCCGACCAGCTCCGGCGGGGTCGCTCGGGGCTCACCTCCAGGCGGCAGGGAACAGCCTCCAGCACTTGGAAACTTCTATCATCAGGCATAGGCGCAGACATAGTAACTGACACTGAAAGCTCCTTGCTTCTGTGTCAGGAAAGATCGTCTATCCCGTCATACCGCGCCAGATGTGGTCACCTTACCGCTTACCATCGACCGGCCGCGACCACGCCGACGCCGCTCCATAAAGCTCCCGGTATTCCTCCGGGCCCACAACCGACGCCGCACACAGAAGACGGTCGTGAAAACGCTGGCGTTTCAAAGAGGCAGAACAGTCAGCCGCTTATGTTTTCCGGCAGATGCCAGTGGAGATATGGGCATATTGAGCAACACGGCGTTCTGCCGTGCGGAGTTGCTGAGCCTGCAGCGCGCGAATAATCCTGGTAACCAAGCCAGGCTTCCTGCTCGTACCGAAAAACGAAGCGTCTGAATTGGTATGACGCACTGAGAGTGACATTGTCATGTGAGGCCCCCGAACCTGAACTTTTGAAGGCTCTATACGGGGTGCGACGCAGCATTTGAATTGCTGCGCCGCAAAAACAGATATGCAAAGCCAGCATGACTTGCCACACGCGACAGGTGCAGGGGCTCGGGGGCACCCGCAGGGCCTATCTCTCCATTATGCCGCCGCGTGTCAGCCCATGCTCAATTCCGTCTGAGGCCTGCCATCCCTTCCAGAACAGTGCAGACGGAGGCCGTATCCTGGGTCTCCTGTCCATTTGCCAGCGCGGCGCGATAGACGGATTCCGTCGCCGTGAAAAGCGGAGTAGGGCATCCGAGTTGACGTGCGAATTCGTCGATGACTCGCATATCCTTCTGCCAAAGACCGATAGTCATGGTCGCCGGCTCGTAGCGCTGTTCCGCCATTAGAGGGGCACGCAATTCGAAGATGCGGGAGTTTCCTGCTCCAGATGAAACGAGCTCGATGATTTGCTGAGGGGGGAGACCCGCCTTCATGCCGAGCACCATCGCTTCCGCGCTCGCGACATTGTTGATGGCGACCAGCAGGTTCGCGACGAATTTCATCTTCGTGCCATTGCCGAACGGCCCGACATTGTGCACGAGGCGGCTGAAGTCCATGAAGATCTCGTGGAGCGCTGCGATCCGCTCGGCATCGCCGCTGGCATAGACCACCAGATCCCGTGTAGCGGCCTGGGCTCCGGTCCCACTCAAGGGGCAGTCGAGCATCACATGGCCTGCCGACCGTAGAGCAGCCTCAGCCTTACTCTTGTCCTCCAGCGTCAGCGTGCTCAACTCGGCAATCACCCGGCCCTTCGACGCATCATTCGCAAGCTCGGCCACGGTGCTGTGCAGCGCAGCTGGGCTGGGCAGGCTCGTCAGAATCGTCTCGGCCTGACGAGCCACCGCAGTGGGGCTGTCCATGACCTGCACCCCGGCAGCCTCCGCTTCGCGGATCCTTTGCTCGCTCACGTCGTAGCCGAACACCCTCCAGCCACGTTCCGCCAGATTGCGGGCGACTGCGCCGCCCATCGTTCCAAGGCCGATGACACCGACCTGGCCCTTGTTCTCAGCCATCGTCTCTCGCTCAATATCAATGATAGGGGCACTGGCCGCTCGGCCGTGGCCGACGGATCGTGGGTTTAAGGTCAGCTGGCTTCGCGGATATCCTGTTCGGCCATCCGGCGAGGCATCTTCACGACGACCTTGATGGCATCCTCCACGCGGTCGCGCGCGTAGCGAAGCGCGGTCGGCAGATCCTCCATCATGAAGGTGTGGGTGTGGATCTTCGTTGCGTCGAACCGCTTGGCAGCCATGAAGGCCTGTGCCCGGTGCGTTGCGCTGCGGCCTTCGCCTCGGATGCCGTAGATGTAGATGTTGTTGCGGACGAGGTGAGCCACGTCGATGAGGGCCGGATCATGCGGGAAGGCCGCCAGGCACATCTTGCCGCCGCGATTGAGCATGCGTCCCGCTTCGTTGATGGCGTTGGGGGCACCCGAACATTCGATCACGTAGTCCACGCCCTTGCCGCCATTGAGCCGCCGCACGGCCTCGACCGGGTCCTCACGGGTAACGTTGACCACATGGTCCGCGCCGAGTTCGAGGCCGGTCTTGAGGCGATTGTCGCGAGTGCCCGTGAGGATGACGGGCGACGCACCAAGTGCTTTGGCCACGGCGGCCCCGAGAAGACCGATGGGGCCGGGGCCGATCACCACGACGCTTTCGCCGGCGACGAGGCCGCCGAGTTCGGTCAGTCCATACATGGATGTGCCCGCGGTGACGACCAAGGTCGCTTCCTCGTCGCTCATGTCGTCGGAAATCTTGATGAGCGTGTTGATGTTGTTCACGGCGAACTCGGCGAAGCCGCCATCGGAGGTGAAGCCGTTCGCCCTGTGCCCCTTGTCGACGTCCCCGTAGTTAAGGCCGTAGTTCAGGCACGAGGTGTACATGCCCATCCGGCAGCGTTTGCATTGGCCGCAGCCGGCATGGATCTCTACCGTAACCCGGTCGCCGATCGCGAACTCGTCCACCCCGGGCCCGAGGGCGGCAACGGTTCCCATATACTCGTGGCCGGGCGTGAAGTTCTTGTTGAAGGGCTGGCCGCCCTGGATCATTGCCGGCGGGCCGCTGCTGATCACGTCGAGATCGGTCGCGCAGATGGCAATCGCATCCACCCGCACCAGAACCTCGGCCTTCTTCGGGACCGGCACCTTCTTTTCGACGAGCCGGAGTTCGTTGGGATCACCGAGGATCCAGGCCTTCATGGTGTCAGGAACCGGCAGGCTCGGATCGGTCTTCACGCCAGGATGCGCATACATGATCAGCTTCCAATATCGGACAGAGGTGGATCAGGCGGCCTGAAGGCGGATGCCTTCGGGCACGGGCAGCGGTTGGTTGGCGCTCTGCTTGAACTCCACGGTGGTGAAGAGGAGTTCCGTGTCGCCGATGTTCTCAACGCTGTGCAGGAGATATTCCCCGGCGCCGTAATTCATGTGCTTTGTGTCGCCCGGAAAGTGCTTCACGTCGACGATGCGGCCGTCCTCGAAATAGCCTCGAGCGGTTCCATAGGTGTGACATGTCCAGAAATAATCGAGGACATGCCGATGGAAGGCGCAGCGCTTGCCGGGCGGCAGGCGCAGGTGCCACACGCGCACGCGGTCCGTCTCGGACACCAGCACGCTTCCGACGCAGCCATTGAAGCGGTTCGCTTCGATGTCGTCCTGGAGTTCCTTGGGCCAATGGGAGCGGGGATTCTCGGTATTCGACATGTCGTTCTCCATCTGGAGCATGATGAAATCAGGGAATGAGGATGCTCGATCCGCTCGTGCGGCCGCTCTCGAGATCCTGGTGAGCCCTGGCAGCCTCTGAGAGGGGATACCGCTGCCCGATCTCGGGTTTGAGGACACCCTTCGCCACCAGGTCGAAAACAGCCGTTGCGGAGGCTGCGTAATCCTCCGGAGAACTGGCGTAGTGAACCAGGGTCGGGCGCGTGAAATAGAGCGAGCCTTTCTTCTGAAGAAGGCTTGCTTCCACTGGCGGGGGCGGACCTGACGTCGCGCCGAACGAGACGAAGATGCCCCGTGGCGCCAGACAGTCGATCGAGATGTCGAAGGTGGCTTTTCCCACCGAGTCGAAGACGACTGGTACGCCTCTTCCACCGGTCATCTCCTTCACCCGCGCCAGGATGTCCTCGCTGTTGCGGTCGATGACGGCGAAGTAGCCGTTGGCCAGCGCACGCTCGCATTTCTCCCGGCCGGCCGCGACCCCGATCAGGCGGATCCCGAGATGCTTCGCCCACTGTCCGGCCAGAAGGCCGACACCGCCGGCTGCCGCATACATGAGGGCGAAATCGCCCGACCTGAGATTGACGCAGCGGTTGAGAAGATACTCGACCGTCATTCCCTTCAGGAGAACGGCCGCGGCCGACTCGTCGGGGACGCCGTCTGGAATCTTGACGAGTCGTGCCGTCGTAAGAATGCGGCGGTCCGCATAGGCACCAGGCTCTCCACCCTGATATGCGACCCGGTCTCCTTCGCGAAAGCCGGTCACGTCGGGTCCTACGGCCTCGATGATGCCTGCCGCCTCGCTGCCGCATCCGCTGGGCAGGGGGAGGGGGTACGCCCCGGAGCGATGGTAGACGTCGAGGAAGTTCAAGCCGCAGGCCGTTTGCCGAATGAGGACCTGTCCGGAACCCGGAGAGCCGATCTCCACTTCCTTGAGCTGGAGAACGTCAGCGCTGCCTTGGGTGTCCATACGGATTGCGTGGGCTATCACTCTTTCAGCTCCGATTTCAGGCGATGACGGATAGGTTTTCGAGAGTGTCGAGCACGCGCCGCCGCGAACTCTCGATATGATCTCGCGCAAGGGCTACGGCCTGTCTCTTGTCACGCTTCTGGATTGCGTCGATGATGGCGCCATGCTCCGCAACGAAGTCGTCGAGACTCAGTTCGCTGCTGCTCGTAACGCTCACATAGGTCAGCCGTTCATACTGCTCGATGGCTTCGCAGCCGGCGCGTCCCAGGCGCGAATTTCCGCAATTGGCAGCGATGAAGCCATGAAAGGCGCTGTTGTACTCGATCCACTCCGGAAGACCGACGGAGGGAGGCAGGCTGCGGAATGTGTCGAGCTCGGCAAGCGTCTCGTTCGAGGCTGCCTCGATCAACCGAACGATGCTCTCGCGCTCCAGGATCTGTCGCATCTCGTAGAGCTCGCGTGCGTCCGTGAGGGAGATGCGTTTCACGCGGTAGCCGCGTCGCGGCATCACCTCGACGAGATTCTGCTCCTCGAGTTTCAGCAGGGCATCGCGGATGGGGGATTTGCTGACCTGATACTGCTCGGCGAGCTGGCGCTCCTGGATCTGTGCCCCCGGGCGGAGGGCGCATGACAGGATCGCCGCGCGGAGCCTCTGGTAAACACTGGTCCTTACGAGCAAGGGAGTCTCGTCTGCTCCTTCGAGCACAGGGCTATCCTTCTCTGAAAATACCCAAGCGGCCTAATTCTCCAAACTGATATTTCAGATTCGTCGCATGCGTCAATCCCAAAGCCGATTCCGCCTAATTATTGCGGCGCATCCCAGCTCGATTGTGGGGTGTTGACATGGAAGAGGCAACAGGTGGAATATCAGTTTGGTTCCTCAAAGGAGGCCAAGGCGACATGAGAATGCCTTCGTCGCGACAGAGCACCTTGCTTCGTCCCGTTTCGGCTCCGCGCGCCTGCTGCTGGTTTGGACACGCGCGGCCACCTCCTAGCCTCCACCAATGAAGATGCCTTGGCCTTTGAACCGAGCACCGACCGAAACCCATAATGCGGCAGCAACTACGCTCCTGCCGCCATCAGAAAAAATAATAAAAATGATCAAGAATGATTATTTCTTGACGACACGTGAGTACGCTTAGGCTTCCCTTATGGAAGGAATGAAGCGAAGGTCGGGATGAGTATCTGAGCCGATCCAGGCTCCATGCCTCGCTACGCCAAACGAGGAGTTTCGAACCGTCGCCGAACCGTACCTGCAAGCACCAACGAAGTACGATTTCTGGGAGGAGATCGAAGTCAAATGAAAAGCGCCATCCAATTCTCAGCTGCCGCATTGGCGGCTCTCACGATCGGGTTCAGCACATCCGCCGAAGCCGAGACGATCCGGTTGCGCATCGCGTCGGGCCACCCTGCCGTCAACACCTACGTCAATCTGATGCAGACCTTCTTCGTCCCGGAGGTTACGAAGCGGGTCGCCGAGCGCACGAGCCACAAGATCGAGTTCATCGAGGGATATGGCGGCTCGATGGTCAAGGTGGCCGACACGCTCGAAGGCGTTCAGTCGGGTATCATCGACATCGGTGGCTACTGCCTCTGCTTCGAGCCGTCGAACCTGCCGCTGCACGCATTCCAGGTTATGCTTCCCTTCGGCACCATGAGCGCCGAGAAGAGCGTCAAGCTCGCACGGGCTGTCTATGACAAGGTGCCCTACATGACCAAGGTCTTCGAAGAGAAGTATGGTCAGAAGCATCTCGCTGCCATTGCGGACAACGGCTACAACCTCACCACGACATTCGATTGGAACAAGGTCGCCGATCTCAAGGGGCAGAAGCTGGCCGGCGCCGGCTTGAACCTGAAATGGCTCGAATTCGCCGGTGCCGTTCCCGTGCAGTCTTCATTGCCTGAAGCCTACACGGCCATGCAGACCGGCGTTTACAACGGCTGGATCATGTTCCCGTCCGGCGTCGTGAACTTCAAGATGTATGAAGTGTCTCCGTACTACACGGAGATCGGCTTCGGCTCCATCACCTGGCACGCGCTCACCATGAACCGGAACCGCTTCAACCGCCTGCCGAAGGAGGTTCAGGACATCATCGTCGAGGTGGCTCGCGAATACGAAGCCAAGACAGGTACGGTCAACGACGCGAACTACCCGAAGCAGATCGAGCAGCTGAAAGAGCTCGGGGCCAAGGTGAAATCGCTCCCTGACGACGTCCGCATCGATTGGGCGAACTCTCTCAAGGATTGGCCGAAGGAAAAGGCTGCGGAGCTCGACAAGGCAGGGCTTCCCGGCACCCAGGTTCTAGAGCTCGCCCTCGAGGAGGCGGAAAAGCTCGGGCATAAATGGCCGGTTCGCTACCAAGTGAAGTGACGCCTGAGACGTAGACTCCGACCGCCCGGGGCAGGCCTACCGCGTCCCGGGCGTCTTTCGCGTATTTCGGCCCACAGGTGTTTCGATGGTTGGCAAAGGTCTCGACTGGATCTCCAAAGCCCTGCTCGTCCTGGCTTCTCTTCTCGCCTTTCTGCTTTCTTTCGTAGTCGTCGCGGATGTCGTAGGGCGTGTGGCGTTCAACAGCCCTCTCAAGGGAACGCCTGAGCTCGTCTCCAGCTCGATTGTCATCATCTGCTACCTGCAGGCGGTCTACGCGATCCTCAGCGGCGGCATGATGCAGGTGGATGCCGTTACGGCGCACCTGCCTGTCCGCATCCGCGCAGCCCTCGGCATCGCCTCATGCATTCTGGGCATCGCACTCTTCGGAATTATCTTCTGGGGCAGCATCGACGGGTTTTCCCATGCTTTCGAAAGCGGTGAGTACGAGGGGGAGGGCGCCTTGCGGGTCCCCATGTGGCCGGTCCGCCTCGCCGTCCTCGTAGGGAGCGGGCTGGCCGCTGTTGCCTACATTCTGTTGGCTGCTCGCCAGGTCAGCGCTGCCCGACGCAACGAGACTCTTGTCACCGGCACCTCACATTGAACGGATAGACCGATGTTCGACGCTACTCAGATGTTCATTGTCGTCGCGGTGCTGCTGACGCTTGTCCTGTTCGGAACCCATATTGCGGTCGCGCTGGGCATCACCTCCGCTCTGGGCATCTACCTCATGCTGGGTGATGTGGAGGTCGTCCTCAGCTTCATCTCCAATACGGCGTATGAAGGAATTCGCGATTACATCTTCGCGGTCATTCCGCTGTTCATCCTGATGGGTGAATTCCTGGCCCGGTCCGGGGCCGCGCGGGATCTCTTCAACCTCGTCAACCGGCTGACGACGTGGCTGCCGGGTCGCCTCGGCGTCGCCACCGTACTGGCCAACGCGGTATTCGCCTTCGTGTCCGGCGTCAGCATCGCAGCCGCGGCCACTTTCTCGCGTATTGCCTATCCCGAGATGAAGCGCTTCGGCTATCAGCGCCAGTTCTCGCTCTCCTGTATTGCCGGCAGTGCGTGCCTCGGAATGTTGATTCCACCCTCGGTCCTCATGATCGTGTGGGGTGTCTTGACCGAGCAGTCGATCGGAAGCCTGTTCATGGCAGGAGTCGTGCCGGGCATCGTCGTCGTGCTCGCATACAGCGCCTACATCGTTGGAACCGCCATCCTCCGTCCCGACATCGTCGGCGAACGCAAGGTGGCGCTTGCCCCCGGTGCAATGCCTTCCGCGGATCACATGAAGCACGATGATCTCGGCGGCACTCTTTTCGGAACGCTGCTCGTGGTCTTCCTGGTCTGCGGTGTTCTCGGAGGCATCTGGTTCGGCTTCTTCACGCCGACGGAAGGTGCCGGCGTCGGCGCAGTCGCCGCGCTCGTCATCGCACTGATCCGCGGATTGCGAATGAAGGAGGTCTTCGAAGTCGTCCTGTCGGCAGGTCGATCCTCGGCCCCCCTTCTTCTCCTTCTCGTCATGGCTCAGCTCTATTCCCGAGTCCTGTCGATGACCGGCATCACCGGCGCCGTTCAGTCGGCTTTGCTGGATACCGGGCTGCCCGCTGTCGCCATCTTGGGGATCATGATCCTGATCTGGTTCGTGCTCGGCTGCATCATCGACTCGATCTCGATCATTCTTCTGACGGTGCCCGTCTTCGCTCCGGTCGCCGCGGGGCTCGGCTACGATCCGCTGGCCTTTGCCATCATCGGCATTCTCGCCATCGAGACCGGGCTGCTGACGCCGCCCTTCGGGATCCTGGTCTTCACGGTCAAGGCGGCCCTGCCTCAGGAGAACGTCTCAGTCGGAGAGATCTTCCGCGGCTCGACCCCGTTCTGGGTCTGCCTGATCGGCGTCATCATCGCCATCATCATCTTCCCGCAAATCGCCACCTGGCTTCCGAACCTTGGAAGAGTTTGAGGAGACATCGATGCCTGCCTACTGGGTTGCGCGCTCGCGCATCAACGATCCTGTCGAGTACAAGAAGTACACGGACCGCGTCCCAGGGATCATCTCGCAATATGGCGGCAAGGTGCTTGCCCGAGGTGGAGATTTCAAGATCCTCGAAGGACCAGACACGTTCCATCGCTTCGTGGTGATCGAGTTTCCGTCACTGGCGGCAGCCGAAGAATGCCACCGCTCGGCCGAGTACCAGGAGGCATCGGCCTTCAGGAAGAGCGGTGCAGGCCAGGTAGAGCTCATCATCGTCGAGGGCGGCGACGCCACGAAATGATGTTTATCCTCGACTGACCGTAACGTGCGCTTGAAAGCAGAGATCAATGGCTAAAGCCGCTTTCGCGGGAGTTCTCGTTCCCGCCATCACCCCCTTCGATGCTCGACTCGAACCCGATTCTCGCCTGTTCTTGAAGACCTGCCGCTGGCTGCTGGCTCAGGGCGCGAATGGGCTCGCCGTATTCGGCACGACCAGTGAGGCGAACTCGCTCTCTCTGGGCGAGCGAATGGAACTCCTCGAAGGTTTGGTCGAGGGAGGGATCGATCCCTCACTCCTGCTCCCCGGCACCGGGCAATCCGCTCTTCCGGATGCAGTGGAACTGACGAGACATGCCGTCACTCTCGGCTGCGGCGGCGTTCTGATGCTGCCGCCTTTCTACTACAAGCCCGTCACGGAAGAAGGACTGTTCGCCTTCTACTCCGAGGTGATCGAGCGGGTCGGCTCGTCGGACCTGGGGTTGTGGTTGTACCACATCCCGCAGATGACCGGCGTCGGCATCCCGCACGGCCTCATCGAACGTCTGGTCAAGCGCTATCCTGATACCGTCCTTGGCATCAAGGACAGCTCCGGCGACTGGGCGAATACGGAGGCGATGCTCACCCGATTTCCGGAATTCCGCATCTTCCCGAGCTCGGAAGGCGTCCTCCTGAAAGCCCTTCGTCTTGGCGCAGCCGGCTGCATCACGGCTTCAGGCAACATCAATGCGGCTGCCATTCGCGGTCTGATCGACAACTGGCAATCGCCAGAGGCGAACGAATTGCAGAAGCCGGTCGCGGAGGTGCGCAACATCTTCTCCGGATACCCTCTCATCCCAGCCGCCAAGGCCGTTCTCTCGACCATCCTTGCCGAGCCCGGCCTTGCGACGCTCCGGCCGCCTCTCACCCCTCTGACCGAGGCGCAGACGGCGGAACTGCTCGCGAAGCTCAAGGATGCAGGTCATGCCTTCGCACCTGCCGAGTTTCGATAGCGCGAAAAAGGAAGTGAGCCGGCCTGCCGGAGCAAAGCCGCCAAGGTTCGTTCTTCCATCTTGAAGCAGAGGAGGGTGTCATGGCGTTCACCGATCGAATTCCCTATCAGGCGCTGGTAGACCGGCCTTCGCTTCAACTCCCAAACGGCGCTCGGATCGCGGTGTGGTTCGTCCTCAATGTGGAGGAATGGCGGATCGAAAAGCCGATGCCGCGAACGGTCCTGCCGCCCCCTATGGGGCAGCCGCTCCTGCCGGACGTTCCGAACTGGTCATGGCACGAATACGGCATGCGGGCCGGGTTCTGGCGGCAATTCGAGGCGCTGACCCGGCGCAACATTCCGACGACCCTGGCGATCAACGGCAATGTCTGCACATCATACCCACGGGTTGCCGCGGCTGCCCGTGACGCCGGTTTCGAATTCATGGGGCATGGATTTCTCCAGGGACCCATGCACAAGGTCGAGAACCAACGGGACGCGATCAGGAGATCGGTCGATGCAATCTCCTCCTTCGTGGGGCGTCCGCCCCGTTCGTGGGAAAGTCCTGGACTGACAGAGACGGAGGAAACGCTCGACCTGCTGCGGGAGCACGGGATCGAGTATGTCGCCGACTGGGTCATCGACGACCTGCCGCAAGAAATCGCCACGCCCCACGGAACCGTCACCACGATCCCGTACACGGTCGAGACCAACGACATCGTCGTCTACGCCCTTCAGCAGCACGCCTCCGAACAGTTCCTGAAGACAGGGAAGGATCAGTTCGACAGGCTCTATCAGGAGGGGGCGGAGAATGCGCGCGTGATGGCGATTTCCATGCATCCCTACATCACAGGCGTCCCGCATCGGATCCGCTATCTGGAGGAGTTGCTCGATTACGTGATCGGCCATGAAGGAGTGGCGCTGATGACGGCGAGCGAGATCGGGGATTGGTACACGGCGGAGATGGCAAGGCACCGCCGTTCAGCCGCATGAGCGAGACAGCGTCCGTGGAGGCGATGAAGCTGTGGGGCCGCAGTACTTCGGTCAATGTCCAGAAGGTTCTCTGGGCCCTGGCCGAGCTTGGCCTGGAGGTGGAGCGCATCGACGCCGGAGGGTCCTATGGCGGCCTCGATTCCGCGTCCTACAGCGCCATGAATCCCAATCGTCGGATACCGACGTTTCAGGACGGCGATCTCGTTCTTTGGGAGTCCAACGTCATCGTGCGCTATCTCAGTGCCGTTTATGGCCGTGGGATGCTGCACCCCGCAAGTGCGGCCGATGCGGCCGTGGCGGACCAGTGGATGGACTGGATGCAGACGACCCTTTCGCCGGTATTCATTCCGCTTTTCTGGGAGGCCGTGCGCAAGCCCCCTTCGCAGCGCAGCCCGGAGCGTCTTTCGAAACTGGCCGAGGAGGCCGGACAGATCTATGCGATCCTCGATGCCAGGCTCGCCGAGACGCCCTGGCTAGGAGGGCAGACGTTCTCGATGGGAGATATCCCGGCTGGGGCCACCCTTTATCGCTGGTTCACCATGGATATCCCGCGGCCCGATCTTCCAAGGCTTGCGGAGTGGTTTGCACGGCTGAGCGAGCGGCCCGCTTACCGCTCCACGGTCATGACGAGCTACGATCCACTGCGGGGGCGTGACTAGCCCTCGCAGGATCAGCGGCGAAACCGCTCAGTCAGCGGTCCATCCGCCATCGACCAGGAGCGACGAACCCGTCATCAGGCTCGATGCATCGCTCGCCAGAAAGACGATGGCGCCGGTCAGGTCCTCCACCTGCCCGAGACGTCCCAGCTTGATCTTCGAGAGGACGCTGGACCGGAAATTCGGATCCGCCAGGAAGGGGCGCGTCATCGGCGTTTCGATGAATGTCGGGCAAAGGGTGTTGACCCGGATGCCGTGCGGACCGAGCTCCACCGCCATGGCCTTGGTAAGGCCTTCGAGGGCGAATTTCGAGGTGCAGTAGACGGTGCGGTTGGCCCCGCCGACATGTCCCATTTGCGACGAGACATTGATGATGGAGCCCGCACGTCCGGCGGCGATCAAACGTTTGACGACCGCTTGCGCCGCGAAGAACGCGGCCCGAACATTGAGGTTCATCACTGCATCGAAATCCTCGACTGGGACCTCGGTGAAGGGTTTCGGCCGGTTCGTGCCGGCGTTGTTCACGAAGATGTCGAAGGGCTGCGCTGCTTCGACGATCCGAGAGAATGCGCTCAGATCGTTCATGTCGAGCGGAAGAGCTTCGGCCGATTGGCCCTGATCGCGAATGGCCGCCGCCGCGGCTTCGATCTCTTCGGATGTGCGCGCAGCGAGCGTTACATGCGCACCAGCTGCTGCCAGTGCCGCCGCTGCGGCCAGACCGATGCCGCGCCCGGCGCCGGTCACGAGAGCACGCTTACCGTCCAGGCGAAAGGACGGAGGATGGGGAAGGGGAGACGCTGCCATCATTCGGCCGCCGAAGCATAGGGGATGTTGCGTCCGCCATAGCGGCGCACGCGGATGTTGGCCTGCTCCGCATGGCCCGCAAATCCTTCGAGCATGCAGAGCCTTGAGCAGTACTCCCCGATCATGGCCGAGGCCTCGTCCGTCATGACCTTCTGGTAGGTGACGGTCTTCAGGAACTTGCCGACCCAGAGACCGCCCGTATAGCGCGCCGCCTTCTTGGTCGGGAGGGTGTGGTTGGTGCCGATGACCTTGTCGCCATAGGACACATTGGTCCGCGGGCCCAGGAACAGGGCGCCGTAATTCGTCATTTTGTTGAGGAAGTAATCCGGGTCGCGCGTCATGACCTGCACGTGCTCTGACGCAATGGCATCGGCCTCGCGCACCATTTCCTCGTCGGAATCGCAGACGATCACGGCGCCGTAATCGGCCCAGGCCTGCCGTGCGATTTCGGCGGTCGGCAGGATGCCCAGCAACCGCTCCACCTCGGCCATGGTCTCACGCGCCAGCGTCTCCGATGTGGTCAGAAGAATGGCAGGGGAGTTCGGACCGTGCTCCGCCTGCCCGAGCAGGTCCGTCGCACACATCTCGGCATCGACGGTTTCATCGGCGATGACCAGGGTCTCGGTGGGGCCGGCAAAAAGATCGATTCCCACGCGCCCGTAAAGCTGGCGTTTGGCCTCCGCCACGAAGGCATTGCCGGGACCGACGAGCATGTCCACAGGGTCGATGCTCTCGGTCCCGAGCGCCATGGCACCCACCGCCTGAACGCCGCCGAGGCAGTAGATCACGTCGGCGCCGGCAAGGTGCTGCGCCGCGACGATGGCGGGGGCCGGCCTTCCCTGATAGGGCGGGGCACAGGTCATGATGCGGGGTACTCCCGCCACCTTTGCCGTGATGACCGACATATGCGCCGAAGCGAGCAGGGGATATTTGCCCCCCGGTACATAGCAGCCGACGGAATTTACCGGGATGTTCTTGTGGCCTAGGATGACTCCCGGCAGCGTCTCGACCTCCATGTCTTTCATCGAAGCCCGCTGGTGTTCGGCAAAGTTTCGGACCTGCTCCTGCGCAAAGCGGATATCGTCGAGATTGCGCTGCGAGAGCTCTGACAGGCAGTCCCGGATTTCCTGATCCGTCAACCTGTAGTCGGAACGATCCCAACGATCGAACTTCGCCGACAGCTCCCTTACGGCGGCATCGCCCCGCCTCGCGATGTCGTCGAGAATTCCCTCGACGGTGGCGCGGATCTTGGCGTCGTCCTCGGCGATGGCCTCTGCATCGCGACCGCGTTTAAGCCAGCGTGCCATGGGAACTCCCTGATATTTATCTAGCGTTTGATCAATAAGGTCATCGCCGTGAGCGATATGTCAAGAAGCAGTGCTATCCGCTTTTCGGGTGCGAGAGCTTAGCTGCCGTGCCGGTTTGCCCAATAGGCGGGAAGGCTCGTGCCGTCTCTCTCACCCCAGCCGGAGCGTCCGGCTTCGTCATAGATGGCAAGCGTGCGTTCCACGAGGGGAAGGTCGATGCCTTGGGTCCTGGCTTCGTCCAGCATGGTCCGGAGATCCTTGCGGATTGAATTGACGTCGAAGGTCGGAGGGATGAATTCCTCGCCCGTCAGCGCCCGGGCAATCGCAGGCCCGCGAACCTTGAGAACGTTCGCACCCCCTGAAGTATCGGAAAAGAGATCCATCACGGCTTCCGCATCGTTCCCCAGATGCCGGCAAAGAGAGTAAGCCTCGCCGAGGGCCTGATAGAAGACCAGCAGGGGCAGGTTGATGGCGAGCTTCATGCTCGCTCCGGCCCCCACCGGCCCGACATGTTCCAGGCGTCGGCACAACTGCTCAAGGATCGGACGGGCGCGCGCCACGTCATCGGGTGCGCCTCCCATGAGGCCGATGAGCTTGCCCGCTCTGGCGGGGCCGGTTGTGCCGCCCACGGGGCATTCGACGAAGGTCGCCCCGCTTTTGCGCACGTCCTCGGCCAGGCGTCGTTCCGTTTCCGGCTGCACGGTGCTCATGTCGATGACGAGCTTTCCCTCGAGATCGGCTGCGAGAAGTCCGGCCGGACTGCGATAGATACTGTCGATGGCTGCGGCATCCGTCAGGATCGTGATGATGGCGTCGCTCTTCTCTCCAACCTCGCTGGCCGATGCGGCTGCATAGGCACCTTGCGCGGTCAGATGCCTCGTCTTCTCGGGTGAGCGGTTCCACACGATCAAATCGTGCCCCACCTCCATCAATCGCTCAGCAATGGCGGTGCCCATGCGTCCAAGACCGGCGATCCCAATTTTCATGGCGTGTCCTCACGGTTTATGGCGGATCATGGCACTGCTCCCCATGTCTGACAACGAATGGCACAGGTCTCCCGCCCGCGCTTTTCGTGTCAGTCGCGCAGGAAGTTCAGCAGAGCGGTTTCGCTCATCACGGCAGCAGGTGTTTGGTGGCGTTCGGCGAGCGCCCGCTCCTCGGCTGTGTCGAATCGGGTCCGCATATAGGAACCGAGACGCCGTGCCTGATCGACGATCCTTCGGCCCATGGCGACCCTTTCCGCCTCGAATCGCTCCAGGGCGGAGGAGACATCCTGTTCCGCTTCGAGGGCAGCCGTGAGCGCCCTGGCGTCGCCAAATGCTTTCGCAACACCGCCGCCGACATGCGGGCGGGCGACGAACGCGGCATCGCCGACGAGAGCCACGCGCGAAAACGCCATGCGTGGACTTTCGAGGTCGTAGATCGGCTGGAGAAACGGCTGCTCGGTCACACGCACGAGATCGCGGAATTGCGGGGCCAGAACCTCGTCGCTGTGAGAACGCATCTCCTCGACGGAGTTGCGGGAGATCAGAGGAGGTGGAATCGAGCCGGTATGCGTATGCCCGGACTCATCCGTCAGGAGACGTTTGAGTTCGGTTTCCTCGTCCGCCGGGCGATACCAGACGAAGTTGTAGCGCCGGTGCCCGGGCCGCAGGTCGTCGTTCGGACCGGCGACCGGATAGCCCAGCATCTGCTCTCCCGGTGGGAGGCAGAAGGCGAAATAGGGAAAGAGGTCGCGATGGGCGGCAGGCGTCAGCGCGCCCTCGTCCACGAGACCGCGCCATGCGACATAGCCGGCATAGACGGATTTCACGTCCGGCAGGAACTGCTGCCGCACCGTGGAGCGGATGCCGTCCGCTCCGACGATGAGTTCGGCCTCCACCGTGCTGCCATCGCTGAAACGGGCGAGGGCGCTGTCCGTGCGGATCTCACAGCCGACAAGTTCCTTGCCCAGATGGTAGCGTCCGGCCGGGAAGGCGTCCCGCAGCATCTGAAAGAGGCGGTTCCATGAGGTCGCTGTCTGAGGGCAATGGTACCGGCCGATGAGGTTGCCGCTCCTGTCGAGCGTCCGCCGCTCGTCCATGAAGACCCCGAGATCCTCTCCAGGATGCAGTCCTACCAAGGCCAGAGCCGATACAAGCTCGGGATGCGTGACGATTCCCGCACCTCTCCCCGAGAGCTCCACAGACACGCGCTCGTAGACATGCACGTCCCATCCGGCCCGCAGCAGCGAGAGGGCAGCGAACAACCCTCCCATGGAGCCGCCGACGACGATGGCACGGGGCGCTTGGGTCGGCATCGTGAAACTCCGCTCTGCTGTATTTTATCGTATGATAAATAAAATACGGCCGGGAGGTCAAGGAGAAGCAGGAGATGGTTCGCCGACGATTGCGCCGATGGTGGCCGGAAGTCCCTTGAGAAGGCTGTCGACGCTCAGCTCCAGAAAGGCCTGGAGTGGGAGGTGAGGCGCCGCCTGGTACACGTGCCGGCGCATGCCGTAGTAGAAGATCCCGCCGTGGAACATCCAATAGAGGTCGATTTCCGCTTCCTGGATCGGCAGGACGTCGAAGCCTGGTAAGCCATAGCCGAAGCGGATCTCCTCACAGATCCGACGGAGGATCCGCTCTTCGACGAACGTGATCCACCATTGATTGATCTCCAGCCCCCGAAGGCCGGAGAACAGATAGATGCGCATCCATTCGGAGGCGAAAACGACCTCCGTGTAACGGAGATAGAAGGTCACGAGACGCTCGCGCAGGGGCAGACGGCGGTCGGATATCAATCCCTCCCACTCGGCTTGCCAGCGGCCCAGGTAGACCTCGTTGTAGACCTCGCGGATCAGATCTTCCTTGGAGGGGAAGTAGCGATAGATGAGGGGTTGGGTGACTCCGAGCTTCTTCGCCAGGGCCCGGGTGCCGCCGTCGAAGCCCACCTCCGAAAAATAGGCGATGGCGGCATCGAGAATCTGCTGCCTGCGGTCGACAGGGGAGAGCCGTCGCCTTGGGGCCTTGGCATCAGGTTCGGAAGCGTTTGAACGGGCAGGTTTCACGATCGGTCTGTCATCCCAGGCGCTGCCGCCGTGCAGCAATATCACTAGAAGCCACGGATTGCCCCGGCAGAAAAGAGATTTCTGCCGCCAGCGACGACTGCGGCTGGGCTTAAACCGGCTCTACTCGCCCGCTTGCGGCCGAGCGCGTGATCGCCTCGAAGGTTCGCACGTTCGCCTCCATCTCCTCCAGCCGGACCGGGTAGGGTGCCTTCCCCATGACGGCCTGAGCGAAGCTCTCGAGATTGTCGCGAACCGCCGGATGGGGCGGGGCGAAGACCGTCACCGGCTCCTCCCCGCGATGGATCGTGGTCACGTCCCAGCCGGTGGGGTTCTCCGGATGCGTCCGGTCCCGGATCTCCATCCAGCCCTTCGACCCATAAACGGCGAAACGGCCGACGAAAGGCGTCGCGAGAATGGCGGACAGCAAGGCGGTCGCGCCGTTCTCGAACCCGATCGTGATCGCGAGCGTATCACCGTTCGCAAAGGAGCTGCCCCTGGTCGCGAGGCGAGCCCAGACCTCCTTCGGACGTCCGAAGACGGCAATCGACAGGTCTACCAGATGGATGCCGGTGGCCGACAGGGGGCCGACCGGCGACTCGGTGGGGGAAAGGCGCCAGTTGTCCGGCGGCAGCGCTAGGAATTTGTCCTGGCTGAAATTGGCCTCCATCAACAGGGCCGTACCGAACTCACCCTCCTCGAACCGCTTGCGCAGATCGATCACGGAGGGTTCGAAGCGCCTTTCGTGCCCGATTCCGAGCTGAACTCCTGCCGCCTTCACGGCGGCAATCGCGCGCTCCACTTCGGCCCCGGTTGTGGAGAGCGGCTTCTCACAGAAAATGTGCTTGCCGGCTTTTGCCGCCGCCACGATTTGGTCGGCATGGAAGCGGTGAGGCGAGCAGAGAATGACCGCATCGACGCTCGGATCCTCCAGGGCGTCCTCGAACCTCGCCGAGGTCCGCAGACCGAATTCCGACGCCACCTGCCGGCCGCCCTCGAGGGGGTCGATGCCGAGAACCGGCCGGATCAGGTCGCTTTGCCTGAGGTCGCGTGCAATCGTGCGCCCCCACCAGCCCAAGCCGACGATTGCAGCATTGATCATGTCATATCCCCACAAGGTAAGCGTTTCCGATCCGGCCGGCTTCAGTCCTGGCTGTCGGCGGCGCGGCTGCATCTGCCACATTCGCAGAGATCGCCAGGAGAACATCGCATGGTGCAGATCGCCTTCACCAATCCGACCAATTCTTAAGATGGTTGACGAAGCCATCATTGACCGGAATACCAAAAATAGTGCATTTATCAATTGAAAAATAAAGCCGAACGACTTGGCTTCCTTGTTGGGCCGGGACCTATGCGATGGTTGACGGATTGCTTGCAAAGATTCCCCTGATCCTCGTTTGCGTGGTGCTTGGGGTTTTCCTCACCTGGCAAGGTCCGGTGAACGCAGAGGCGGCGCGCCGTCTCGGCTCTCCGGCTCTCGCAGCGCTCCTGTCGATCTCGATGAGCGTCGTGCTCGTTCTTGCCTTCGCGATCTTCACCGTCCGCGAAAGGCCCGACTGGAGCCAAGTGGGCGCCGCTCCCTGGTGGACATGGATCGGAGGGATCACCGGCGCGGTCTTCGTGGTCGGCAGCCTGCTCGTCGTTCCAAAGACAGGAAGCGTTCTATTCCTTCTCTCCGTCATCCTCGGTCAGATGATCGGCGCCATCACCGCGGACGGCTTCGGGCTGTGGGGGCTGCGGGAAACCACCATCAGTCCGATGAAGATCCTGGCGATGGGGCTGGTCCTCGCAGGCGCGGTCACCTTTCATCTTGGAGAGTAGGGCACGGGACTGCATCCCGGCCTTGCGCCTCCGTGAGAGAGGCATAAGATTTCCCGCCGTCTGAGGCCGCACATTGCGGTTCACCGGGGAAGTGGGTCCATGCCTGAAAGCTCCAGCCTTCTCGCATTCGCGCTGGTGGCGCTCGGCATGGTGCTGACGCCCGGCCCTAACATGATCTATCTGGTTTCTCGCTCGATCTGCCAGGGGCCCGCAGCGGGGCTGATCTCTCTCTGCGGCGTCGCCTTGGGATTCGTGTTCTACATGCTGTGTGCCGCATTCGGCATCACGGCCGTAGTCATCGCGGTTCCCTATGCCTACGACGTACTTCGGTTGGGCGGGGCCCTCTATCTGCTGTATCTTGCCTGGCAGGCTATCCGGCCCGGCGGGCGCTCGCCCTTCGAAGTTCGGGACCTGCCGAAGGATCCCCCGGGCCGACTGCTCGCGATGGGATTCGTCACGAATCTCCTCAATCCGAAGATTGCGGTCATGTATCTGTCGCTGCTGCCGCAGTTCATCCAACCGGAGAACGGCAGCATCCTGTCTCAGTCTCTCGTGCTCGGGGGCGTACAGATCGGCATCAGCGTGTCCGTGAACGCTCTCATTGCCATCACTGCGGGCTCGCTGGCGGCGTTCCTCGCCGGCCATCCCACATGGCTCGGCATCCAACGGTGGCTCACGGCGACCGTTCTGGCCGGTTTGGCGCTCCGGATGGCGACGGAGGCGAGGCGCTGACGCCCCACCTTCAAAGACGTCTCTACCTGCCGTGGCTCACTTGATGGCCTGAGGATTGATCGGCGATCCGGCCCCTCCGGGAAGGTGGAGAGGCGGCGCCGCAAAGAAGAACTCGTAGACGCCGTCGGCCGCGCAATCCTCGGCCAGTTCCTTCACATAGAAGATCTCGCCCATCGAAATGCCGATGGCCGGAATGACGACCCAGTGCCAGGGCTGGTTCGCCTCGTTGGTTTCGTTGGGGCGAACTTCGCAGCCCCAGGTATCGGAGCAGATCGCCGCGATGTCCTTCTCGCGGATCCAGTAGCAGGTCTCGAAGGCAAGGCCGGGCGCATCGCCGCCCGCATAGCCCGACCAGTCGCCCTTGGCGAGGCAGCGTTCCTGATGGCCTGTGCGGACGATGACGAAATCTCCCTTGCGGATTTCAACGCCTTGAGCCTTGGCACACCCGTCGAGATCCGCATTCGTGATGCCGTATCCGTCATCGAGCGAGTCGACGCCCTTCCATCGGGCGACATCGAGCAGCACACCGCGCCCGACCATCTTGTCTCGCACCTGCTCGATTCCGAGCTTGCGGGCTCCGCGCGCATCGACGAGCTTTGCGTCGTAGCCGTTGTACATCTTGTCGTCGAGGAAGATGTGGCACAGGGCATCCCACTGGGTCGATGCCTGGCAGGGCATGCTGATCGCATCGTCGGCGTAGCGCAGATAGGGGAATGGCTCGTCCTGGTTTCCGGCCTCCGCATCCGTGCCCGTGGCAAGCATGGTGTGGATCGGGTTCCAGCGCCCTCCGAAGAGGCCGGACTGGATGGGCTCCTTGAGCGACAGGCCCAGGGCAAAGGTCTTGCCCTTGCGGATCAGCTTCGCGGCGGCCACCACGTCTTCCGGCGAGACGTTGTTCAAGGTTCCGATCTGGTCGTCCTCGCCCCAGCGCCCCCAGTTCGAGAGTTTCTCGGCAGCCTCGTAAATGGCAGCCCTGTTCACAGGCTTCGTCATATGCATCCTCCCGCAGACTTCTAATTATCGATTGAAAAACTAAAGCGGGGAGCTGTCAACGAGACAGTACGGTCAGGATTGCTCCGTTCACGGAGATCTCCACACCGGCCTTTTGTTGAGAGGAGTCCCGTTCGATCGAGCCGTAAACTGGTGTCTCTGTCCCGGAATTGGTTGACCAATTTGGCCACTATCCCTAGTCTCGTCCGGAATGGAGTGTTTGAGACAGATGCGAGTGGACGAAACGACCCTTGGGCAACTCCGAGCCTGGCTCTCGGATGCGCAGTTGCCCGAAGACGGCAGGCTGCCGCCCGAGCGGGAACTCGCCGACCGGTTCGGCGTAAAGCGTGCGGAACTGCGCAAGGCTCTCGCTGTGATGGAGGGGGAGGGGCGCTTGCGGCGGCATGTCGGCAAGGGAACCTTCCTCGCGAAAGAAGATCCGGCCGATGTTCCCACGGATGCAGCCATCATCGCTCACCGCACGAGTCCGCCCGAGGCGATGCAGGCGAGAATCATCGTGGAGCCGGAAATCGCGCGCCTCGCCGCACTGAAGGCGACATCCGCGCAGATCGGAGAGATGAAGGAACTCTGTCTCCAGATGCGCCATGCAAAAACCTGGGGCGAGTATGAGCACCTCGACTGGCGCTTTCACAACCTGCTGGCGGAGGCCAGCGGCAACAATTTGCTTCTCGAGATTCAGCGTCTCGTCAACGGAGTGCGCAGAGCCGTCGTCTGGGGGCACTTGGCCAAGCGACCGATAGGCCCCTCACCGGACTATCATTCCTTCGATGAGCATGATGCCATCGTCGAGGCGATCGCCAGCCGCGACCGCAGAGGGGCCGCCGACGCGATGCGACGCCATCTCAACAGTACGGCATCGACCATGCTGGACGATTAACGGCACCCGTCACTCCGGAACCGAAAGGACCCGGCTCTCGCCCAGATAGGCAAGAGCAAGATGTTCGTCGATGGTTGCCAGAACGTTGGATATGAGCGGCGCAGCCGCCGTCTCGAAGCTCCGCATGTCGAGGTCCTGTCGCTCGACTACCTGCACGCCCTGGGCCCGCAGGCGGCTGAGCGCCGTCTGGTCTTCCTCGATGGCAAACCCACGTTGTGCCAGAGTGGCGGCCCGGGCTGCGGAGGTCAGAGCGCTCGCCTCCTGATCGGGCAGGCTCCGAAACCAACTGGCGCGACAAATGAGAAGCGCGACCCCGAAGATGTGCCCGGTCATGCTGAGGAAACGGTGGTGTTCATGCAGCCCGAAATTGAGCGTGTTCGTCAGAGGATTTTCCTGAGCATCCACGGCACCGCTCGCGACGGCCTCTACGAGGTCGCGGACATCGGTGACGACAGGTTTGAACCCGAAAGCTGCCAGCGTATTCTGGTACAGTTGATTGTCGAGAGTACGGATGACGAGGCCTGAGCAATCCTCTGCCGACCGTATAGGCCGCGATCTGTTCGAGATATGGCGCATGCCGTTGTCCCAGAACCCGAGAACGTGGAGGCCGGTCATTCGCTCCACGTCTTCGGCAAGGAGGCGCCCGGCCTTCTCGTCGAGCGCCCGGTGAGCCTTCAACCTGTCGCTCACCGTCAGAGGCAGATCGAGAACCGCGAGCGACGGAACGCGCGCGGTCAGGTAACCCGAAGCCATGTAGCAGATATGGGCCTCTTCCTGCTCCACATGCTCGAACAAGGCCTTCGCCGTGCCCCCTGATGCAGTGACATCCTCGACGATCTCGACCTCCGATCCTGCCGCCGAGAGGCGGCTCGCGAGATAATGAAGGCCTCTCGTGTGAACCGACGAGGCGCCTTGGTAGCCTGAAAGACGAAGATGCATGGCTCTTTCCCTGGCTTTGGCAAAAAGGATAGGACCAATTTTCAACCAGTTTAAGCTCTTGGTCCGGCGCGGCGAGAATCTCGGCCCTTCATTATAGGCCGAGCGATCCCCCGAACCTGGCAGCATGGATTTAACAGCCATTATTATTGCGATTGGCGGCCATACGAAATTCTAATTGCGACACTCGACGTTTTCGACAGCGGCCGCACAGATCTTCCTCACAAGTCTTTGTTTATAAGGAAATAATCCGGAGCCGCGGTTCGCGCGGCTGGTTCTCACCCTCATGCATTCACGGATTGAGGGTGAGTGTCGTGCCAAGACATCAAGGTCGCCCCTCAGGCCGAACTCTTTTCAACCAATTGACAACCGGTAAAAGCGCGGCGCAATCTTTCCTTAGGTCAGTTGCAGCCGCAGGCAATGACAGGAGCCCGCCTTGCGAGCTCTGAAAGCGCCTCCGGCCGCGGCTGAGCGGTCTGGACGGCTTCGCGAGAAGTGGAGGACGGTCACAAGAAGGGCGAGGATCGAAAGCAGAGGGTCGATCACTCCGCCGTAAAAACTCTCCTCCCGCCAAGACGCCAATTGGCAATCGAGCCTCCATGCAGACCACGGAGAAGGGGTTCCCCCTAACGAAGAACGACAGAGGAGGAAGTACGATGACCATGCGAAGCGCGCGAACCGTCGCCATTACCTGTGCCCTTGCGGGCATCCTCGGCTTTGGGGCAGTACAGGCCCAGGAATTCCCCACGAAACCCATAACCCTGATCATTCCGGCCGGCGCCGGCGGGTCCCATGACATGACCGCGCGAGCCGTGACCAGCGTCGCGAGCGAGTATCTCGGTCAGCCGATCATCATCCAGCTCAAGCCGGGCGGAGGCGGGGCGATCGGGTCGGATCAGGTCGCCAGGGCTCCGGCGGATGGCTATACCCTCCTGTTCGGCGGCCCCAACTGGAGCACGACGCTCCCAGCGGTCGAAGGCCGTTCCAAGGGACCAGACGATCTCGATCCCATCTGCCGTATCAACTACAGCCCCGTCATGGTGGCCACGAAGCCCGACGCTCCCTACAAGACCTTCAAGGAAATGATCGCCTGGGCCAAGGAGAATCCGGGCAAGCTCGTGTTCGGCAATGCAGGTCCGTGGAGCCAGGCGGATCTGACCTGGAAGCAGATTTCCCAGATTACCGGCATCGAGAGCCGAAACGTTCCCCATGACGGCGGCGGTCCGTCGACCCTGGCGCTCCTGGGCGGACACGTGGACGTGGCGATCAATCCCACGACCACCTTCATGAGCTACATCCAGTCCGGCAAGCTCCGTCCCCTCGCGGTTCTGGACGACGAGCGCGACCCGAACCTCCCGGACGTTCCCACGGCCAAGGAGGAGGGGGTCGATGTCGTCTACTACCTGTGGCGCGGGATGCTCGCTCCGAAGGGAACGCCGCGTCCGATCATCGAGAAGCTTGCGGATGCCTGCAAGAAGATGACCGAGGACAAGACGGTCCAGGCCATGATCAAGTCCTTCGGCGACCGCATCCAGTATCTGGGTCCGGACGAATTCGGGAAGGTATGGCGGACCGAGTTCAATCTTCACAAGGAGCTCGGCTCCTCGCTGAAGAAGTAAGGGATGGCCATGGCTGAGGCTCGTCGCGGTCTGAAGTCCGGCGACCTGGTGGCGGGAGGATTCTTCCTCCTGCTGGGCGTGGGGGCAATCGCCGGCGCAATCAGGCTTGAGATCGGCACACCGAGCGAGCCGCAGCCCGGGTTCTTTCCCTTCCTGGGCGGACTGGGTCTCACGATCCTGTCCGCCCTGCTCATTTTTCAGGATTTCCGGGGACGCAGCTCGGGCGGGGAGCCTTTCGTCGAGACGAGGCGTCCTGTTCTGGCCATCCTGGGCTTCGTTGCGTTCGTGGCTCTCCTCGACCCGTTGGGCTACGTGCTTGCCACGGCATTGCTCGCCGCCGTCCTGCTCCTGATCCTTGGGGTGAGGCTCGGATGGGGATCTATCCTGACGGTCGTCGTCCTGGCGGCGGGCAGCTATCTCCTGTTCGACCGGGTCCTGGACGTTCCTCTGCCCGAGGGAATCCTGGGCGCTGTTTTCGGCCCATAGGGACCTCGGACAATGTTGGAAAACCTCGCCAGCGGATTTGCCGTCGCCCTTTCTCCCTGGAACTTGGCTTATGCCGGTTTCGGTGCCGTTCTCGGGACGGCAATCGGCGTATTGCCGGGGCTCGGGCCGCCTGCCACCATCGCCATGCTGCTGCCGCTGACCTATGGCATGGAGCCCGTATCGGCGGTCATCATGTTGGCCGGCATCTTCTATGGAGCCATGTACGGCGGCTCCACCACGTCGATTCTCCTGAACATCCCGGGTGAGGCGGGATCGGTCGTCACGTGCCTCGACGGATACCGGATGACCCGCAGCGGACGGGCCGGCGCTGCACTCGGGGTCGCGGCCATCGGATCCTTCATCGCCGGCACGCTCGGCGTCATTGGCCTGTCCCTGATCAGCCCCATCCTGGCCGAGTTCGCCCTTCGGTTCGGACCTGCTGAATACTTCTCCCTGGTGCTCCTGGGCCTCACCATGGCGGTCTACCTGTCTGGCGGCTCAGCCCTCAAGGGCTTGATGATGGGAGTTCTGGGCCTGCTCCTCGGGACCGTCGGCCTCGATCCGGTCCTGGGAGCCGAGCGCTTCACGTTCGGTCTGCCGAACCTCACGGACGGACTGGATTTCGTCGTCGTCGCGATGGGGCTGTTCGGCATCGCCGAGGTACTGAGCAATCTGGAGGCGCCCGAGCAGCCCGCCGCCCTCAAGACCGGCATCAAGAACATCCTGCCGACGCGGGAGGATTGGAAGCGGAGCTGGGCACCGATTGCCCGGGGATCGCTGTTCGGGTTCTTCATCGGCGTCCTCCCCGGCGGGGGAGCGATCATAAGCTCCTTCGTGTCCTATGCGGTGGAGAAGAAGATCTCGAAGCACCCCGAGCAGTTCGGCCATGGAGCCATCGAGGGCGTGGCCGCTCCCGAGTCGGCGAACAACGCAGCCTCCGTATCGTCCTTCATCCCACTCCTGACACTGGGGATTCCCGGCAACGCCTCCATCGCGATGATCCTGGTCGCGCTCATGATCCACGGCATCAGGCCGGGACCGCAGTTGATCCAGGAACACCCGGACATTTTCTGGGGGGCGATTGCATCCATGTATCTGGGCAACTTCATGCTTCTAGCCCTCAACCTTCCGTTGGTCGGCCTGTGGGTGAAGCTGCTTCGGGTGCCCTACAGCATTCTCTCGCTGGTCGTGGTGGTGATCTGCATCGTGGGCGCCTACAGCGTCAACAATTCCACGTTCGATGTCGGCGTCATGATCGCCTTCGGGGTCTTCGGCTATCTCCTGCGCAAGGGCGGATTCCCGGCAGCTCCGTTGATCCTGGCGATGATCCTGGGTCCCATCCTCGAACGTTCGCTCCAACAGGCGATGATCAGTTCGGCGGGCGACCCGCTGATCTTCATCGAGAAGCCTCTCTCGGCCGGTCTCCTTGCCGTCGCGGCTCTCGTCGCCCTGACGCCGCTGCTCGGCCTTGTGCGCGGCGGAACGACGAAACCCGCATGAACACAGCCAAAGAGCCATCCATCGTGCCCCTGAATCGCAAGGACCGCTCATGACCTCGGAACGGAACGTCGGCGTCATCGGTCTGGGACGAATGGGCACCGGAATCGCAAGGCGCCTCGACGAGGCAGGGCTGCTCGGCGGCGCCTGGGATGTAAGCGAGACCGCGCGGGGAAGAGCGGGGCTCTCCGACGATGTCGCGATTGCTCCTCCTGCCCAGATTGCACAAAGGTGCACGTTCATATTGTTCGTGCTTCCAGGCAGTGCCGAGATCGAGGAGTGCCTGAGCGGCTCCGAGGGCATTCTCGCCGTCGACGGACCCGGTCAGGTGCTCGTCGACCTCACCACCTCGCGCCCGGGAGAGACCAAGAAGCTGGCGGGTCTCGTGGCCGGTCGCGGCAGGGCCTATCTCGATGCAGGCATGACGGGCGGCGCTCAGGCGGCGGATGCAGGTCGCCTGACATTGATGGTCGGCGGGCCGGATGAGCCGCTTGCCCATGTGCGTCCGGTGCTGGACCGCATCGCCACGCGGATCTTTCATCTCGGCCCCACCGGCGCCGGCCATACGATGAAGCTTGTTCACAACATGATCTGCCACACCATCTTCCTGGCAACGAGCGAAGGCTGTCGCGTGGCCGAAGCCGCGGGGATCGAACTGGCGGACGCCGTGGCCGTCATCAACGCCGGAAACGCCCGGAGCTTCATCAGCGAGGCGCGTTTCCCCAACCACATCCTCTCGGGCACCTTCGACGGCCGCTCGGCCGTTACGAATCTCGCCAAGGATCTGGCGATGGCGGTGGAGTTGGAGCAGGAAGTCGGTCTACCGGCGGCCTATGGCCCGCTCACCGCGCGTCTCCTGGCGCGAGCCCTGGAGCACGGCATGGGAGATCAGGATTTCACCACGCTCTACAGGGCTCTCGACAGCCTCCTCGTGGAGGAGAGCGGCACGGAACCCGTGGCGTGATGGCTCGTCTCCGGCGGTTCCATGACCGCTGCTTTCGACGGAAGGGGTGTGCGATGGCGCGAAAGGTTGGCCTGATCGGTCTCGGCCTCATGGGCAGCGCTCTTGCCCAGCGCCTGATCGGTGCAGGTCTCGACGTTCTGGGTTTCGATCTCGACCGGTCGAAATGCGATGAATTGGAAGCGAGGGGCGGACGCACCGCGGCATCCGTCGCCGATGTGGGGCACTCATGCGATGTCGTGCTCATCGCCGTGCTGACGGTCGATCAGGTCGAGCAGGTCGTGGAGGGCGAGAATGGTCTCGCCGGAGCAGAACGGCCGCCGGCCGTCCTTTGCACCGCGACCTGCGACCCAGAACGGATTGCTTCGCTCGCCTCCCGCTGCGCCTCGCGGGGAATGGTTTTTCTCGACACTCCCGTGTCGGGAAGCAGCGGACAGGTTGCCAAGGGCGAGGGCCTCGGATTGGTCGCCGGAGACCGGGACGAGGCTGCAAGATGCGCGGACGTCATCGAGGCGATCTATCCCCGCCACGTCTATGTCGGGCCTGCGGGCGATGCGAGCAGGGCCAAGCTCGCGATCAACCTCGCCCTGGGGCTGAATCGGGCCGCGCTCGCGGAGTCGCTGGTCTTCGCGGAGCGGATCGGACTCGATCCCGCCGCCTTCCTCGCCATTGCGAAGCAATCCGCCGCCTACTCCCAGATCATGGACGTCAAGGGCGCGAAAATGATCAAGGGCGATTTCGCGCCGCAGGGGCGGATCGTCCAGAGCCGCAAGGATTTCGGCCTGATCCTCTCCGAAGCCGGGCGCGTGGGCCAGCATCTGCCCATGGCCGAAATTCTCATGGGCCTTCTGGAGGGCTGCATCGAGAACGGGGAGGGGGATTGGGACAATTCCGCCGTCATCCGAGAAGTGCGCAGGCGTCACGCACGATGAAAGGGCTCGCGCCGGTTCTGGGAGCATGTGCCTTCGCCAGTGGGTTCGGCATCAGGATCGTGGACCCGATGGTGCCGCTCCTGTCCGCAGAGTTCGCGGTCTCCCTCGGTGCGACCTCCCTGCTCGTGACGGCCTTTGCCTTCTCCTACGCTCTCGGCCAGCCGATCCTCGGCCCTCTCGCCGATGCCATCGGCAAGACACGGCTGATCGTCCTGTGCGGAGCGATCGTATCGGTTCTCTTTCTCGCCTGCGCCCTGGCTCCGGCATTCCCGTTCCTTGCCGTCGTGCGAGGCATCTCGGGTTTTGCCGCGGGCGGCATCATTCCCGTCGCCATCGCCGCCCTGAGCGACAGCGTCAGCGTCGCGGAACGCCAGGTGGCGCTCGGCCGCTTCCTCGTTGCCTCGATTCTCGGTCAGATGCTCGGGGCTGCCGTATCCGGCGTGGTGTCGGAACTCTTCGGCTGGCGAGCCGTGTTTCTGCTGACGAGCGCGCTCATGGCGGCGGCAATCACGGTCGCCTTCATGGTCCTCCCGCACAGCCCGCGGGTCGGGGAGGGCCTCTCGCGAGGTTCTATCTTCCGTCAGCACGGAAAGATCCTTTCGAGCCGGAGAGCCGTCTTCCTGTTCTGCCTGGTGATCCTCGGCGCCGTCGCGGCTTACGGGCTCTTCCCGTTCGTTGCCGCCATCCTCTTCGAACGCTTCGGCACGGGCACCTATGAGGCAGGACTTGTGCTGGGAGGGTTCGGGTTGGGCGGAGTGCTCTATGCGCTCACGGTGCGGAGGGTCATCGGCCTGCTCGGGCCTCGGTGGATGAGCTGGGCCGGGGGACTCGGCAGCGGCGCGGCGCTCATCGCCTTCGCGTTTCCACTGCCCTGGACCTGGAACATCGCGTCGTTCACGCTGCTGGGGTTCGCCTATTTCATGCTCCACAACAAGTTCCAGACCCATGCGGCCGAGCTGGCGCCGGGAGCGAGCGGCTCGGCGATCTCCCTGTTCGCCTTCTGCATATTTGCGGCCCAGGGAATCGGGCCTCTCGTGGTCGGCGGGGCTCTTTCGTTTCTCCCGATTCCCGTCGTCCTGACGCTGATGGGCGCTCTGGTCGCCGGCGTCGGCGTCCTCGCCCCCTGGATCCTCTCCAAGGAATAAGCAGAATGTCGGGCCTGTCGAGGCTGGCTACGGCTTCAGATAAAGCGCAAGCCGGCCCGCCGCGTTCTTCAGGTGTGTCTCGGCGGCCAGCCGGGCGCCGGATGCATCCTGACGCGCAATGGCGTCGAAGATCGCCTGATGCTCGGCCTGCACGGCTTGGGTCAGCCCTTCGAGCCGGGCCGTGTTGGCACGCGCGGTGCGAATGAAGGTGCGGACGCGGCGGTCGAGAAAATCGGACAGATCACGGAAGAATGGATTTCCGGTGGCCTCGATGATCGACCGGTGGAAGGCGAGATCTTCCTCGACCCCCGGCTCTCCCCGGTCGATTGCGGCCTGCATTGCGTCGAGCTGCGCCTGGATGTTGCGCAGATCCTTGTCGGATCTGCGGGCGGCGGCGTGCTCCGTGGCGCTGGCTTCGATGGCCATCAGGAGTTCGACGATGTTCCGGATCTCCTCCTTGTCGGTGAAATCCGCAACGTCGAGCCGGAACACGGAAACCGCCCCCGGATCGGCCACGAAGGCTCCCGCCCCCTGGCGCGTCACGACGAGCCCGTCATGCTTGAGGCGCCCGATCGCCTCACGGACGGTCGGGCGGCTGACGCCGTAGGTCTCGGAAATCTGCTGCTCGGTGGCGAGCCGTTCGCCGGGACGCAATCGCCCCGATACGATCTCGTCCCTCAGGCGCAGGGCGAGGGTATCTGCCAAGGAGGGGGCTCGGCCAAGGATGTCGCGTGAATGTTGTGCCATGGGAGATTGTCCTTGGTTGGCTGTCCTGGCGGCGTCAGCTGGCTATGTAGAGGCCGCCATTGACGTGCACCGTTTCACCCGTGATGAAGCTGGCCCAGTCGGAGCAAAGGAACGTGACGAGGCGCGCCACCTCCTCCGGGGTGCCGAGGCGCTTGAGCGGCGTCTGTGCCATCAGCTCGGGCCCGCGCGCATCGAGCAGCGGCTGCACCATCGGACCTTCGATGAGACCGGGCGAGACCGCATTGACCCGGATGCGAGGGGCGAGCTCGAGGGCGAGCGACCGGGAGAAGGTGAGCACTCCGCCCTTCGCCGCCGCGTAATGCGCGTGCTTGTAGCTGCCCCTGTGGCCGGCCATGGAGGCAATGTTCACGATGGCGCCGCCGTCCGCGAGAACCGGGATGGCGGCGCGACACGTATAGAAGACGCCGCTCAGATTGATGTCGATCGACTGGCGCCACTGCTCGTCCGTCATGTCCGCGATCATCTGATCGCGGTAGAGGCCTGCTCCGGTCACGACGAAGTCGACCTTGCCGAAACGGTCGCTGGCGAGAGCCACGGCGTTTTCCGCATCCGCCGAGCTGGCTGCGTCCTGCCGCAGACCGAGGGCGCGTTCGCCCGAGGGGTCGAGGTCGTTCGCGAAGGTCTGGATTCCGGACTCGTCCAGATCGGTCAGGACGCAATTGGCGCCCAGGCCGAAAAAGATCCTCGCAATGGCACGGCTGATGCTGCCATTGGCTCCGGTGAGGAACAGGGTCTTTTGCGAGAAGTCGAACATCGTTCCGCTTCGATCCATTCCGCTTGTCACGTCATCAGCCAGCCGCCTGCCACGTCGCAGACCTGACCGGTCACGAAGGCGGCGCCGTCCGACGTCAGGAAGAGGCACATGCTCGCCACGTCCTCCGGACTTCCAAGCCGCCGCAGAGGGGTCGCAAGACGCGCCGCCTCATTGGCCTCCGGAGCGGAGCCGCGCATCAGCGGCGTGTCGATCCGGCCTGGAGCGATGGCGTTGATGGTGATCCCATCCGGGCCGAGTTCTCCGGCCAAGTGCTTGGTGAAGCCGATCAGGGCTGCCTTGGACGCGGCATAGTGAACCCCGACGATGTCGCAATAGGTCCGGCCCGCGACCGACGAGATGTTGACGATGCGTCCACGACCGAGTTCCCGCATCCCGGGCACCACAGCCCGCACGCAGTTGAAGCCGCCGGTCAGATTGACGTCGATGACCCGGCGCCACTCGTCGGGCTTCATGTCCCAGACCGGGGAGCGTTTTCCGTCGGCCCCCGACTTGGGTGAGATGCCGGCATTGTTGACGAGGATCTCGATGGGGCCGAGGGTCTCGGAAACCCGGCGGCACGCCTCTGCTACCGCCTGATCGTCCGCCACGTCGGCCGACAGCGCCATGGCCTCGCAGCCGCGCTGCTTGGCGGCGGCCGCCGCCTCTTCCGCGAGAGCGGGATCGTGGTCGAGATAGGCCACCTTGGCCCCGGCGGCAGAATGGGCGTCCGCCATGGCCCGCCCGATGCCGCGTCCGGCTCCGGTCACCAGAGCGACGCGGCCAGCATGGGAACTCATCGGCGGATCTCCAGCATGATCTTACCCTGATGGGCGCTCGATTCCATCAACTCGTGCGCGGCGCGCGCCTCCTCGAGGGGGAAGGTAGCATGCAGGACCGGCCTGACAGCTCCCTTTTCAAGGAGTGGCCAGACGTTCCGGCGCAGCGCCTCGGCAATCGCGGCCTTCAACTCGACCGAACGCGGACGCAGGGTCGAGCCGGTAATGGTGAGGCGGCGGATCATGACGGGCGTGAAGTCGATCTCGGCCTTGCTCGACTGCAGGAAGGCGATCTGAACCAACCTGCCTTCGAGGGCCAGAATAGAGAGATTACGGGCGATGTAAGGGGCGCCGACCATGTCGAGGACCACGTCCACGCCCCGCTTGTCGGTGAGATTGCGAACCTCCTCGACGAAATCCTGATTGCGGTAGTTGATGGCCGCATCCGCACCGAGCGACCGGCAGAAATCGCACTTTTCCTGCGAGCCTGCCGTGGCATAGACGATCGCTCCCGCCTGCTTGGCGAGCTGGATGGCCGTCGAGCCGATCCCGCTGGACCCGCCATGGACCAGGAGCGTCTCGCCCGCCTTGAGCCGGCCACGGGTGAACACGTTGTCGTAGACCGTGAAATACGTCTCCGGGATTCCGCCCGCTTCGAGCAAGGAGAGGGGACCGGGAATCGGGAGACAGAGCGGTTCGTCAGCGACGCAGTACTCCGCATAGCCGCCGCTGGCGACGAGCGCGCAGACCTCCTCGCCGACCTGCAGCCTCTCGACGCCGTCGCCGAGGGCGACGATTCGGCCCGAGACTTCGAGGCCGGGAATGTCGGTTGCGCCAGGCGGGGGAGGGTAGCCGCCCGCCCGCTGGAGACAATCGGGCCGGTTTACCCCGGCCGCAGCCACTTCGATCAGGACCTGGCCCTTACCGGGACTGGGAACCGGGGCATTCTCCAGCCGGATGACCTCAGGGCCGCCAGCCCCTTCGAAGCGGACCTGCCGCATTGTCTCGGGAATTGCCATCGTGAGTCGTTCCTCCTGCACCAGTTGCCTTCGCGGCGGTCGGTTGTGCCCGACCATCTTCCTACTTTCAAACGGGTAGCAATTTTCCACTTGTCAGGCAACTTGGTTATCTGCAGTATCGCGGGTGCCGGGAACGTGCCGGCCGGTGCGCCGTGCCGCGCCCGTTCGACAGAAGCCCTGCCCGACAGAGGCTTCAGGGAGGAAACCGATGAAACT
>NZ_JBHSBQ010000125.1:0-33720 GCF_042650665.1 Microvirga sp. GCM10011540 | reverse complement strand
ACTTCTGCGGATCGCGCAGAAACTCCACCACCTCCTGAAGGTCCTCCTTGGCCTCGTCGATGCCCGCCACGTCCTCAAACGTCACACGGCCATGCGCCTCCGTCAGAAGCTTCGCCTTCGACTTGCCGAAGCCCATGGCCCGGCCGGCGCCGTTCTGCATCTGTCGGGACAGGAAGACCCAGGCGCCGATGAACAGGGCGATGGGCAGGATGTTCATGAGGACGGCGATGAACCAGGGGGTCGAGTCCGACTGGGGCCGGGCCGTGATCTGGACGCCCTTCTGCTGCAGCTTCGACACCAGCATGGGGTCGTTCGGCGCATAGGTCGTGAAGGTGCGTCCGTCCGTGTAGGTGCCGCTGATCTCGGGACCGGAAATGACCACGTTCGAGATGCGCCCGGCATCCGCCTCGCTGAGGAGCTGGCTGTATGCGATATCGCCGCCGCCCGTCCGATGACCCGGGCTTTGGAACAGGGTCACGAGTGCCAGTACCAGGAGGAAGATGACGACCCACAGGGCGAAGTTGCGGAAATTTGAATTCATCGGATCAGATTCTGCCCCAGAGGGAGATGAAGCGCGAGGCGATCCCTCACGCGGCTAAAGTCAATGTAGGCACACGCTCCTCCCTTGCCAAGGGAATGAGGCGGGCATGGGGCATCATCTTTGGGGCTTATGGATAAGACATAGGCCTAACGCCCCGGCGGCGCGGCGGCTCCGGCCGGACGGTCAGTCGCCCGGACGGATCGAGCCGGACGAGCTGCCCCGCAACGGTCGCGCGCAGCTCCTCCCCGGCGCGGATCGCCTCCCGGAGCCGGCGCGTGCAGGCCTCGATCCGGTGCAGGCGGCTGGCTTCGAGGCGGGCGCCGCTCCTTTCGAGCATTGCGGTCAGCATGCGCAGGGCGATCTCGAACGGCTCCTCGGCAAGGCGTCCTGCCTCTAGGACAATCCCGTCCCCGTCGCCGGCCGCCCCGGCGAGCGACAGGGCCTCCCGCGCCTTGGCGTCCAGGGCCTCGTCCGCCTGTGCCAGCCGTTCGGCGAGGCGGGCGAGGCGCTCCGCCGTCAATCCCTCCGCCGCCAGCGCCGGCATGATTCCCCGCCAGCGCACCCGCGCGAAGGCCTCGTTGCGGTTGGAAGGATCATCGACGTAACGCCAGCCCTGCCCCTCGCACAGTCTCACCAGCGATGTCTTGGAGCAGGTCAGCAGAGGTCTCGCGTGGCGGACCCCATCCCGGTCCCGTTCGGCGCGCATGCCTGCGAGGCCCGCCAGTCCGGAGCCCCGCGCCATCCTCATCAGAACCGTCTCGGCCTGATCGTCCTGCGTATGGGCGGTCACCAGATGGGAGGCGCCCTCCTCCCGGGCCTGGTGGACGAGAAGGCGGTAGCGCGCCTCGCGCGCGGCCTCCTGCAGGCCGGTCCGGGGCTTGTCGCCTGTCCAGGCGAGGGTTCGGTGCGGCAGGCCCAGGGCGCCTGCCTCCCGCGCGACGAAGGCAGCCTCTTCGGCGGATTCCGGCCGCAGCCCGTGATCGACGGTGGCGACCAGGATGCGGGGCCGCGGCGCCCCGGCGCGCCAGCGGGCCAGCAGATGCATGAGAGCGATGGAATCGGGCCCGCCCGAGACGGCCGCCACGATGCCGCCGGCATTCCCGAGGGACGAAAAGAGACGGTCCAGCCCATCGCCGGACCAATCGGAATCAGATGGGGGGACGGCGGTCACGCGTCAGCGAGGTGCGGGCACGCCGCTCAACTGCACTTGGCGCGCTTCTGCTCGCGCTCGGCACCCTGGCGCACGGTGGCGGGAGCCTGGGGATATTTGCGCTCGATCTCCGCATAGACCGCGCAGGCCCGGTCGTGGGCTCCGAGCCCGCTGAGGGCGACCCCGAGCTTGAGAAGCGCCTCGGGCGCGCGGGCGGCGTCGGGATGGTCCGTCGAGACGTTCAGGAACTGCTCGGCGGCCTCGCGATAGCGGCCCCGCTGCAGATAGGTCTCGCCGAGCCAGTAGGAAGCGTCCGGCACCAGCTTGTCCCGGGGGTTGGACTGCAGAAAGCGGCGGAAACCCATTTCAGCCTGATCGAATTGCTGCCGGGTCAGGTAGGCATAGGCTGTCGCGTAGTCCGAACGGGGATCGCTGACGCTCGCGGCGGCGACGCTCTGGTCGGGGTTGGCGCGCAGGATCGCCCCGCCGGCGCCCTGGGGGATCGCCGAGGTGCGGCTGGCCGGGCTGAGGTCGAGCGGTCCACCGCCCGCGGCCATCTCGTCGCTCTCGATCAGCTCCTCGATGCCGCTCACGGCTCCTCTCGGGATCGGCATGGGGCTGACGGCGTCTGCCGAGGCCAGGGGCGCGGACGGGGGCGTGCTTCCGAGAGGAAGCGGCGCGCCGGGGGCGCCGGGCGCCTCCGACGGATCGAACACGTCGCTGCGCCGCTGCGGCTGGGCCTGGGGCTGCGCCGGGCGGGCGGGCGCGGCCGCCGGAGGCGCGGCCTTGGAGCCGCCGCGTCCCTCCTGAAAGCGGAACTCCACGTCCTCCTGGAACTTGCGGAGCTGCTCCTTGAGCTGGCGGTTCTCGAACTGGAGCTCCTCGATCTGTCCCGACATCTGCCGGAACTGGCTCTCCAGCCGGTTGATGCGAACGATGGCATCGGCGGCATCCTGCGCGGCGGCAGGTGCGGCCAGGATGGTGACGAAGGCGAAACAGGCGATCAGGCGACGAAACATCATGGATACCGTAAAGGTCTCAGTGACCGTGCCGATAACACATAAGCGCCGCCACGGCGATAATGTGGCGGCGCGCGATTGTTTCAGGCGGAAGCCCCTTCAGGCCTCTTACGCACCGGCACCCGCGCTGAGCACGGTGACCGCGCGGCGGTTCTGCGACCAGCAGGAGATGTCGTTGCAGACCGCCACCGGGCGCTCCTTGCCGTAGGACACGGTGCGGAAGCGCGAGGCGTCGATGCCGCGCGACACGAGGTAGTCGCGCACGTTCTGGGCACGGCGGGCGGAGAGCGAGAAGTTGTACTCGCGGGTGCCGCGCTCGTCCGCATGGCCTTCGATGATGAAGGTGTAGTTCGGATAGCGGCTCAGCCACTGGGCCTGCTTGTCGAGGGTCGCCACGGCGGTCGGGGTCAGGTCCGTCTGGTCCGTCTCGAAGAAGACGCGGTCGCCCACATTGACGACGAAGTCCTGGGCGCTGCCCGGAGTCGCCGCTCCGCCGGCCCCGAACCCGCCGGCTCCGCCAGCCATCTCATCTTTGTTGGACGAACACGCCGCCGCCCCGAGGGCGAGGACGATGGCAGCGGCGAATTTGACGGCGCGCAACGTCATCATTGGCAATACTCCTTACACATACGTCTGCCGAACGTTGTGTCTTCTATATCCGCGGATAGTTAAGGGAGGGTTCCATCAACCTTGATGGAGAGTTGAAGGATAAGGTGAATCGCGCCCGGGCCGAGAAACCTGGGCGCAGGGTTAATCGAGAGTGAATGCGGCAAGGAGGTGGCAACGGCCGCATCCTCTGCAACATTGTGCACAAGCTTGACCTTTGCGAGAGCCGAAAGGCCGTTTCGTGCGTTAAAGGGACATGGATACGACAACCGCTCAGCTCGCGAGCCTCGGCAACATCAGGCAGCACGGCTCCGGCGAACTTCGCCTGGAGCGTGCCTTCGCGCGCATCGCCGACAGCGACCTGCGCCTCGGCAATGCCGTGGCCCTGCTTCGCGATTCCCGGGAGAACTACCCGGCCTGGCTCGAAGCCATCCGGTCGGCCGAGCGGATCGTCCACTTCGAGAACTTCATCATCGCCGACGACGAGACCGGCGCCGTCTTCGCCGAGGCCTTCATGGAGCGGGCCCGAGCCGGCGTGAAGGTGCGGATCCTCTACGACTGGCTCGGCTCGACGACGCGGGCGCTGCCCCGGTTCTGGCGCAGGCTGCGGCAGGCGGGCGTGGAGGTGCGCGTCTTCAATCCGCCCCGGCTGACGGACCCGCTCTGGATCCGGCGCGACCACCGCAAGCTCATCACGGTCGACGGGCGGATCGCCTTCGTGTCCGGCCTGTGTATCTCGGACAACTGGGAGGGCAAGGACTCGGAAGAGCCCTGGCGCGATACGGGGCTGTCCCTGGAAGGCCCCGTCGTGGCGGACCTCGATGTGTCCTTCGCCGAGAGCTGGGCGCGGGCCGGTGCGCCGATCCCCCGGGACCAGCTCGTCGAGCCCGGCACCATCCCGATCGCCGGCACGGTGCCGGCGCGGGTGATCAACGGCCAGCCGGGGATGTTCCGCACCTACCGGCTCGACCAGTTCATCGCCGCGACCGCGCAGCGCAACCTCTGGCTCACGGACGCCTATCTCGTCCCCACCACGTCCTACATCCAGGCTCTGGGGGAAGCCGCCCGGGACGGGGTGGACGTCCGTCTGCTCGTGCCGGGCTCGAGCGACGTCCCGGCGCTCCAGCCCATCGTGCGGGCAGGCTACCGGTCCCTGATCGAGGCGGGCATCCGAGTGTTCGAGTGGAACGGGTCGATGCTCCACGCCAAGACCGCCGTCGCGGACGGGCGCTGGGCCCGCGTCGGGTCCACCAATCTCAACCTCGCGAGCTGGGCCACCAACTGGGAGCTCGACGTGGTGGTGGAGGACCCGACCTTCGCGGAAGCCATGGAGGCCATGTACCTGGAGGATCTGGCCAAAGCGACCGAGATCGTCCCCGGCTGGCAGGCCCGTCGCCGCCAGGCCCGGAACATGCGCTCCCGGCGCTCCGTGAAGTACAAGAAGGGCGGCGTGCGGCGGATTGCGGTCGGAGCGCTCGCGCTCAGCGGCAGCATCGGCAAGGCGGTCAACTCCAAGTCACTCACGGCGACCGAGGCCAGCAGCATCGCGATCATCGGCTTCGCCCTCCTGGCCCTGGCGATTCTGATCACACTCTTCCCGGTCATCGTCGTGTCGCCGCTGGTGATCGCCCTGGTCTGGTTCGGCGCCGCGCTCCTGATCCGCGCGTTCCGCCTCAAGCGCCGCATCCGCATCCGGCGCCGCAAGATGCGGCTCAGGCGCCGCCTGGCGAAAGTGAAGGAAATCAGCACCGCGCCGTCGGAAGACGAGAAAGCGGCTGCCAATCCGGAGTCTTGAATATATACCTTTCCGTTAGGGCATTGCCGCCTTCAAGGGAGACGACCATGGCGTCCGGGTATTCGCATCCCCACGAGTCCTTCGATCGCGCTCAGGCGATGAGCGCCCTCCTGGCGCAGAACTGGTGGGCGGTGGCCCTGCGCGGGGCTTTCGCCATCCTCTTCGCCCTCATCGCCTTCTTCTGGCCGGGAGCCGCGATCCTGTCCTTCGTGCTCTTCTTCTCGGCCTACATGCTCGTCGACGGGGTCTTCGCGATCGTCGCCGCCGTGCGGGCCGCCTCGCACCACCAGAGGTGGGGCCTCCTGGTGCTGGAGGGCATCGTGAACATCCTGGTCGGAATCGTCGCCTTCGCCTGGCCGGGGCTGACGGTGGTGTTCTTCGTCACCCTCATGGCGTTCTGGTCGCTGATCACCGGCATCCTGATGATCGTCGCCGCCTTCAAGCTGAACCCGACCTATGGACGCGGCTGGCTGATCTTCAGCGGCGTGGTCTCGGTCCTGTTCGGCATCGCCCTGCTTGTCGCGCCGCTCGTCGGCGCCGTGGTGCTGACCTGGTGGATCGGGGCCTATGCCCTGTTCTTCGGCATCGCGCTCCTCGTCCTCGCCTTCAAGCTGAAGGGGCGCAAGGACGACATGCCCGGCACGGCGGCGCCGCGCGGCGTCTGACCCGAAAACGAACGGGGCGCCCCGAGGCGCCCCGCTTTCGTCATGGCCGCTTACCGGGTCTCGCTCAGGAGCGGGGACCAGGTGGGGTCCGACGCGAAGGACGGCGTCGGCACGGGCAGCTCCACGCGGCCGGTGATGTCCACCATGTAGAGCTTGCCGCCCGCCTGCCCGCCCGGATCGCGGAAGAACAGGATGTACTGGCCGTTGGGCGCCCAGGTCGGGCTTTCGTTGTGGAAGCCTTCGGTCAGGATGCGCTCGTCGGAGCCGTCCGGCTTCATGATGCCGATGGCGAAGCCGCCCGCGCGCTGCTTGGTGAAGGCGATGTAGTCGCCCCGCGGCGACCAGGCCGGCTGCGAATAGGCGCCCTCGCCGAAGGAGATGCGGCGCTGGTTCGAGCCGTCAGCGTTCATGGCGTAGATCTGCTGCTTGCCGCCGCGGTCGCTCTCGAACACGATCTGGCTGCCGTCCGGCGAGAAGGACGGCGAGGTGTCGATGGCGGCCGTCGAGGTGAGCCGGGTCGTGGCGCGCGAATTGAGGTCCATCATGAAGATGTTCGCGTTGCCGCCCTGCTGCAGGCTCATGACGATGCGCTGCCCGTCCGGCGAAAAGCGCGGGGAGGAGGCCATGTCGGGGAAGTTGCCGAGGATCTGGCGCGAACCGGTCTCCAGGTTGATCACCTGCACGCGCGGCTGCTGGCCTTCCGCCTGGGACATGTAGGTGATGTCCTGGGTGGCGGGCGAGTAACGGGGGGTGACCACGAGGTTCTCACCCTGCGTGAGGTAGCGGACGTTGGCGCCGTCCTGGTCCATGATCGCCAGGCGCTTGCGGCGGTTCTCCTTCGGGCCCGACTCGTCGACGAAGACGATGCGGGTGTCGAAGAAGCCGCCGAAGCCGGTGATCTTGGAGTAGACCGCGTCGGAGATGATGTGGCCGACCCGGCGCCAGAAATTGGCGTCCGTCACGTATTGCTGGCCGGTGAGCTGCTGGCCGGACTCGATGTCCCACAGGCGGAACTCGGCCTTGAGGCGGCCTGCGGGGTCGCGCGAGACGCGGCCCGTCACCAGCGCCTGGGCGCCCGCCGCCCGCCAGGCCTCGAAGCGCGGCGCGGCGTCGAAGGACGGGCGCTCCGGGAAGCGCGACGGGTCGAGCGGCGCGAAATAGCCCGAACGCTGCAGGTTGTTGCCGATGATGCCGGACACCCGCTGCCCGAGATCGCCCTCACCGGAGAAATCCGCAATGGCGATGGGCATGGGCTGGAACTGCCCGCCGGGTCCGACGCGGAAGCTGAGCTGCGCATGGGCCGCCGGAGCAAGCGCGGCGAACGGCACCGCAATGGCGAGCGCGAGG
Organism: Microvirga sp. GCM10011540; assembly: GCF_042650665.1. Lineage (NCBI taxonomy): Bacteria > Pseudomonadati > Pseudomonadota > Alphaproteobacteria > Hyphomicrobiales > Methylobacteriaceae > Microvirga > Microvirga sp. GCM10011540. The sequence goes on along the minus strand of NZ_JBHSBQ010000125.1, from coordinate 26,597 downwards.
AGAAGGCGGGACACAAGACGATGGATCATGGGGGTCATGTCTCAAGCGTGAGGGGCTTTAAGATCAGGAAAGGTCGAACTGAACGTTCAGGGTTTTCCAATCCGTATAGAACGGAGCGAACTTGGCGGGGACGCGGAAGGGCGCGCAGCGGCGCACGGCGCGCAGGGCCGCATCGGCGACGGCCCGGTCGGTGGAGCTCGCGCCGGCCTGGAGCACGGCCGGATCCCGCATCAGGGAGCCGTCCTCGTTGAGGCGGATGTCGATGACCGGAGGGGTGGCCGTGCCGGTCGAGGCGCTGATGGGCGCCGTGTAGCAGCGCTCGATCTGCTCGCGCAGGAGACCCATGAGCGCGTCGCGCATGCTCGGATTGAGCTTCGCGGCCGTCCCCGTGGCGGTGCCGAGGGAGGCGGTCTTCTGGACCTCCGCCCCGGTCGTGCCGGTGGACTGGTTGCGCTCCTTGTTGTCGAGGAACTGCCGGATGTCGCCCATGTCGAGCTTCTTGGCGACCTGGGCCTCCTTGCGGGCCTTCGCCTCGGCTTCCGCCTTGGCCTTGGCCTCCGCGATCTTCTTGGCTTCCGCTTCGGCCTTCGCTTTGGCCTCCGCCTCCGCCTTGGCTTTCGCCTTGGCCTCCGCGACGGCCTTGGCCTTGGCTTCGGCGTCCGCCTTGGCTTTCGCTTCCGCCGCGGCCTTGGCCTTCGCCTCGGCCTCCGCCTTGGCGGCCTGCGCCTTCTCGATGGCTTCGGCCTCGGCCTTCTCGGCCAGTTTCTGCTGCTCCTCGGCCCTGGCTTTCGCCTCGGCTTCGGCCTGGGAAGGCTGCGGCGGCGGGGGCGGCGGTGGAGGCTGGGCCACGACGGGCTCCTCCTTCTCGGCCACCTTCATCTCCTCGGGACGCTTCGGCGGGGCCGGCGCGTCGCGCGTGTCCTCGCCGGGGTCGCGCTGCTCGACCTTGTCCGCGACCCGGTCCGCCCGGGGCTTGGGGGTGGGCAGGACCTCCTTGGCGGTCTGCTCGCCCTTGGTGATCTGCGAGAACTGATTGTCGGTGATGATCTCGACCGGGATGCCTTCCTGCGCCTCGGGGAACTCGCTGACGGAGGACAGCCCGACCATGGCGGCCGCCAGGATCGCCGCATGCGCGACGCCCGACACCCAGAGGCCCGGTTCGGAGGGGTTGAATTTCGGCTTCAACGCCACGGCTGTCTGTCTCCCTCGCCTATCGCTGATCGGGTTCCGTCACCAGGGCGACGCGCTTGTAGCCGGCCGAGGTGACGATCGACATGATCTGGGCCACGCGCCCGTAATCCACCTGCTTGTCGCCGCGCACGAAGATGCGTTCGTCGAAGCCGCTCTTCGCCACCTCCGCGAGCTTGCCGACGATCGCGTCGTCGGTCAGTTCGTCCTCGGCGAGGAAGACCTGGCCCGTCTCCTTGATGGAGAGGGTCACGGGCTTCGAATCCATGTTCAGCGGCGCCGCCGTCGTCTGCGGCAGGTCGAGCGGGACGCCTGCGGTCATCATCGGCGCCGCGACCATGAAGATGATGAGGAGCACCAGCATCACGTCGATGAACGGCGTCATGTTGATCTCGTTGATGACGCCTGCGCGCCGGGCCCGCCTGCGGCGGCGCCCGCCGCCGCCCGCCATGCCTGCACTCGTTGCCATGGCCCAGGCCCCTTACGCTGCGTTCGCCGGATGATGAGACGCGTGTCCGATGCGCTCGTCGATCTGGCGGGAGAGGATGGCGGAGAATTCGTCGGCGAAGCCCTCGAGCCGCGACTGCAGCTTGCCGACCTCGCTTTGCAGCTTGTTGTAGGCCAGAACCGCCGGGATGGCCGCGAACAGGCCGATGGCGGTGGCGAACAGCGCCTCCGCGATGCCCGGCGCCACGACGGCGAGGCTGGTGTTCTTGGAAGCCGCGATGGAGGTGAACGAGTTCATGATGCCGACCACCGTTCCGAAGAGGCCGATATAGGGTCCGGCGGAGCCGATGGAGGCGAGCACCGTGAGGCGGGAATTGAGCCGCTCCACCTCACGCTGGATGGTGACGTCGAGCACCTTGTCGATGCGCTGGGGCAGGCTCTGGAACGAGCGGCCCGAGCCCTCGAAGGAACGCTTCCACTCGCGCATGGCGGCCACGAAGACCGCCGCGAGGCCGGTGGAGGGGCGGTTCTGGAGCGAGCGGTAGAACTCCTCCAGGGACTGGCCGGACCAGAACACTTCCTCGAAGCGGTCCATGGCGCGCTTGGTGCGTCCGTAGAGCAGCGTCTTGTCGACGATGATCGCCCAGCACCAGATCGAGGCCGCCAGCAGGCCCACCATGACGAGCTTGACGACGAAATGGGCCTGCCAGAACAGGCCGAAGAGAGACATGTCGTGCACCACAGGGGCAGCCTGGGCCACATCAGCCGGATTCATGATCTCATGTCCTCGCTCTACGAGCAGCCTTGGAGCCAAGGCTCACCGCGCATTAGGAAAATCTTTTTGCGTATCAATGTTCGTTCGCCCCCGAATCTGTCGAAAATAAGGGCGCACGGACTTTGGGACGCAGAAGCGCTCCTGCGTTACATGTTAAGCACACAGTAGGGTTAAGGCTTGGTTTAAGCGCTGTTTCGGCGCATGGGACAGCATGGCGCGACCACGCCCCGAACCGCCTGAAAAGGACCGGCTTTCCCGCGATTTCTGGCCTTCGCACGGCCTCTCGAATGCTTTGGACGCCGGTCGGAAATGCGCCCGGCGCATTCTCTGCCCAGCTTCACGCCATCGCCTTTGCAGCGCGACTCCGTCGCAGCCCGCAGGTCTGCTATAGCCCTCTCCTCCTCTCTCATTCGACCGACAAGCCCATGATCCAGTCCTTGAGCCTCGCGACCCTCGACACCCTTGCGCCCGCGGTCGCCCGCCCGGCCTATTCCCGCGAGGCGCTGCGGGCCGGCATCCTCCATATCGGCGTCGGCAATTTTCATCGGGCGCATCAGGCGGTGTATCTGGACGACCTGTTCAACACCGGCCGGGACCTGGACTGGGCCCTCGTCGGCGCCGGGGTTCGCTCCGGCGATGCGGCCATGCGCCGGGCGCTGGAGGCGCAGGACTGGCTCACCACGGTGGTCGAACTCGAACCCGGCGCCCATGCGGCGCGGATCACCGCCGCCATGACCGGCTTCGTGCCCGTGGGCGAGGATGCCCGCGCCATCGTCGACGCCCTCGACGATCCGGCCCTGAGGATCGTGTCGCTGACGGTCACGGAGGGCGGCTACTGCATCGATCCCGCCACCGGCGCCTTCGATCCGGAGCATCCGGAGATCCGGTACGACGCGGCACATCCCGACGCTCCGAAGGGCGTGTTCGGCGCCATCGTGGCCGCCCTGCGGCGGCGCCGGGACCGGGGCCTGCAGCCCTTCACCGTGATGTCGTGCGACAACATCCCCCACAACGGCGCTGTGACGCTGGATGCGGTGGCGGGGCTCGCCGGGCTCATGGACCCCGGCCTTGCCGCCTATATCCGCGAGCGCGTCGCCTTCCCCAACAGCATGGTCGACCGCATCACGCCGGCCACCACCGACCGGCAGCGCGAGCTCCTCGCCGGACGCTTCGGCATCCGGGACAACTGGCCGGTCTTCTGCGAGCCGTTCCGGCAATGGGTGCTGGAAGACCGGTTCTCGGCCGGGCGGCCGGCATGGGAGGAGGTTGGCGTGACCTTCACGCCCCATGTGGCCGCGTTCGAGCTGATGAAGATCCGCATCCTCAACGGGGGACACGCGGCCATCGCCTATCCGGCCGCCCTGCTGGGCATCCACTACGTTCACGACGCCATGGCGGACCCGCAGGTGCGGGGCTTCCTCGACAGGCTGGAGACGGAGGAGATCATCCCGTGCGTGCCGCCGGTGCCGGGGGTCGATCTTCGCGCCTATTACGGGATCGTCGCGACACGCTTTTCCAACCCGGAGATCGGCGACACCATCCCCCGGCTCGCCCAGGACGGCTCGAACCGGCAGCCGAAATTCATCCTGCCCTCGACCCGCGACCGCGTGCGCATGGGCGCCGACGTGACGGGCCTCGCCCTGGTCTCCGCCCTCTGGTGCCGGTCCTGCGCCGGAACGGACGATGCGGGCGCACCCTTCACCCTGGACGACCCGAACGCCGCCCGCCTGACGGCCGCCGCCCGGGCCGCCAAGGACGATCCGGCGGCCTTCCTGGCGCTCAGGGACATCTTCGGGGATCTGGCGGAAGCCCCGGCCTTCCGGGACCGGTTCGGAGCCGCGCTGGCAGGCCTGTGGCGGGACGGGACCCGCGCCACCCTGCAACGCTACCTGGACGGCACCCTCGCCTCGATTTCGGAGGCTAGGCCTCTCCGGTGAGCGCCGCCCGCAGATTGTCGGGGATGCGCACGGCCCGGCCGTCGCGCACGGCGGCCACCATCACATCGGCGGTGACGAGCACGTCGTTGCCCCGGCGCACCTCCTGCGCCAGCGTCATCGACGCGCCGCGCATCTCCTTCGGCCGGGTCACGACGGTGAGCACGTCGTCCATGACGGCGGCGCCCAGGAAATCGATGGTCATCTTCCGGACCACGAAGGCGAGGCCGCCCGTCTCCGCGTGCAGGTCGGACTGGGCCACCTCGACCGCCCGCAGCAGCTCCGTGCGGCCCCGTTCCAGGAACCGCAGATAGCTGGCGTGATAGACGCGGGCCGAGAAATCCGTGTCCTCGTAATAGACGCGCACGGGCAGCACGTGGGCGCCGTCCCGCATGGCGCCCGAGAGATGCGGCCAGGAGGCCGTCGCCTCATTCATCCCCGTCTCCGTTGAACAGCCCGAACTGCGCCGCCGTCTCGCGGGAGGGCTCCGGGATGCCGAGATGCTTGAAGGCATGAGGCGTGAGGATGCGGCCGCGCGGGGTGCGCTGCACGAAGCCCTTCTGGATGAGGTAGGGCTCGATGATGTCCTCGATGGCGTCGCGGGGCTCGGACAGGGCCGCCGCGATGGTCTCGATGCCCACGGGGCCGCCGCCGAAGGACGAGGCGATCATGGTCAGGTACTTGCGGTCCATGAGGTCGAGCCCGATGGGATCCACGTCGAGAAGGCGCAGGGACCTGTCCGCCAGCTCGCGGGACACGATCTCGGCCCCCTCCACGATGGCGAAGTCGCGCACCCGGCGCAGCAGGCGGCCCGCGATGCGGGGCGTGCCGCGGGCGCGGCGGGCGATCTCGTTCGCGCCCTCCTCGCTCATGTTCAGCCCCATCACCCGCGCCCCGCGCCGCACGATCAGCTCAAGCTCGTCTACGGTGTAGAATTCGAGCCGGATCGGGATGCCGAAGCGGTCACGCAGGGGGGTGGTGAGGAGGCCCGCGCGGGTTGTGGCGCCGACCAGGGTGAATTTCGGCAGCTCGATCTTCACCGAGCGCGCGGCCGGCCCCTCGCCGATGATGAGGTCGAGCTGGTAGTCCTCCATGGCCGGATAGAGGATTTCCTCCACGGCCGGGTTGAGGCGGTGGATCTCGTCGATGAAGAGCACGTCGCGCTCTTCCAGGTTCGTCAGCTGCGCCGCCAGGTCGCCCGCCTTGGCGATGACCGGACCCGAGGTCGAGCGGAAGTTCACGCCCAGCTCGCGGGCGACGATCTGGGCCAGCGTGGTTTTTCCCAGTCCCGGCGGGCCGACGAAGAGCACGTGGTCGAGGGCGTCGCCCCGCGTCTTGGCGGCGTTGATGAAGACCTGGAGATTGGCCCGCGCGGCCTTCTGACCCGTGAAATCGTCGAGCGACAGCGGCCGGATCGACGCGTCGACGTCGTCCTCGCGCTTTTCGGGGCTGAGCAGGCGGCGGGAATCGGTCAAGGAAACGTACCCTTCGGAAGGCTTGGATATGGGCGTCCTGATCTCATACGCCAATCCTTAAAAAGATCAAAACGGGAACGAAAAGACCGGGCCGAGCCTTACCGGGCCAACTCCCTTAAACCCAGCCGGATCAGCGTCTTCGCCTCGGCCTCCTCGCCGGCCTGCTTGAGGGCGGCGGCGACGGCCGCGGAGGCCTGGACCTGGGGATAGCCGAGATTGACCAGGGCCGAGATCGCGTCCGAGACCGGGACGGGGGCGGTCCTGTCGTCGATGGAATCGGACAGGCGGATGAGGGCCGGGTCCACGGTGGAATAGGCCGGGGCCTTGTCCTTGAGTTCCGATACGATGCGCTGGGCGAGCTTGGGGCCGACGCCGGGACCGCGGGCGACCGACGCCTTGTCGCCGGTGGCGATGGCGGTTGCGAGCGCCCCGGGATCGAGCACGGAGAGAATGCCGAGCGCCACCTTCGAGCCCACGCCCTGCACGCTCTGGAGCAGCCGGAACCACTCGCGCTCCTGGTCCGAGCGGAAGCCGTAGAGGCGGATCATGTCCTCGCGGACATGGGTCTCGATGGACAGGACCGCCGCCTCTCCGGTCTGGGGCAGGTTCTGGAGCGTGCGCGAGGAGCAGTGGACGACGTAGCCGACCCCGTGCACGTCGAGGATGACGAAGTCGTCGCCGTAGGAATCCACCACGCCCTTGAGTTTGCCGATCACGGTCCTTTTTCCCTCTCCGGCGTCATCCCCGCGAAGGCGGGGACCCATAAACACGAGCGGAGATCCGGAACGGCTCAGGTCGGCGATTATGGGTTCCGGGCTCGGCTACGCCGCCCCGGAATAACATTCGTTGTCATGTAACACTTTAATAGCTCGCCGCCAAAGCCCGCGCCTTGCGGTGGTGGGCATGGGCGATGGCGATGGCGAGCGCGTCCGCCGCGTCGGCTTTCTTGAAGTCGGCCTTGGGCAGCAGGATCTTCACCATGGCCTGCACCTGATCCTTCTCCGCATGGCCGACGCCCACCACGGTCTTCTTGACCTGGTTGGCGCCGTATTCCGCCACCGGGAGGCCATGGAGGGCCGGGACCAGCAGGGACATGGCCCGGGCCTGACCGAGCTTGAGGGTCGCCTGCGCATCCTTGTTGACGAAGGTTTCCTCGACGGAGACCTCGTCGGGAGTCCAGGTCCTGATCACCTCGGTCAGCCGGTCGTGAAGCTGCTTGAGGCGCAGCGCCAGGGCCAGGTCGCCGTCCGAGGTCACGACCCCGCAGGCGACGAAGGAGAGCTTGGTCCCCTCGACCGTGATGACGCCCCAGCCCGTGTTGCGCAGGCCGGGATCGAGGCCGAGGATGCGGACGCGTTCCATGATACTTCCTCAAGCCAGCTATCTGGCACCGACTGGCTCTCCTCCCCACAAGGGGGAGGGAAAAGACGCGGCGCTTGTCCGACTATCCCGCCATCTTCTGCATGAGCTGTTCGGAAAGCTCGAAATTGCCGTAGACGTTCTGGACGTCGTCGTGCTCCTCGAGGGTCTCCATGAGGCGCATCAGCTTCTCGCCCGCCTCGTCGTCGACCGCGACCGGGGTCTGGGGCTTCCAGACGAGCTTGGAGGCCCGCGGCTCCCCGAACTTCTCCTCCAGCGCCTTGGTCACCTCGTTGAGGGTGGTCTGCTCGCAATAGACCTCGTGGCCGTTCTCGGAGGACACCACGTCGTCGGCGCCGGCCTCGATGGCGGCTTCCAGCATGGCGTCGGCATCGGCGGCCTCGGGCGCGAACTCCACCAGGCCGACCCGGTCGAACATGAACGAGACCGCGCCCGTCTCGGCGAGGTTGCCGCCGCTCTTGGTGAAGTAGGAGCGGATGTCCGAGGCCGTGCGGTTGCGGTTGTCGGTCATGGCCTCGACGATGATCGCGGCGCCGCCGGGGCCGTAGCCCTCGTAGCGGATCTCCTCGTAGTTCTCGCCCTCGGCGCCGGACGCCTTGTTGATGGCGCGCTGGATGTTGTCCTTGGGCATGTTCTCGGCCCGGGCCGCCAGGATGGCGGCGCGCAGGCGGGGATTCATGTTCGGGTCGGGCGTGCCCATCTTCGCCGCCACGGTGATTTCGCGGGCGAGCTTCGAGAACAGCTTGGAGCGCATCGCATCCTGGCGCCCCTTGCGGTGCATGATGTTCTTGAACTGTGAATGTCCGGCCATGGGGCCTCCGCTATGCGCGACCGAGAGCGCCTTGGCGACCAAGGGCCCGTCAGGCCGCGGAATGTTGATGGCGAAGCGGTGCCCTTAGGGAAGGGTCCCGCTCCCGATTTCTTCCGCTGCATGGTCCGAAAACGGCGAACCGGCGTCCACGGCGCCCGGACATGCTTCCGAGCGGGCTTATAAAACGCAGTTGCGTCCGAGGCAAAGCCTCTTCACGGCCGGATCAGAACCCGAGCCAGGAGAAGCCGCCCGTGATCGCCGCCTGGACCAGGTGGTAGGAGGCTCCCAGGATCGTCGCCGTGTAGGCCAGGCCGGCGAGGCCCAGAAGATAGCCGCCGATCAGGAGATAGCCGTCCTCCTCCATCACCGCGATGGACACGATGACGAGGGCGATGGAGGGCGGGAAATTGGTGCCCGGGAACGGAATCAGCACCGAGAGGGCCGCCAGGAAGGCGAAAAGGCCGACCATCCGGTCGCCGACGGTGCCGAAGAGTTGCGTCAGCCGCGGCTTGCACCAGCTCTCCAGCCAGCGGAGCCTGGGCTCGGCGATGTCGATCAGGCGCTTGAACTTGGAGAGAGAAATGGTCCGCCGCCGGATGAAGCCCGGCAGCCACGGATGCTTGTGCCCCAGCATCATCTGGATGCCGAAGATGAGAACCGGGGTTCCGACGACGCCCGCGACCCCCGGCGGGGCCGGCACGCAGTTCGGCAGGCTGAACAGGATCAGCACGAAGCCGAAGGCGCGTTCGCCGAACGCCTCGATGATCTCCCCGATGGAGATGGTCTCCCCCTTGGCGGAGGTGATCACGGCCCGCAGGACGTCGGATGCGCTCTTGTGCTCCAGCGCCTCCGGCACCGTTGCCCCCACATCCCGATAAAGGCGCTTCTTATGCTCGATATCCACCTTGGTCCTCCGTGACAGGACAGATGGGGATGTTTTGCGGCCCGCCAAGAGAGCCGAGGCTGCAGGGTTCCGTCAGTCCCAGAAACGGGGCCAGGATTCCTCCAGGTGCGGCCCGATTCTGAGGGCCGCGACCCGCACGGCGAGCCCGGTCCGGTCGTCGGTCTCGACCGCGATTCCCGACAGGGTGCCCTCCCCCAGGGCCGGCTCCATCCGGGGCCCCGGCGTCTTCTGGAGAAAGCGGCGGATCGATTCCTCCTTCTGCATGCCGAGCACGGAATCGTAATCGCCGCACATGCCCGCGTCCGACATGTAGGCGGTGCCGCCTGCCAGGACCCGGTGGTCGGCGGTCGGCACATGGGTGTGGGTGCCCACCACGAGGCTGGCGCGCCCGTCGAGATGGTGGCCCATGGCCTCCTTCTCGCTCGTGGCCTCCGCATGGACGTCCACGATCACCGCATCGGCCACCTGGCCCATGGGGCAGGCGTCGAGCTCCCGGTCAACCGCCGCGAAGGGATCGTCGAGAGCATCCATGTAGAGGCGGCCCATGACGTTGACGACGAGGACCCGGTGGCCGGAACGGGTGTCGATGAGATTCGCGCCGCGGCCCGGCGTGCCCGGCGGATAGTTGACCGGCCGCAGGAGCCGCTGCTGGCGCTCGATGAACACCAGGGTCTCGCGCTGGTCCCAGCTGTGGTTGCCGAGCGTCACCGCGTCCGCGCCCGCGTTCAGCAGGTCGTCGCAGATCGCCTCCGTGATGCCGAAGCCGCCGGCCGAGTTCTCGCCGTTGATGACGACGCAATCGAGGCTCCAGCGCTCGCGCAAGGCGGGCAGGCGCTCGACCACCACGTTGCGGCCGGCCCGTCCGACCACGTCGCCGAGGAAGAGAAGACGCATGGGAAGTCCTTGTACTCAGGTCCGAATGAGTTCGGACTCCGTCACGATCAGGTCGAGCAGCCGGTCGTGCGGTTCGATCGGAACCTGCTCGATTTCCTGAACGGCATAGGCGAGGCCGACGGTCAAGATGGGATGCTGGTTTTCGAGCGCCGCGATGGCCCGGTCGAAATGGCCCTTGCCGTAGCCGATGCGCCCGCCGCGCCGGTCGAAGGCCACGAGCGGCACGAGGAGGGCCTGCGGAAAGCACTCGGGCGCGTCCGGCCCGGGCTCGCGCACGCCGAAGCCGCCCTTCACCAGCACGTCGCCGGGCTGCCAGAGGCGGAAACTCAGATGGGGATGGAGGATCTGCGAGAGGGCCACGTCCTGCCCGCGGGCGACGAGCGCCTCCATGAGCGGGCGCGTATCGACCTCGCTGCGGATGGGCCAGTAGGCGCCGACGGGGTTCCGTTCGCGCAGGTCCGGAAGAGCCAGGACCTGCCCGGCGATGCGCTCGGCCGCCTGCCTGCGGAAGTCCTTGTCCAGGCCGTCGCGGCGGGCGAAGCCTTCGCTGCGAAGCTGGTCCTTGAACGCGGGAAGAGACGAAGAAGACATGAAGTGCGGAGCCACAAAAGCCGTCGGAGAAGCGATCCCGGGAACCTACAAAGTAGGTGGGCGCCGTATGTCCCGGTCCAGGGACCGGGTCAGGGACAGCTCCCTTCAGGATCGATAAGGCCCCGGGGAAATGAACTCCAGACGCGCCCCGCAGCCCCGCCTTTCCTATGTAGGGACGATAGGGGCCGGGGGGAAGGGGGATTCTCGGAGGACGCCTCCTTTTGTCATTCCGGGGCCACGCAGCGGAGCCCGGAACCCATAACCGCCGCCATGTCGGCAACGGGCGGCAAGCGTCCCGTCTCATTCTGCCTCGTCAGCGGCTATGGGTCCCGGGCTCGGCCTGCGGCCGCCCCGGGATGACGGTAGCGCCCTATTCCTGCACCGGCGCGTTGAGGCTGCGGGCGAGGCGCTCGATCCGCTCGGTCACCCGCTGGATGCTCTCGGCGAAACGGGCTTCCGCGACCTGGATCCGGTGGTCCCCGGCCGAGTAGAACCGCTTCATCTCGTCCATCTCCCGTTCCAGGGAGGCGATGCGCTTCTTCGCCTCGGACAGCTCGTCGGCGAGGGTGATGGCCGCCATGACGTGCAGGCGCATGTCGCCGATCTCGCCGGCGGCGGCGCGCATCTCCTCGATCCGGGCGTCGAAGGAGGCCGCGAGGCCTTCGAGATGCTGCTCCTCCCCGTCGGCGCAGGCCATGCGGTAGGTCTTGCCGGCGATCGTCACCGTCACCTGGGACATGTCAGCCCTCCTCCGGCTCGAGCTGCCCCGCCTGGGCGAGCACGCTCTGCACGGCGCCGATGGCCTGGCGCACGCGCCGGCTGACGTCGTCGGTGGCCGCCTCGAAGCGTTGCAGGCGCGTCAGGGCGCTGTCGAGCTCCACGGCGAGACGGGCGCGGTCGTCCTGCATGAGCTGAAGCTCCGTCTCCAGGTCGCCGCGGCGGCGGTCGGCATCGAGCCGGCGGGAGACCGAGGCCTCCAGCAGGCCGAGGGCCATCTCCAGCCGTTTCATCGCATCGTCGAGGGTGGGGCTCATCGCATCATCCGGGATTCGACACGACACTAGAGCCTGATCGGCGAAAGTGGAAACCGGTTTTGCGCCCGATCGCGCCCCGGGCCCGGGCCCGGACGGCGACGCTCCCTTGGGATTTAAGCCGTTGGAGCCTTTGACTCGCCCCTGCCCCGTGTTAAGGAGCCGCACGCTTTTGGAAGGGCCCGCCCCTCAGAGGGCCGCCCGCAAGATTTGTGGATCACGCCGTGCCAGATACCGTCTCCGCCGACCGCGTCACTCACTCCGATCTGGCGAATGCCGTGCGGGTCCTCGCCATGGACGCCGTGGAGCAGGCAAAGTCCGGCCATCCCGGCCTGCCCATGGGCGCCGCCGACATGGCGACGGTGCTTTTCACCAAGTTCCTGAAATACGACGCCACCGACCCGACCTGGCCCGACCGCGACCGCTTCGTGCTCTCCGCCGGCCACGGCTCGATGCTGCTCTACTCCCTGCTCCATCTCGTGGGCGTGAAGGGCATGACCATCGACGAGCTGAAGCGCTTCCGCCAGCTCGATTCCAAGACCCCGGGCCACCCCGAGAACTTCATGACGCCCGGCGTCGAGACGACGACCGGCCCGCTGGGCCAGGGCATCGCCACCGCCGTCGGCATGGCGCTGGCCGAGCGCATGCTCAACGCCGAATACGGCGACGACCTCGTCGACCACCGCACCTACGTGATCGCCTCCGACGGCGACCTGATGGAGGGGATCAGCCAGGAGGCGATCTCGCTCGCGGGCCACCTGAAGCTGAGCCGCCTCATCGTCCTGTTCGACGACAACGGCATCTCCATCGACGGCCCGCTCTCGCTCTCCGATTCCGTCGACCAGGTGAAGCGCTTCGAGGCCGCCGGCTGGCGCGCCGTGCGCGTGGACGGCCACGATCCGCAGGCCATCGGCCGCGCCCTCTCCCGCGCCCAGAAGTCGGACCGCCCGACCCTGATCGCGTGCAAGACCACCATCGGCTACGGCGCGCCCAAGAAGGCGGGCACCTCCAAGGCCCACGGCGAGCCGCTGGGCGCCGAGGAGCTGGCCGGCGCCAAGGCCGCCATCGGCTGGAGCCATGCGCCCTTCGAGCTGCCGGACAACATCCGCGACGCCTGGGCGAAGGCCGGCAAGAAGGGCCGCCGCCAGCGCAAGGCCTGGGCCGACCGGCTGAAGGCCCTGTCCCCCGAGAAGCGCGCCGAGTTCGAGCGCCGCATCAAGGGCGAGCGCCCGCAGGGCCTCGCCGACGCGGTGGCGAAGCTGAAGGAGCGCCTGATCGCCGAGCCGCAGAACGTCGCGACCCGCAAGGCCAGCGAGATCGCCCTCGAGGTCATCACCGAGGCCGTGCCGGAGCTGGTGCTGGGTTCGGCCGACCTGACGCCCTCGAACAACACCAAGACCAAGAACCTCAACGCCATTTCGCCGGGCAGCTTCGCGGGCCGCTACATCCATTACGGCATCCGCGAGCACGGCATGGCGGCGGCCATGAACGGCATGGCGCTCCATGGCGGCCTCGTGCCGGCCGGCGCCACCTTCCTGGTCTTCGCCGACTACGCGCGGCCTGCCATGCGCATCGCCGCGCTCGCCGGCATCCCGGTCGTCTACGTGATGACCCACGACTCCATCGGCCTCGGCGAGGACGGTCCGACCCACCAGCCGGTGGAGCACCTGGCCTCCCTGCGCTCCATGCCGAAGATGCGGGTCTTCCGCCCAGCGGACGCGGTCGAGACCGCCGAATGCTGGCAGCTGGCGCTGGAGCGCACGGACGGCCCGACCCTTCTGGCGCTCACCCGCCAGAACCTGCCGCAGATCCGCAAGGAGGCCGGCGGCGAGAACCTCGCGGCCACGGGCGCCTACGAAATCTCGCCGGCCGAAGGAAAAGCCCGCGCCACCATCTTCGCCTCGGGCTCCGAGGTCGAGATCGCGCTGGCGGCCCAGAAGATTCTGAATGAACAAAGCTTCGCCGTTCGCGTTGTCTCGGTGCCCTCGCTCGACCTCTTCCTGGCCCAGCCCGAGAAAGTCCGTGCCCGCATCGTCGGCGATGCGCCGGTCAAGGTCGCGGTCGAGGCGGCTGTCCGCTTCGGCTGGGACTCGGTCATCGGCTCCGACGGAATCTTCGTCGGCATGAGTGGGTTCGGCGCGAGCGCGCCCTACAAGGATCTCTACAGGCACTTCGGCATCACCGCCGAAGCGGTCGCCGAGAGGGTTCTGAGAACGCATAATCTATGAGGTTCAGGCGATCCTGAGCCTCACCGCACAAAGGGAGCAAAGACTATGACGGTGAAGGTCGCGATCAACGGGTTCGGTCGCATCGGGCGCAACATCCTGCGCGCCATCGTGGAGAGCGGCCGGACCGACATCCAGGTCGTCGCCATCAACGATCTCGGCCCGGTCGAAACGAATGCGCACCTGCTTCGCTACGACTCCATCCATGGCCGGTTCCCGGCGGAGGTGAAGGTCGAGGGCGACTCCATCGTGGTCAACGGCCAGAAGATCAAGGTCACGGCCATCAAGGACCCGGCCACCCTGCCCCACAAGGAGCTCGGCGTCGACATCGCCATGGAGTGCACCGGCATCTTCACCTCCAAGGAGAAGGCCTCGGCGCACCTGCAGGCGGGCGCCAAGCGGGTCATCGTGTCGGCTCCCGCCGACGGCGCGGATCTCACGGTGGTCTACGGCGTCAATCACGACAAGCTGACCAAGGACCACATCGTCATCTCGAACGCCTCCTGCACCACCAACGCCCTCGCGCCGGTCGCGAAGGTGCTCAACGACGTGGTGGGCATCGAGAAGGGCTTCATGACGACGATCCATTCCTACACGAACGATCAGCCGTCCCTCGACCAGATGCACAAGGACCTCTACCGCGCCCGCGCGGCGGCCCTGTCGATGATCCCGACCTCCACCGGCGCCGCCAAGGCGGTGGGCCTCGTGCTGCCGGAACTCAACGGCAAGCTCGACGGCGTCTCGATCCGCGTCCCGACCCCGAACGTGTCCGTCATCGACTTCAAGTTCATCGCCAAGAAGGCCACGAACAAGGACGAGATCAACGAGGCGATCAAGCGCGCGGCCGAGCAGGAGCTGAAGGGCGTTCTCGCCTTCACCAACGACCCGAACGTCTCCATCGACTTCAACCACAACCCGGCCTCGTCCACCTTCCACATGGACCAGACCAAGGTCATGGACGGCAACCTCGTGCGCGTCATGTCCTGGTACGACAACGAGTGGGGCTTCTCGAACCGCATGGCGGACACCGCCGTCGCCATGGCGAAGCTCATCTGACGGAGGCTCGAATGACCGCCTTCCGCACGCTCGATCAGGCCGACGTCAAGGGCAAGCGCGTTCTCGTCCGGGTCGATCTCAACGTCCCGATGGAGAACGGCCGGGTGACGGACGCGACGCGCATCGAGCGCGTCCTGCCCACCATCCAGGAGATCGCCGAGAAAGGCGGGAAGGTCATCCTTCTCGCGCATTTCGGACGTCCCAAGGGCCGCGATCCCAAGGAGTCCCTGAAGCCCGTCGCGGAGGCGGTGCAGAGCCACCTGGGCAGGCCGGTCGCCTTCGCGGACGACTGCATCGGCGATGCGGCCGCCCGGGCCGTCGCCGTCCTGAAGGACGGCGACGTGCTTCTCCTCGAAAACACCCGCTTCCATGCGGGTGAGGAGAAGAACGATCCGGCCTTCGTCGAGGCGCTGGCGAAGCTCGGCGACATCTATGTCAACGACGCCTTCTCGGCCGCGCACCGGGCCCATGCCTCAACGGAAGGTCTGGCCCGCGCGCTTCCCAGCTATGCCGGCCGCACCATGCAGGCGGAGCTGGAGGCCCTAACCAAGGGCCTCGAAGCGCCCAAGCGCCCGGTGGTCGCCATCGTGGGCGGCGCCAAGGTCTCGACCAAGATCGACCTGCTCGAAAACCTAGTGAAGAAGGTCGACGCCCTCGTGATCGGCGGCGGCATGGCCAACACCTTCGTCCACGCCACGGGGCTGGGCGTCGGCAAGTCCCTTGCGGAGAAGGACCTGGCGGCGACGGCGCTGCGCATCATCGAGCAGGCGCGCGAGTCCAACTGCGCCATCATCCTGCCGGTGGACGGCGTCTGCGCCTACGAGTTCAAGGCCGGCGCGGAGAACCACACCTACGGCATCGACGCCATCCCCGAGGACCAGATGATCCTCGACGTGGGTTCCCAATCCGTCGAACGCGTCTGCGCGGCGATCAACGACGCGGCGACGCTGGTGTGGAACGGCCCCCTCGGCGCCTTCGAGATCGCGCCCTTCGACCAGGGCACGGTGGCGGCGGCCCGCCACGCGGCGGAGCGCACCAAGGCCGGCAAGCTACTCTCGGTGGCGGGCGGCGGCGACACGGTCGCGGCGCTCAACCACGCTGGCGTATCGGAGAGCTTCACCTATGTATCAACCGCAGGCGGCGCTTTCCTGGAGTGGCTCGAAGGAAAATCGCTGCCCGGCGTCGAAGCCCTGAAGGCTTAAGCCCCGGTTCAGCTTCGCCGCACTTAAAGAGCAAGACCAATAAGGAGGAAGACATGGCGCGCATTACCCTGAGGCAGCTTCTGGACCACGCCGCCGAGCACGGCTACGGCGTGCCTGCCTTCAACATCAACAACATGGAGCAGGCGCTCGCCATCATGGCGGCGGCCAGCGAGGTCGACGCGCCGGTGATCATCCAGGCGAGCCGCGGCGCCCGGGCCTATGCCCACGACGTCATGCTCAAGCACATGATGGACGCCGTCACCGAGATCTACCCGCACATCCCGGTCTGCGTGCATCTCGACCACGGCAACGAGCCCGCCACCTGCATGACGGCGATCCAGGCCGGCTTCACCTCGGTCATGATGGACGGATCCCTCAAGGCTGACGGCAAGACCCCGGGCGATTGGGACTACAATGTCGGCGTCACCAAGAAGGTGGTCGAGATTTCCCATCTCGGCGGCATCTCGGTGGAGGGCGAGCTCGGCGTGCTGGGCTCCCTGGAGAGCGGCATGGGCGAGGCCGAGGACGGCCACGGGGCCGAGGGCAAGCTTTCCCACGACCAGCTCCTGACCAATCCGGACGAGGCCGTGAAGTTCGTGGCCGAGACGAAGGTCGACGCGCTCGCCATCGCCATGGGCACCTCGCACGGCGCCTACAAGTTCACCCGCAAGCCCGACGGCGCGATCCTGGCGATGAACATCATCGAGGAGATCCACGCCAAGCTCCCGAACACGCACCTTGTGATGCACGGCTCCTCCTCCGTGCCGCAGGAGCTGCAGGACATCATCAACCAGTACGGCGGCCAGATGAAGCCGACCTGGGGCGTGCCGGTGGAGGAGATCCAGCGCGGCATCAAGCACGGCGTGCGCAAGATCAACATCGACACCGACAACCGCATGGCGATGACCGGCCAGATCCGCAAGGTCCTGACCGAGAACCCGGGCGAGTTCGACCCGCGCAAGTACCTGAAGCCGGCCATGGAAGCGATGACCAAGCTCTGCAAGCAGCGCCTGCAGGAGTTCAACACCGCCGGCCAGGCCTCGAAGATCAAGCGGGTCTACACCCTCGCCGAGATGGCCAAGCGCTACGCTTCCGGCGAGCTCGACCCGACCTTCGGCGCGACCAAGCAGGCCGCAGAGTAGGCGATCAGGCTTTCGCCTCATTCGCATAAGAGAAACGGGGCCTCGCAAGACGGCCCCGTTTTCGTTATTGGCATAGCCGTCTGAAAAACTCTCACGAACCGTGGACCATGGCCGAGCCCGCTGCCCGTCTCTACCTCATCACGCCCGTCCTGGAGGACGCCTCCTTCGCGCCCCGTCTCGCGGAAGCCTGCGCGGGCGGGACCGTGGCCGCCGTGCTGCTGCGGCTGGCATCCGCCGACGAGCGCTCCCTGATCAACCAGGTCAAGGCTCTGGCCCCCTCCGTCCAGGACCACGGGGCGGCGCTGATCGTCACGGTGGAGGGCGAGGCGGATCTCGCCACCATCGCGGCGCGGGGCGGGGCGGACGGCGTCCATGCCCAGGGCAGCCCGGCCCGCATCCGCGAGCTGCGCGAGCGTCTCAAGGGCGAGCGCGCCCTCGGCGTCGGCGGAATCCGCACCAAGGACGACGCCATGACCTTCGGCGAGGCCGGCGTCGATTACCTGCTCTTCGGCGAGCCGCGCCCGGACGGGTCCCTCCCCTCCCTGGAGAGCGTGGTGGAGCGCGCCGGCTGGTGGGCCGAGATCTTCGAGACGCCCTGCGCCGCCTATGCGCCGAGCCTGGACGCGATTCCGGCCCTCGTCGCCACCCAGGCCGAGTTCATCGCCGTCGGCGATGCGGTCTGGTCCCATCCGGACGGCCCGGCCAAGGGCGTGGAGGCGGTCGTCGCCGCCATCGGCACCGAGGAGGCCGTGCGCTGATGCGGCTTTTTCGCCTTCTCGCATCCGCGGCCTTCCTGGCCCTCGCCGCGACGGCTCACGCGGCGGAGCCGGACCTCGCCTACGGAGCCTTCCAGCGCGGCCTGTACCGGGCCGCCTTTCAGGAGGCGACCCAGCGCCTGGACAGGAACCGGGACGATGCCGCCGCCATGACGCTGCTGGGCGAGCTCTACAACCAGGGTCTCGGCGTCGGGGCCGACCCGCGCAAGGCCGCCGAATGGTACCGGCTGGCCGCCGAGCGGGGCGACGCCAACGCCATGGCCTCGCTGGGCCTCATGGCCCTCGAAGGACGCGGCATGGACCGGGATCCCGCCCAGGGCCGGGACTGGCTGGAAAAGGCCGCCGCCAAGGGCAACCCGGTGGCGAGCCACAACCTCGCCCTCCTGCTCCTGTCCAGCGCCACGGAACAGGACGTCAAGCGGGCGGCCGAACTGCTCCGCCGGGCGGCCCAGAGCGAGATTCCGGACGCGCAGCACGCCCTCGGGGTCCTCTACCTCAAAGGCAGGGGCGTCGAGCAGGATGCCGCCGAGGCGGCCCGGCTCTTCAAGCGCGCCGCCGACAACGGCAGCTCGGTGGGCGAGGTCGAATACGCGATCCTGCTGTTCAACGGCGACGGCGTCACGGCCAGCGAATCCCAGGCCGCCCGCTATTTCCGCCGGGCGGCCGCGAAGGGCAACGCCATCGCCCAGAACCGGCTGGCGCGTCTCCTGGCCGCCGGGCGCGGCGTCCCGCAGAACAAGGTCGATGCCGCCGCCTGGCACATCCTGGCGGCGGCCCAGGGCCTGACCGATCCCTGGCTCGACGACGCCCTCAAGGACCTGAGCGCCGAGGACCGGCAGCGTGCCGAACGCCTCGCGGCGGAACGTCTCGGGATGCGGTAGATTCTAGAGTCGCTTGACGTTCGAACCCTCCCGTGGTCCACCCGGCCACGTCCCCTCTAAGAAGCCCCTTGTCCAGGACCCCACCGCATGATCCGCTCGCCCCTCATGACCGTCATGACCGATGCCGTGATGAAGGCCTCGCGCTCCCTCAAGCGCGACTTCGGCGAGGTCGAGAACCTGCAGGTTTCCCGCAAGGGCCCGGGGGATTTCGTTTCGGCCGCCGACCGCAAGGCGGAGAAGATCCTGCGCGAGACCCTGGAGAAGGCCCGCCCCGGCTACGGCCTGGTGATGGAGGAAGGCGGCGTCGTCCAGGGCACGGATCCGGATCATCGCTGGCACATCGACCCGCTCGACGGCACCACGAACTTCCTGCACGGCCTGCCTCACTTCGCCCTCTCGGTGGGCCTGGAGCGCGACGGCCAGATCGTGGCGGGCGTGATCTACGACCCGGCCAAGGACGAGCTGTTCATCGCGGAACGGGGCAAGGGCGCCTTTCTCAACAACCGCCGCATCCGCGTGGCGGCGCGCATGGACATGGCGGACGCGGTCCTGGCCTGCGGCCTGCCGCATATCGGCAAGGGCGATCACGGCCTGTTCCTGAGAGAGGCCGCCATGGTGATGAACCACGTGGGCGGCATGCGCCGCTGGGGCGCCGCGGCGCTCGACCTGGCCTACGTGGCCTGCGGACGCCTGGACGGCTATTGGGAGCGCGGCCTCAACTCCTGGGACATCGCGGCGGGCATCCTGATGATCCGCGAGGCGGGCGGATTCATCTCCGACGCGGATGGCGGCAGCGATCCCCTGGGCAAGAAATCGGTCGCCTGCGGGAACGAAATCGTGCATCGCGAGCTGCTCAAACTCTTGAAGCAGGCGAAAGGCTGATATTTCTGTTCGCCAAGGCGCCGAGATCCGCAGCCACGCTTGATCCCACGATCCGGCGCGGTCACAGTAGAACGGTCTCGAAGCACCAGCGAGCAGGATAACGATGGCCGATCAACCCCTTACCCCACCGCGGATCTATCTCATCCGCATGGCGGTCTTTCTGGTTCTGGCGGGGTTTGTCGCCTTCATCCTCTATCGGCAGATCTGGGACGCCTTCCTGGCCAATCCGGGCCTGAACGCCCTGATCATGGGCGTCATGGCCATCGGCATCGTCCTGGCGATCCGGCAGGTCTGGCGCCTGTTCCCGGAGGTGCGCTGGGTCAACACCATCCGGCAGACCGAGGAAGGGCTCGTGGCGCCCACCTCCCCGGTCCTGCTCGCCCCCATGGCCGCGCTCATCGGCAACCGGTCGAGCCGTTCCCTCCTGTCCGTCACGGCGACCCGCTCACTGCTCGATTCCATCGGCGCGCGCCTGGACGAGAGCCGCGAGATCGTGCGCTACCTGGCGGGCCTGCTGGTCTTCCTCGGCCTGCTCGGCACCTTCTGGGGCCTGATCGAGACCGTGGGTTCGGTCGGGCGAATCATCGGCTCCTTGAGAACGGGTCAGGACGCGGCCGTGCTCTTCGACGAGCTGAAGACCGCCCTCGCCGGTCCGCTCCAGGGCATGGGCCTCGCCTTCTCGGCCTCCCTCTTCGGCCTCGCCGGCTCCCTGGTCCTGGGCTTCCTCGACCTTCAGGCCGGTCAGGCCCAGAGCCGGTTCTACACCGAGCTCGAGGACTGGCTCGCCACCTCCACCATGGATACGGGCGCGGACATGCCCGCCCGCTCCGGAAACCCGAACGACCTCGCCGCGGCCCTCAACCGGCTGACCTCCGCCGTCAACGACGGCGCCGGCGGGCGGGCCTCGACCCAGGCCATGGCCAATCTGGCCGAGGGCGTTCAGGGTCTCGTCCAGCACATGCGGGCGGAGCAGCAGCTGATCCGCGACTGGGTGGAGGCTCAAGCCGCACGCGAGAAGGAGCTCAAGCAGGTGCTCGACCGCTTGGCCCGTGAAAGGCTGTCCTGATGGCGATTTCCAGCACCGGAGGCCGCAGACGCGGGCGCCAGGGCACGATCAACTACTGGCCCGGCTTCGTCGACGCCCTGTCGACCCTGCTCCTCGCCATCGTGTTCCTGATCTCCGTCTTCATGGTCGGGCAGTTCTTCCTCTCCCGGGAGCTGTCGAGCCGCGACACGGTTCTCGACCGGCTGAACCGCCAGATCGCCGAACTGACCGATCTCCTCTCCCTCGAACGTTCGAGCCGGCGCACCGTCGAGGAGAACCTGAACGCCCTTCAGACCACCCTGCAGGCGAACGAGGCCGAGCGGGCCCGCCTCCAGGGTCTCATCGACAGCGGAGGCGTGGCCGAGCAGCGGGCGACCGAACTCAACACCGAACTGGAGGCCCAGCGCCAGACCACGTCGCGGGCCCTGAGCCAGGTGGAGATCCTCAACCAGCAGATCGCCGCCATGCGCCAGCAGCTCGCGGCGCTGGAGGACGCGCTCGCCGCCTCCGAGAGCCGGGACCGGGAGAGTCAGGCCCGCATCGCCGACCTCGGCAGCCGCCTCAACATCGCCCTCGCCCAACGGGTACAGGAACTCGCCCGCTACCGCTCGGACTTCTTCGGCCGCCTGCGCCAGATCCTCGGCAACCGCCAGGACGTGCGCATCGTCGGCGACCGCTTCGTCTTCCAGTCGGAGGTGCTCTTCCCGGCCGGTCAGGCCGTGCTGCGCCCGGAAGCCGCCGGCGAGATCGACCGGATCGCCAGCGCCCTCCTGGAAGTCGCGCGGGAGATCCCGCCGGACATTCCGTGGGTGGTCCGGGTCGACGGCCATACGGACAACCGCCCCATCGCCACCGCGCAGTTCCCGTCGAACTGGGCTCTGTCCGCCGCGCGCGCCATCGCCGTCGTCCAGGCGCTGGTGGCCCGGGGCGTCGATCCGCGCAACCTGCTCGCGGCCGGCTTCGGCGAGTACCAGCCCATCGATCCGGGCACGACCGAAGAGGCCTATGCCCGCAACCGGCGCATCGAGCTGAAGCTGACGGAACGTTGAGGCGCGGGACGGCTCAGGCGCTCTTGCCGAGCGCCTTGGCGACCTCGCTCACCTGGAAGCCGACTCTTTTGGCGGTATCGATCAGCTGACGGCGGGAAACCTGCCATCGGTCGGACCAATAGCGGACCTCCCAATCCTCGTGGATGTCGATGCGGGCCGAATCCTGAGGATGCCGCTTGCTCAGGTTGCCGATCATGATCCCTCTCCCGGGATGAATGAGCCGGCATGGTGCCGGCCCTGACTCAACCGGCAAGACGGTCATCGGTTCAACCGGATCATTCAGCCGCCTGACTGCGCTCGCCGTCGAAGAACTGGAGGCGGGCCAGGCGGGCATAGAGGCCGCTCTTGGCCAGGAGGGCGTCGTGGGTTCCCTCCTCGACGATCCGGCCCTGATCCATCACCAGGATCCGGTCGGCCGAGCGAATCGTCGCCAGGCGATGGGCGATGACCAAGGTGGTGCGGCCCTCCATGAGGCGCTCCAGGGCGGCCTGCACCTTGCGTTCGCTTTCCGCGTCCAGGGCCGACGTGGCCTCGTCCAGGAGCAGGATGGGCGCGTCCTTCAGGATCGCGCGGGCGATGGCGAGGCGCTGGCGCTGGCCGCCCGAGAGCGTCACGCCGCGCTCGCCGATGATGGTGCCGTACCCGTCCGGCAGCGCCTGGATGAAGCCGTCGGCCGCCGCGAGAGCGGCGGCGCGGCGGACGTCGTCCTCGGTGGCGTCCGGCCTGCCGTAGCGGATGTTCTCGAGAACGCTGGCGGCGAAGATCGTCGGCTCCTGCGGCACGAGCGCCATGCGGCTGCGCAGCTGGAACGGGTCGGCCTGCTGGATCGGGACATTGTCGACCAGGACCGATCCGCTCTGGGGATCGTAGAAGCGCAGCAGCAGCTGCAGGACCGTGCTCTTGCCCGCCCCGGAAGGCCCCACGAGAGCCACCCGCTCGCCGGGCGCGACCGTGAGGCTGAGGCCGTGGAGGGTCGGCTGCCCCGCCCGGGTCGGATAGGCGAAGCGCACGTCCTGGAAGGCGACGGTGCCCAGGGGCGGCTCCGGCAGGGGCTTGGGGTTCCTCGGCGCCTCGACGGCGGGCTTGGCGGCCAGGATCTCGCCCAGCCGTTCCGCGGCGCCTGCCGCCTGCGCCAACTCGCCGTAGACCTCCGAGAGCTGGCCGAGGGAGCTGGCCGCGAAGACCGCGTAGAGCACGAACTGCGACAGCCGCCCCCCGGTCATCTCGCCGGCCAGCACGTCCTGGGCCCCGTACCAGAGCACGCCCACGACGCTCGCCGAGACCAGGAAGATGCCGGTTCCGGTCAGGAGGGCCCGCATGGTGGTCGACAGGCGGGCCGCCCCGAAGGCGTCCTCGGCGGCGGCGGCGAAGCGGG
Organism: Microvirga sp. GCM10011540; assembly: GCF_042650665.1. Classification (NCBI taxonomy): domain Bacteria; kingdom Pseudomonadati; phylum Pseudomonadota; class Alphaproteobacteria; order Hyphomicrobiales; family Methylobacteriaceae; genus Microvirga; species Microvirga sp. GCM10011540. The sequence continues at coordinate 3,534 of NZ_JBHSBQ010000125.1, read as the reverse complement.
AGGCCGTGCGGCTTTCCATGCCGAAGGCCTGCATGGTCCGCACCGCGCCGATGGCCTCCGCCGCGTAGGCGGAGGCGTCGGCCAGCCGGTCCTGGGCCGCCCGCGACCGGCGCCGCACCGCCCGGCCGGACATGACCAGGGGCAGGACGATGACCGGAATGGCGAGCAGCACGAGCGCCGAGAGCTTGGGGCTCGAGATGATCATGAGCACCACCGCGCCGATGAACAGGAACGCGTTGCGCAGGGCGATGGAGATGCTGACCCCGAAGGCGGCCTTGACCTGCGTGGTGTCGGCGGTGAGGCGGGAGACGATTTCGCCGCTCTTGGTCTGGTCGAAGAAGGCCGGGTCGAGGGAGGTCAGGTGCCGGAACACGGCGGCGCGCAGATCCGCCACCACCCGCTCGCCCAGGGTGATGACCAGGTAGTAGCGCATGGCGCTGGCTACGGCCAGGATTCCCACCACCAGGAGCAGGACGGCGAAATAGGCGTCGATATAGGCCCGGCCCTCCGCCGAGAATCCGAAATCCACCACCCGCCGCACGGCGATGGGCACCACCAGGGTCGCTCCGGAAGCGAAGATCAGGGCCGCGATGGCGGCCGCGATCCGGCCCTTGTAGGCCAGACCATAGGGGATCAGCGGCTTGAGCGAGCTAAGGGCGGCTTTCGGTCGGGGGGAAGGTTCGGCCATCACGCTTTCGGAACGACAATTCGGATGCCCAAGGACTTAGCACCTTTCCACCGGCTTGTTTCAAGGTTCTAAGTGAGGTATAGGCGCGCAATCATTCAAGACAGGCTCGATCTCAGGCTGCGGCAAGCCGGACTGGCTGACCGCGAGAAGGACTATGGCAATGGCCCGCAAAGAAACCGACCATCCCGACTACCACATGATCAAGGTCGTCATGACCGACGGCACCGAGTACATGACCCGCTCGACCTACGGCAAAGAGGGCGACACGCTCAACCTCGACATCGACCCGAACACCCACCCGGCCTGGACCGGCGGCACGCAGCAGCTGCTCGACCGTGGCGGCCGTCTGTCGCGCTTCAACTCGAAGTTCGGCAACATCTCGTTCGGCAAGAAGTAAGCCGGCGCCACGCGAGTGGCCCGCTTCGCCAACCGATCTGAAAAAGCCCCGCTTTCGGCGGGGCTTTTTTCTTGTCTCATTTCTTGGAGAAGGCCTGCTCCAGAAGGCCGAGCTGGGCGGTGACGGGGTTGGGCCCGGGCACCTCCGGCGGCGCGGGCGGCTCCGACATGAGCTTCTCCAGGTGCATGATGCGGGAATGGAGCCTCGCGGCCAGGCCGATCAGGTCCTTGAGGCGCTCCGGCAGCTTCTCGAATTCGGCCACGGTGGTCGGCGCCTCCGGAACCGTCAGGCGGACCCGGTTCTTCTCGAGATTGGCCTGATCGGCCGTCATCTCCCCCTCCGCGACGGCGCGCTGGAGCAGAAGCCAGGACGCGACCTGCATCAGGCGCGTGGTCAGCCGCATGCTCTCGCTGGCATAGACGAGGCTGATCTCCCGGGACATCTGCCGGGAATCGTGGCGCCCCGGCCCGTCCAGATAGGCGGCCGTCTCCTCGATGAGCTCCATGCCCTCCTGGAAGAGGACCCTGAAGGCCTCGGAGTTCACGAAGCTTTGCCCAAACCGGATTGGACCTGCGCCAAACATGATCACGTCGGGTTCGCTCACCCACCGCCTCCCAATGGCTCTGATCCTCTCTCCAGGGAGCCCGGCGAGGATGCAATGTTGTCTGATGAGGATCAGTATAGGGCGCGCCCGCCGCGTTTGCCCTGCTAACCCTTCGTTAAGGTTAAGCGAGAGCACTTCTGTGAAAAAAGAGCCGCCAAGCGGCGGCTCGAAGTCATAACAGGGAGGCGTCAAACAGAGTGGACAGGAGCCACTCGGCATCCAGAGGAAACTGGATACCCATGGTTATCGTCTGGAAACCTTAAGAGCGGGTTAAAAACCGTAACTCAGTGACAGAATCCGGATCAGGCCTGCCCCAGCTTGAAGAAGGCGCTCGCCGCCGCACGGGAGCTTTCCTTGCCGGCCCTGACCTCCTTCAGGCGCTCGATCTCCCGTTGGAGCAGGGCGATGCGCTCATCGATCTCGTCGATCGACAGCACCGACAGGTCTTGGCCCAGCTGATGCCCGGACACGCTCGCAGCCGGTTCCTCGGCGAAGGGGTCGAAAGCCATGGCGGTCTCCTTCCGAACGAATTTCCTCAGACGTTAATGCGGGGCGAGGCCCGTGCCAACGCTGGCCTATAGCCACGCAGCTTGTCCAAAGCTGGAAAGATATGAGGCGAATTCCTGACACGCCCGCACCGGCGCCGGGCCGCCCACGCCGTGGAAACACCCGGATTTCCTTCGCCCCAGCCCTGCCGGGGCGTGCGCGAACCCGCCCGAGACCGGCATTTAAATTTGCAACATCGGGGCACGATAACTATAATCCACCCGTTTCCCTCACAACGTGAGACGAGATGCTCCGGCCCGGCCGGTTCGGAGCGCAAGAGAGTTTTGCCGTGCGGCGCCCAAGAACGGCGCCCGGCTTGAAGGAGATTCGCCCATGTCCCAGGGACCGCTGATGCCGAAGGCGACAGCCGTATGGCTCGTCGAGAACACCTCGCTGTCGTTCGAGCAGATCGCCGATTTCTGCAAGCTCCACCCCCTCGAGGTGAAGGGCATCGCCGACGGGGAAGTCGCCACGGGCATCAAGGGCCTCGATCCGATCACCACGGGCCAGCTGACCCGCGAGGAGATCGAGAAGGCGCAAGAGGATCCGGACCGCCGCCTGAAGATGGCCGAGTCGCGGGTGAAGCTGCCGGAGCAGAAGCGGGTCAAGAAGGGGCCGCGCTACACCCCGGTCTCCCGCCGCCACGACCGCCCGAACGCCATTCTCTGGCTCGTGCGCAACCATCCCGAGCTCAAGGACGCGCAGATCATGCGTCTGGTCGGCACGACCAAGACCACGATCCAGCAGGTCCGCGAGCGCACCCACTGGAACTCGGCGAGCCTGACCCCCATGGACCCGGTCACCCTCGGCCTGTGCTCGCAGATCGACCTGGACTTCGAGGTGCAGCGCGCCGCCAAGGACCGTCCGCAGGTGGAACCGCAGGAGACCGGCGGCACCTTGATGCCGGCCGAGGTCTCGACGGCCCCCGCTCCCCGCGACGAGCCCTTCGCCGACATGAGCCGCCCGAAGCCGGCGCAGGAGGAGGAGATCGACGTCAACTCGGTCTTTGCCAAGCTCAAGCAGCTCCGGCGCTCGGACGACGAGGACGAAGAGTAGGATGCGAAAAGGCCCGGATCGCTCCGGGCCTTTTTCTTGCGGGCCGCCGTGTCGCGGCGTCCCCCAGGCCCTTCCCTGCGATCTCGGCCTGCCCGAGTCCGCCTGAGGCGCTGCCGTGCTCTCCTCCCCCTTGATACTGCTGGCGAATGGTTGGAGCGATTGAGGCGGGGTCGGCGTTCAGGCTGTAGGGGCTTGGGTTTAGACCTGGAGGGTTCCATGTCGCTCCGCCCGACCGTGAGCGGT
>NZ_JBHSBQ010000124.1:0-32943 GCF_042650665.1 Microvirga sp. GCM10011540 | reverse complement strand
GCGCGCCTTCGCCTTCGAAGCCTGCTTCGAAGGCCCTCCCTGGCGCGGGGTGGAGCAGCCCGGTAGCTCGTCAGGCTCATAACCTGAAGGTCACAGGTTCAAATCCTGTCCCCGCAACCACCGACACAAAAAAGCCCCTGAACGCCACAAACGTCAGGGGCTTTTTGCCGTCCAGCCCCCGGCTGCCCGGCGGAGCAAAGACTGAGTCGGTATTCCTCATCTACGGGCGAACTCCGTCGCCAATCCGATCTGGGCCTTATGCCCGTCTCCCGCTCCTGAGCCGCCGTTCAGCTGGTGTCGCTAATACCGTGGTCAGGACCACGATAGCTGCACCAAGGCACAGGGACAGCGATGGAACTTCTTCGAAGTAGAGCCAACCAGCGAAGCCTGAGAAGACAATCGACAGGTATCCTATCGGAGCCAAAAGCCGTGCCTCCTGCTTCTGATAGGCTTGCAGCCAGCAATACTGCCCCAACTGCGCCAGGACGCCGATGAGGATGATGTTTGGCGCCTCAGCCCACGGGATCGGCACCCACACGATGACAGCGGGAATTGACGTCAGCACAGTCAGACCAATCGTGTAGAAGAGCATGAGCACAACCGTGTTCTCACTCGCAAGGCGTCTCGTCTGAACCACAGCCAGAGAGCCGAAGAATACGGATCCGAAGGCTGCAACCAACCCTATGTTCCACGGGATCGTGTCTGGTCGAACCATGAGAATGACGCCGAGGAAACCAAACGCTGTGAAGACGTAGCGAATTTTGCTGACGCTCTCGCCCAGCATGAAGGTCGCCATCACCAGAAGCATGAGCGGCCGTGTGAACCCGATCGCAGTGACCAGAGCGAGAGGCAATGCCGCGAAGGCGGCAAAGTTGAATGTCAGCGCGGCAGAGTTGAACGCAACGCGAGCGAGATGGCCGCGGATGTTGGACAGGTTCGTAAGCTTGGCACGGTGATGCCACACCAATGGGGCTACAGCCACAAACCCGACGAGCGAGCGCAGGAAGACGAGTTGGACGGCCGGGTATGACTCGCCTGCAGCCTTGACAAGGGCCTGCATGGTCGTGACCAGCGCCATATCGAGCAACAGCCAAACCGCACTCCTCCACAAGGGGATCGGAGACAGGAGCGCATCGGTTTCGGGTGCAGCCGCCATATCCCCTCACGAGTCTTCAGGCAGGCTGGACCAGATTCGCCAGAAGGCGGAAGGCGCCGGGAACCAGCTTGTCCAGCTGATGGTGCAGCACGAGCGCCACATGGGTATGGCGTCCCCGCCCAATGCGGGCGGAAACGAGCGAACCCTTGAGCGGGCTCTCTCCCGGATCATTCAGAGCAAGAAGCTCCTCGTAGGCGGGGTCGTATTCCGCCGCAAAATAGAGCCCCCTCTCCTTGTCCCAGCCCTGCCAGTCATTCACCTCGATTCGGTTCGGAGACATAAGCAAGGGGCTGTTGGGCTTTAGAACCGTCACCGGAGCGGAGGGATCAGTCACGCGCCATCTTAGGGACGGCGAGCCGATGACGAGGCGGCGCGGTGGCGTATGATCGGGATTCCAACCGTCAGTGGGACGGTGGTAGAGCGTCACCAAGTGTCCGCCCTCCTCCACGAACCGATGCAGGCGCTTGGTTGCAGCCTGAAGATCCCGTCGGAGCCCAAACCCGAAGATGCCGACGAGGATAGTTGTAAACTCCGAAAGAGAGCCGATCTGCAGATCGGCTTCCGCGAGATCCGTAACCTCAAGACCGAGGCGGCGCATGTGGGTGCCAACATTGTCGCTTCCAGCTCCCACGTATCCGATGCGCGCATCGGTCGGCAGAGCGACATCAAGCGCCAGAACCTTGAGCTCTGCCGGCGCAATATAGAAGGTCGGATGAATATGAGGATAGGCAACAGTTTGGACCTGGCTTATCGGCCTGCCATCAACGATGGGAATGAGGCGTGAAACTCCGGGCCTTGTCAGCTGTGGCGGATCGATGATCCAGTCGCCGCCCTCTGTTCGGACATTCCAGCCTTCCGGTGCATGCCAGTCTGAGGGGTCAGCCCCTGCGGCCTTAACCTGGATGCTGGATGGGCGGTCTCCGATCCTGATGGTCGCAGTGACGGGATCAAGGAACAAGGACTTCAGAGGGACTATCTTCAGAGGTTCCTCAGGGTCTAGATCAACCCCGATGGTGCGTCCTTCTACTTCGCCCGAGACAATGACGCCGGCTTCACCATTGGCGCCGAGAGGATCATACGCCTCGGGATAGTTGCCTGAATGTGGTGCCGACGCTGGAATCGTGATCGCGTACTGGACATGCCCCGGCTCCCGAGCTGTCTCAAAGGCCTCTACTCCATCGGGAAGACGGGGTGAGACCGTGAGGTTCTCAAGGCCGGGCGCATCGATGTGGATGTCTAGAACCATCCGCGCCCCCGGATGGCACGAGCCCTCGAAGAGCGCACGCGCTGCTTTCGCATGCACTTCGAAAAGAACAGCATCGATCTCCCGCAGCTTGCGATCGAGACGATGTCGCATCCGATCGACGGTTTCCCGATCCAAGTCTCCTCTTACAACTTCAATCAGGTTCGCCGCCCGTCCGAGCGCCTCGCTGATCCGCCTGCGATCCGGGAACACTGCAAGGACGGCATCAATATGGTCCTGCGCCTCCCGCAGAGCAGCGGCCGCGGCCTGCGTCAGCCCCGGCGTAGTAGCAAGATCCGCAAGGCTTGCAGACAGGTGATCGCGAATGTCGCTCTCGGACTCCGACGGACCGCCAGCCCGGAGCTTCAGATGAAGATTCCACTGGTCGGACGGACGGTCGCGCCACACGCCCATGCCTTGGGATGCATGCGCCGCTCGGGACCACTCGCCGAGCTGCCGGTATGCCAAACCGGTGACCTCATCGCCTCCGGCAACCTGGATGCTGAGCGTCACGGGTGGAGGCACCTCGTCATCGTACGCATAGCCCGCCCCCGACCATGCCGGGAGATAGAACTTGGAAACCTGCCAAGGCTGGAGGCCCAATCCCCTGTGTTCCGGAAAGGCAGAGGGATCGGCCGCCAGGACGAATGCTCTTTCAGCCGCCCGGGTCATCGCCCGGTGGTGACCATGCTGCCCTGGCACATCCAGGAAGGTCGGGATGACGATATCCGGCCTGTACTGTCGATAGGCATGGACGAGCCGTTCGACGATGCGTTCCTCGCCCCACCGCCGGAGCGTATCGTCCCCGTTCTTAGAAAAACCGAAATCATGAACCGGATCGTCTGGTCCGTGGCCGAGCCACACCACATCGGCATCTATACGTCGAGCAGCTTCCTCCATCTCGGCGGTCCTAAGCACGCCAAGGGCACCTCCCCGCTCAGGTCCGAGAGCATTCTGGCCGCCCTCCCCCCTTGTGGAGCAGGCCACGACGACGCGCATGCCATAGGCGAACCTCAACGCCGCCAGCATACCGTTGGCCTCGTCGTCCGGATGTGCCCCTGTATTCATCACGGTCACGACGGACGGCAACCGGCTTAGAGCCCGATGCAGGCGGACAAGAGCTGGATCATGGGCAGCGCGGGCGAGACGACTATGATCATCCAACAAGAGAGATCTCCTCGTTCGATTGCTCCCGGTCCGCCGCCTGAGCGGTGTCGAGCCGCGGCGTCATCGTTTCCAAGAGTGGCAAGGCGGCAGCTCCGAGGGCGGCCGTAAGCCGGCCTGTTCGCCCATGGATCAGGCGCGCTTCGTTCCGGTTCCTGCGGCGGGCGACCGACAGGGGAAGCGGCTGCATGGCCTGTGTGAGATCCTCCAGGAGGCCGGGCGGAAGAGCGCCGCCAATCACGATAGCCTCAGGATCGAAGAGGTTTTCGAGCATTGCGATCTGAGGTGCGAGATAGCCGGCCGCCTCCTGGATCCAGGCTTGGACGACAGGATGCTTCTCGCGATGGAGCCACTCCAGATGCGCATAATCGGTATTCTGGATTCCGGCTGCTGTTAGCCTTTCCGCAAGGGCATGAATCGACGCATAGGCCTCGAGGCAACCGTGCTGTCCGCACGAGCAGAGGCGTCCGCCCTTCTCCACCAGCACGTGGCCGATCTCGCCCGCATTGCCGTTGGCCCCGCGATACGGACGTCCGTCGATCATGATTCCCAGGCCCAGTCCTTGTCCGAAATAAATCAGGCAGAAGCTTTTCAGGTCCTGGGCCGCACCGTAAAGGCGCTCGCCGACGGCCGCAGCGGTGGCATCGTTCTCAAGCGTGATTGGAGAGCCGAGCACTTGCCCAATACCGGCAACCGCATTGAAATCCAGCCACCCCGACAAGGTCGTCGGCCCGACGGACGTCATGCCTTCGACATCAAATGGACCCGGCATGACGACGCCGACCCCAAGAAGCTGTGGGACAGGAGGCTTTAACTGCGCCTGCGCCGCCTCGATCTCGGCTTTTATGGCGGGAAGCACCGTTTCGGGATCGTTCCGCTGGATCGACAAGCTCCGTTGCGCACGAACACGGCCACCCATGTCAACGAGGAGGGTGGAAATCTGGTCCGCGGCAATCTCGATTCCTGCCGTCATACCGCCGTTGGGATTAACCGCGAACTGGATCGGCGGTAGGCCCCGGCCTGCCCTGAGCCGCCCGGTCCTGATCAGCAGGCCGTCCGCGACGAGGTCTTCAACGATATTCGAGACAGCCTGGGTACTAAGATGTGCATGGCGCGAGATTTCCATCCGTCCGACTGGACCTAACTGACGCACAACATCCAGCACCACACGACGATTGTGAGAGCGGTTTCGCTCCGGATTGCTTCCGATCGTCGATTGTGCCCCGGTTTTGGATTTTCTCGGCATCTCCGGCACTCCACGACGTACGATGACGCGAGGCAAAGAATAACTCAAGTGAATTATCTTATTGACAGGCTGGTAACTCTAAGGGAGCCTTGAGACTGGAGCGGTCCTTGCTCAGGCCGCCACCAAAGAAAAGCCGGCGCCTCGCGCCCAGCAACAATGGAGAGGGATATGCGTTTTCATCACCTGCTCGCGAGCGCCGCCATAGGCTTCGCCATCCTGACAACATCCAGCGCCAAGGCCGTCGAGATCGAATACTGGCAGTATGTGTTCGATACGCGCGTCAAGGCGATGAACCAGCTGATCACCAAGTTCCAAGAGGCCAATCCTGACATCAAGGTCAAGCAGACCACGTTTCCCTATGCGGACTACCAAACAAAGGTCGCCGCTGCGATCCTTGCCGGCCAGGGACCTGACGTGGTGCAACTCTTCTACGGCTGGACCGACAACTTCATCGCCGGCAAGATGATCCGCCCCCTGCGCGCGGAAGCTTTCCCCAGCGCCGATATCGAGCGCGATTTCTTCCCGATCGTGAGCGCGATGAAGCGCGGAAACGACTATTACGGCCTACCGACCGCCGTGCGTTCCCTGGCACTGTTCTATAACAAGAAGGCCTTCAAGGATGCTGGTCTCGATCCGAACAATCCGCCAAAGACCCTTGATGAACTCGTCACTGCGGCCGAGAAGACCACCAAGCGCGATAGCAGCGGCAATATTATCTCCGCCGGCATGACGCTCGATATGGGTGGACAGGATCACCAGTGGTGGCGTGAAGTGCTGATCCGGCAGTTCGGCGGTGCTCCCTATACGGAGAACGACACGAAAGTCGCCTACAACGACGAAGCCGGCCTAAAGGCGCTGACCTTCTACACGGACCTCCAGAAGAAGCACAAGGTGGGTCAAGTCGGCTTTATGGACGAGGGTCAGGCCGCTTTCCGGGCAGGCCTAGCAGCCATGACCATCGACGGCACCTTCCGGCTGGGTTCCTTCAACACGATCAAGGGCTTTGAATGGGGCGTGGTCGAGCTCCCGGCCAATGCTCAGGGCGTGCGCAGCAACTACGCGAGCTATTTCGCCAACGCGATCACCACGAAGGCAGAGGGCGAGAAGCTCGCGGCAGCGGAGAAGTTCCTGGCCTATGTCTCATCGCCCGAAGCCATGAAGATTTGGATGGAGGTAGTGGGCGAACTGCCGGCACGCCGCGCCGCGGCTCTCACTCCTGAGAACATCGCTCACCCGGTCTATGGCCCGTTCCTCAAAGGTCTTGAATATGCCCATACGACCATGTTCAAGGACGAAGCGGCCCAGCGGCAGGTGACCATCGATATGACCAACCGCGTCCTGATCGGTGGCGAGGATCCGAAGACTTCGCTCGCCAAGGCAGCCGAAGCCGAACAGGCGATCATCGACCGCGCCAAGCGCTAAGCCGGAAGCTCGCGGGGATCAAACCAATGTCCGCTATCGCACATCGAGAGGCCGCCTCAGGCGGCCTCTGGTCGAGGATGAGCCTCGGCCAGAAACAGGTGATATGGGCGTGGGGTTTCCTCGCGGTTCCGCTGATCTTCTATGCCGTGATCCGCTTCTGGCCGACCTTTCAGGCTTTCTACCTCTCGATCACGGACTGGACTATCACGCGGCCTGCCACCTTCATCGGGCTGGAGAACTACAAGAGGCTGTTTGCGGATCCCCTCTTCTGGCAGGTATTCCGCAACACCTTCATGTATCTCATCCTGGGCACGCCGATCAGCCTGCTGATCTCGTTCGTCGTGGCCTATTATCTCGACCGGGTGCGGTTTATGCACTCGTTCATCCGCGCCCTGTACTTTCTTCCGTTCCTCACGACGGCAGCCGCGATGGCGTGGGTCTGGCGCTGGTTCTACCAGCCGGTCCCTATCGGCGTGATCAACGATATTCTTTCAAGCTTCGGCATCCCCCAGCAGCCCTTCCTTCGCTCGACCTCGCAGGCGCTACCGGCCGTGCTCGCGCCCGCAGTTTGGGCAGGTCTGGGTTTCCAGATCATCATCTTTCTCGCCGGCCTGCGGGCGATTCCCGTTACCTATTATGAGGCCGCGCGCATCGACGGCCTCTCAGAGGGTGCAATCCTGCGAAAGATCACCCTTCCGCTGCTCAAGCCAACCTTGGTTTTCCTGGTCGTGTTCTCGTCTATCGGTTTCCTGCGCATCTTCGACCAAGTCTACAATATCAATACGAACGATCCCGGCGGCCCCCTCAATTCGACCAAGCCCCTCGTCCTGATGATCTATCAGACGGCTTTCAGCTCCTACGAAATGGGATATGCGGCCGCTCAGACGGTGGTTCTATTCCTGATCCTGCTTGTGATCTCCCTTGTTCAACTGCGCATCATGAGAGACCGGTGATGAGAGCTTCCGCATCCTCCTCCCAAGGTCTGCCCATGCCCCGGATCAGGCCCGGCAGAATTATTGCTTGGACGCTCCTGTTGATCGGCGGCATGATCATGGTGACGCCGCTCCTCTTCATGCTGTCGACGTCTCTCAAGGATGCCTCGCAGGTCTACGATCTGCGGGTGATCCCGCAATCACCGACGTTCGACAACTACATTGAAATTCTGGGCGACGGCCGCTTCACGCGCTGGTTCGTCAACTCGATGATCGTGGCGGTTATCGTCACCGTCTCGAACGTTTTTTTCGACAGTCTGGTCGGCTACACGTTGGCGAAGTTTCGGTTCCGTGGCCGGTATCTCGTCTTCGTCGCGATTCTATCCACCCTCATGATTCCGACCGAGATGCTGGTACTGCCTTGGTATCTCATGGCCAGCCAGTTCGGATGGCTGGACAGCTACTGGGGCATCATGTTCCCAGGCATGATGACAGCCTTCGGCACTTTCCTGATGAAACAGTTCTTCGAAGGCGTGCCGGACGACTTCCTGGAGGCAGCGAGAATAGACGGGCTCAACGAGTTCACTATCTGGTGGAAAATCGCCATGCCGCTGGTGACCCCTGCCCTGTCAGCGCTCGCGATCTTTACCTTCCTGGGCAATTGGACGGCCTTCTTTTGGCCGCTTATCGTGACGACGAGCGCCGAACTCTACACTCTTCCTGTTGGCCTCTCCAGCTTCGCGGTAGAGCAGTCCATCCAGTGGGAGAAAATCATGACAGGCGCGAGCATCGCGACCCTCCCGACCCTCATCATCTTCCTGATCCTTCAACGCTACATCGTCCGAGGGGTGATGCTGGCGGGACTTAAAGGCTAATGCCAATGGCTATCGGCACTTTCAGTGACACCTCCATATTTCCGGATCCTGTCTACAAGGAAACCGTCCTTCGCCCACTCTTCGACGGGGCGAAGGATCATCATGTGGAGGGATTTCGCCGCATCGATCGGGCTCACCTTGTCATGCTCCATGACACCGGAATCCTGACAATCGAGCAGGCTCGGCCCATAGCCCAGGCTCTCGATGCCATCGACCGCGAGGTCGATGTGAGCACTTTGACCTATACCGGTGAAGTGGAGGACTTCTTTTTTCTGATCGAGAAGGAGCTCCGCGCCCGCTTGGGCCCTGATCTCGCGGGACGTCTCCACACGGCCCGCTCCCGCAACGATATCGATCATACCCTGCTCAAGATAGGTCTCAAGCAGCGGATTGATCCCTTGCTGGAACGCTTGGTACGATTGGCCGAGACCCTTGCATCGGTGGCGGAGCGGGAAAGCAGCACGTTGATCGTCGCCTACACCCATGGGCAGCCGGCACAGCCGACGGTCTTCGGCCATTACCTCTCCGCCGTTCTGGAAACCCTGCTGCGCGATATCGCCCGACTGGAGGCCGCCCGTGACATCGTCGACCGCAGCCCCATGGGAGCAGCCGCCATCACCACGAGCGGCTTTCCCATCGATAGGGACCTCATGGCCCACCTCCTCGGCTTCAGCCGCCCGCTGCAGAACTCCTATGGGTGCATTGCATCCATAGACTACATCACCTCGACTTATTCCTCGATCGAACTGATCTTCCTGCATCTTGGCCGGCTCATCCAGGATCTGCAGTTCTGGACAAGTTTCGAAGTGGGCCAAGTCTACGTTCCCAATGCCTTCGTGCAGATCAGCTCGATCATGCCGCAAAAGCGCAATCCCGTTCCCATCGAGCACATGCGGCACCTCGCATCGCAGACCGTCGGGCGGGCACAGGCCATGCTCACGATCATGCATAACACGCCCTTCACGGACATGAACGACAGTGAGGGTGAGAGCCAGAGCTTCGGTTATGGCGCCTTCGAGAGCGGTGGGCGTGTCCTCGACCTGATCACGGCCCTCATCCCGGCTCTGCGCATCAATCCCGACAGGGTTCGCCAAAACATCCGCCGCAGCTGTATCACCGTGACAGAACTCGCCGACAGCTTGGTGCGCCGTGAGGGACTTTCGTTCCGTGAAGCGCACGAGATCGCAGCGGAAGTCTCCCGCTCCGTCGTTGCCATCGGGGGAGAAATCGCGGTCGACGGCTATGAGACCTTCCGGGAGGCTTTCGAACGCTGCGCGAAGCGACAGACGACAATCGACGTTGCCCAGTTCGCCGAGATCGTCTCGCCGGAGAACTTCGTCGCTGTTCGCGACAGGTTCGGCGGACCGGCCCCAGGAGCGTTGTCCCATGCGATTGCCGGATACAATCAGGAAATCTCTGGCATGCGGAGCCGCATCCAGGAGGCGGCTCAACGTGCCCAAGCGTCGGCGCAGGATCTCCAAACCCGTTTCACCGCACTTCTCGGAGTCCGTTAATGGCGACCATTGAACTCGATCGCCTGATCAAGCGCTATGGACAGTCGACTGTTGTCCATGGGATCGACCTGTCGATACAGGATGGCGAATTCGTCGTTCTGGTCGGCCCCTCAGGATGTGGCAAGTCGACCACACTGCGAATGATTGCAGGGCTTGAGGAAATCAGCGAAGGCGAGATCCGGATCGACGGGCGCGTTGTCAACGACCTTCAGCCCAAGGACCGGAATATCGCCATGGTGTTCCAGAACTACGCAATCTACCCACATATGACGGTGGCCGACAACATCGCCTTCGGCCTCTATCGCTCCAAACTCTCGAAGAGCGAGAAACGTCAGCGCGTCGAGCAAGTCGCCGAAACGCTCGGCTTGTCTCAACTTCTGGAGCGCCGTCCTTCCGCCCTTTCGGGCGGTCAACGCCAGCGCGTGGCCATCGGCCGTGCGATGGTCCGCAATCCTGCCGCATTCCTATTCGACGAGCCCCTCTCGAACCTCGACGCTCAGTTACGCACTCAGATGCGTATAGAGATAAAGCGGCTTCATCACCGGCTCGGCACTACTTCTGTTTTCGTCACCCATGACCAAGTCGAGGCCATGACCATGGCCGACAGGATCGTGGTGATGCGCGAGGGCCGAATTCTTCAGGTCGGTACACCCCTGGAGCTTTACGAGAAACCAGTCGATGTGTTCACGGCGCGCTTCATCGGCAGCCCGACCATGAACCTGCTGCCTGCCTCCCTGCGGGACGGCGGCGCAGACCTTTCAGTCGGCGGTTCGGTTCGGGTACCGTATTCGTCGGCAACGACATCCGACATTCTGGTCGGCGCCCGCCCGCAGGATCTCGTTCCGACTGTAGCGGACCCACAGGGCCTGACCGTATCGGGCACGGTCGTGGTCGTAGAGACCTTGGGGTCTGAAACGCTCGTCCATATCGAGAGCGCGGGCCAGACCGTCATCGGCTCAGCACCGGGTCGGCAGATCCCGCGTATTGGCGAGCATATGACTCTCCATGCCTCGTCGGAAAGGCTCTACTACTTCGATAAGGCGACAGAAAAATCATTGGCGGCCCGATGAGCGGAATGCCCTTGATACCCAGCAAGGTCGCGTGCCTTGGTCGGACCTATTGCGACATCATTTTCACGGGCCTGTCTGAGATGCCCGTGCTCGGTCGAGAGCGCTTTGCACAGGATGTGACGATCGCGGCTGGAGGCGGAGCCTATATTACGGCGGCCCATCTTGCCTCTCTCGGCCGCCCGGCAGCACTCCTCACCCGCCTGGGAACCGACCCTTTATCGAGAAGCCTCGACCCTGAGCTCGAGGCCAGCGGGATCGACCTGTCCTTTGTGGAGCGCTCGGGCGATGCCGGTCCGCAGCCTACAGTCGCTCTGGTCAAGGGCGGGGAAAGAGCCTTCGTGTCCAGGCGCGCTGGTGGCTCCCGACCTTCTACCTTGGAGCAAGCTCTCTCGGCGCGTGATATCGCCCATCTGCACATCGCAGAATTTGCCACCCTCAAGGACAGCCCGGATGTGATCACCATAGCCCGGAACCTCGGCCTAACGGTTTCGCTCGACCCGAGTTGGGATGATCAGTTGATCCGTCGAGATGCAGACTTCTTCGAGCTTTGCAGAGGGGTCGACATCTTTCTCCCGAATGTCGAGGAAGGCAAAGCGCTGACCGGAGAAAGCTCAGCGGAGGCTATCCTGCGCAGCCTACAGGAGACATTTCCACTGGTTGTACTAAAGCGTGGTGAATACGGCGCAATCGCCTCTTGCGGATCGAGCTGTATTTCGGCCGAAGCGCTCCCGGTCAACGTGGTCGATACCACAGGAGCAGGTGATGCATTCAATGCTGGCTTCCTGCATTCCTGGCTCAGAACCTCGGATCTCAAGAGAAGCTTGGCGGCCGGAATTGAAGCGGGCGCCCGCTCCGTCCAATCGGCAGGCGGAGCCCCACCACGTTTATCCTAACGAGGTGCGCTCTGAGTGCACCTGCAAGCCAAACCTCTGTTGCCCGCCGGGCTGCTAGGGCAACGCTCCCAAAACCATAGACTTACCAGTTAGAGTTGGCGGCAAACGACACCTTCGAGCCCCTAGGAGAGTTTCGGCGAGGCAGACGGCGATTCATGCTGGAGGTCCGCCAACAAAGTCTTCCCGCATCGGCGTGAACACATCGACGAGAATACCTGCTTCAACTGCTACGGCACCGTGAACAGCGTTGGATGGGACCAGGAAGCTGTCACCGCGCCTCAGTCGCTCAGTGCGACCAGCAATGGTGATGTCGAAAACTCCCTCTTCGACCAAGCTGCACTGGATGTGAGAATGGGAGTGAAGCGCACCTACGGCCCCGGCTTCAAAGGCCACACGGACCATCATCACGCCAGCATCGTATGTCAGCACCTTGCGTCGGATACCCTCCCCAGCTGGTTCCCAGTCGAGATTGCTGTCGAATGCGAAGGTCTCGTCTTTGCGGTTCATCGTTCCTCCAGACCTGGTTCAGCGTGCGAGCCAGCCGCCGTCCACGGGCAGAATGATGCCATGGATGTAATCTGCCGCCGAGGACGCCAGAAACACGGCTTCACCGCCAAGGTCGGCCGGATCGCCCCAGCGTCCGGCAGGAATTCGCGCGAGAATGTCACTGCTCCGTTTTGGATCGCTGCGAAGGGCTTCGGTGTTGTTGGTGATAAAATAACCCGGCGCGATGGCATTCACATTGATGCCCTTCGCGGCCCATTCGCAGGCGAGCAGGCGTGTGAGACCCGCAAGTCCGCTCTTACTCGCGGTGTACGACGGAATACGGATACCGCCCTGGAAGGACAGAAGCGAAGCGATGTTGATGATCTTGCCGCCAGCACCATCCGCGAGCATCCGCCGCGCTACGGCCTGAGATAGGAAGAAGGTGGACTTGAGATTGATATTCATCACATCATCCCAGTCTTTTTCGCTGAAATCGATGGCATCGGCGCGCCTGATGATGCCGGCATTGTTGATTAGAATATCGATGCGCCCGCCCACCTCGGCACCCTCGGCGACAATGCGTTCAATGGGTTCGAGACTCGACAGGTCGGCCTGAATACTGTGGAATCGTGCGCCCACGTCGCGGCACCGGCGCTCCGTTTCGTCCATGGCCGAGCGGCCAACGGCTACAATCGTGGCACCGGCCTCCGCCAGCGCCACGGAAATGGCCTGACCGAGTCCTGTATTGGCTCCGGTCACGATAGCAGTCTTGCCTGTCAAATCGAAGGGGATCGTCATCGCGGCACTCCCAACGCAGTATTTCCATGGGCACCATATCCATGTCGCGGACACAAAGAAGTATCCCAGCATCCGCAATCCAGGAAATGGATCCGCCGGATATAGCGCCATGGGGTCTCGCGCCAGCCGGTCAGGGAGGCGCTTATCGGCTTAGCTCGAACCCGCTTGGTGGAAATCCAGCCACAGCGGGGAACGATGATCGTAAAGATCTCAGTCCGGAAGATGATGGAAGCCCGTTTCGTTCGTGAGGCGATTGAGACCGCCGTCGTGCGGAGGGCGTGTGTATCCCTCGACCGGCAGAGCCGACAAAGGATCGGCGATCTTCTCGAGATGCAGGAGCAGGCAGCACGGCGTGACGGCCATGCAGCGTTCCAACGTTAAGACGAGCTCTTCCATATTGCTCTTACCGAGGGAGTCGGCTGCCCGTTGGCTTGGGAGGCAATCCAGGACATTAAGGCTCATATGGACGCGTTTGCCAACTCACCCTCCCTGGCCCGGAAGCGATGCTGCCCCTGATCGACCAGCATCAGGCTTTTATGGCTGCGATCGACGCATGCGATGAGGACGCCGCCGCCGAAGCCATGCGCCGGCATCTCACGGAAATCTTAGGGGCCCTGCCTCGTGTCGAGGCCGAACATCCGGAGCTCTTCAGCGGATGATCAACTCGATGTGGGTGATCGGGTAAGCGCCAAAGACGGTTTTTAAGCGCGGCCAGGGAAAAGGTCGCTCTTCGCCCAATTCCGGATGTTTGCTGTCGACCGACAGGCCTCGAACTGGGCGCGTCAGTGCAAATCTATGAGACATGCTCGGTCAGCCGGGACGCCATCCCAACAGGCTCTCTGAGAAGTATGCCCAGCCTCCAATGGCGGCTGCCCCAGTAGAGGATTAAAAAGGCTTCCAGCCCCTCAGGGAGCGCGAGATCCGTCGCGCCGTTTCCATAACGACGGGGGCAAGGCGTTCGCGCGCTCCATCGGTGGTCCAATGCGCCGTAGATGTCGAAACACCGACGGCCGCCAAGGGACGGCCATTGCCGTCCAGGATCGGCGCGGCGACCGCAATCTCCCCAAGATTGACCTCTTCATCGACGAGGGCAAAGCCCTCCTGCAGCGCAAGCGCCAAGCGACGCTCGACCTCGACACGCTCGGTGACGGTTCGAGGCGTCCGCGCTTGGAACTCGGTACGATCGAGAATGCCGGCAAGCTCATCGGCCGGAAGCCAAGCAAGCTGCGCGCGACCGCCAGCCGTGCAAAAGGCTGGCAGCCGGCGTCCGATGGTCGACGTCGGATTCATGCGCCGCTGGCTCGGCATCCGTATGACGGCAACCACCTCCGGACCATCGAGTTCGGCGACATTGACAGTCTCTCGGCACTCGTCTCGTGCCGCGGCTACAAACGGTATGGCAACTTCATAAAGCGGACTTGCATGGAGGTAGTGATATGCAAAGTCCAGGATGCGCGCCTTGAGTCGGTATCGGCGTGTTCTCTCATCTTTTTGCAGATAGCCGAGGCGGACCAGAGTGTGCGTGATGCGCTGTGCCGCTCCCATGCTGATACCGGATCGCGCCGCGATCTCCCGCAAGCCTAGAGCATCCCAATCACCGTCGAACGCCTTCAGCACACTCAGGCCCTTGGCCAGTGAGTTGATGAAGAGAGGATCCTCCCGCGCAGTTCCATCTCCAGGATGCTTCGACGGCAGAGTGTCTGGTAGGTCCGAAGTGATTATGGACCTCTGCGATGTCATGACCAACGTCCCTCTCAAAGCTCATCTGCGGGCTTACACTTCCGCCAGCAATCCCTTGACAAGCTCGACCGTTATATTTGAGATGATCGCGTTGCGCTACACCTCTATCGCTATGCGATAACTGGTGTTTGTACTTAATAACATAAACGCAAGTCTTGTACTTAAGAGACAAGTCTCAAGAAGAGGTCCCAGAGAGGTCATGAAACACCAGACGACCGTCCTTGCCGGCGCCCTAGCCACCATGCTCCTCGCGAGCCATGCCTCGGCCGCCGAGCTCCGGATCGGCACAGCAGCCGAGCCAAGCTCACTCGATCCGCACTATCACAACCTCACACCCAACAACACGCTGCGCCGGCACATCTTTGAATCCTTGGTCGATCAGGATGCAAAGCAGCGCCTGATCCCGGCCCTGGCCGAGTCCTGGCGCACGCTCGATGACAAGACCTGGGAGTTCAAGCTCCGTAAGGGCGTGAAATTCCACGACGGGAGCGAGTTCACGGCGCAGGACTTCGTTTACACTCTCTGCCGCATCCCGAACGTAGCAAACAGTCCATCGTCGTTCACGCTGTATACCAAGGGTATCGACTCCATTGAGGTCCCCGATCCTCACACCATCATCGTCAAGACGGCCGCCCCTTATCCGCTCCTGCCTGTGGAGATGACGACTTTCGGCATCATCTCGGCCAAGGCCGCCGGCGGCGAGGGAGTCACGTTCGACAAGGCCGGCTGCAAGGCGGATTCCTGGCCCTCGACTCAGGCTTTCAACGACGGAACGCTCGCTATCGGCACCGGTCCCTTCAAGCTCGCCGAGTACCGCAAGGGCGAGCGTGTCGTACTCGAGCGCAACCCCGACTACTGGGGCGAGAAACCCGAGTGGGACAAAGTGACTTTCAGGCCGATTACCAGCGACGGGCCGCGAGTTGCAGCGCTGCTGGCCGGCGACGTTGATATGGTGGACGAACCGCCACTGCAGGATCTCGAGCGACTGCGCAAAGACCCCAAAGTTTCCGTCGTCGAGACCATGTCCAACCGCGTCGTTTATCTTGCTCTCGATCAGGCCGAGAAAACCCCGACGATCAGTGGCACCGATGGCAAGAACCCATTGCGCGACATCCGCGTTCGTCAGGCTCTCTCGCTCGCCATCGATCGCGGCGCCATCGTGAAGCGGATCATGAACAACACCGCAGAGCCGGCGGCGCAGCTTTTGGCCCCCGGACTTTTCGGGACGAACCCGGACCTGAAGGTCGCTTATGACCCGAACAAGGCAAAGCAGTTGCTCGCCGAAGCCGGCTATCCCAACGGTTTCGAGCTGACCATCGGCACTCCGAACGACCGCTACATCAACGACGAGAAGATTGCCCAGGCAGTCGCTCAGATGTACAGCCGCATCGGTATCAAGACTCAAGTGGACGCTGCCACCGTCAATGTCTTCTTCTCTCGCCGCAACAAGGGTGAGTTCAGCGTCTTCCTCGCTGGATGGAGCGCTGCGACAGGCGAAGCTTCATCACCGCTGAAGTCCCTCGTCGCCACGAGGATCAAGGAGAAGGGTTTCGGACCGACGAACTACACCGGATATTCCAATCCGAAACTCGACGACCTGCTGACCCAGGCACTCGCCACCGTCGACGACGCCGCTCGTGAAAAGCTCCTGGCCGAGGCCATGAAGGTCGTAAGCGATGACGTAGCGATCTTGCCGCTGCACTACGAAGTTACTTCGTGGGCCATGCGCAAGGGCTTGAGCTACGCGCCGCGCGCCGACCAGTACACGCTGGCGGCCTCCGTCCGCTCGGCGAAGTAACATCAATCAGCCGGGGGCGGCACATGCCGCCCTCGGCCACCCAACGCCTTCCATGTGGAATTCGAGATGCTGGTTTTCCTGATCCGGCGCATCGCCCAGAGTGCGATCGTGGTCGCAATCATGTCCGTCCTGGTCTTCACCGGCATTTTCGCGATCGGCAACCCCATTGATGTGCTGATCAGCCCCGAAGCCGACGAGATCGAGCGGGCGGCTGCCATCGCTCGTCTGGGCCTTGACCGTCCCCTGCACGAGCAGTTCTTCGCCTTCGCTGGCAATGCGCTCTCCGGGGATCTCGGCATGTCTTTCGTTCACGGCGTCCCTGCGGTCGAACTCGTTCTTGAGCGTTTTCCTGCCACGCTCGAACTGGCACTGCTCGCGATGATCATCGCCGTGCTGATTGGGATCCCGCTCGGAATCTGGGCCGGGCTTCGCCCTGACTCGCCTGCAGGGCGCATCATCATGGCGGGATCGATCCTCGGCTTCAGCCTTCCGACCTTCTGGGTCGGCATGCTCTTGATCATGGCATTCGCCGTCTCGCTTGGCTGGCTGCCGGCCAGTGGGCGCGGAGAAACCGTGGATGTGTTCGGTATACCCTTTAGCTTTCTGACGGCCGACGGTCTCAAGCACATGCTTCTGCCAGCGTTGAACCTGGCATTGTTCAAGGTATCTCTCGTGATCCGTCTGGCGCGTGCCGGCACTCGCGAGGTGGCCTTGCAGGATTACGTCCGCTTCGCGCGAGCCAAGGGCCTATCGCCAGCTCGGATCGTCGGGGTCCACATTCTGAAGAACATCATGATCCCGGTCGTCACCGTGCTCGGGCTCGAATTTGGCTCCGTGATCGCCTTCTCCGTTGTCACCGAGTCGGTGTTCGCCTGGCCCGGAATGGGCAAGCTCCTGATCGACAGCATTCTTCTTCTCGATCGGCCAGTCGTGGTCGCCTATCTTCTGGTGACTGTACTGCTCTTCATTGTCATCAATCTTGTGGTGGACGTACTCTATTCGCTGCTCGACCCTCGTATTCGCCTGGGAGGTGCCAAGGCATGACCACCGCAGCCCCCGCTTCCGCTCCTACAGTACAGACTCCTCTGAAGCGCTTCGTTGTCGAATTCTTTGACAGTCGAGTAGCCGTGTTGGGTTTAGGGCTGCTGGTGCTGGTCGTCTCTTCGGCCCTGCTCGCGCCTTGGATTGCCCCGCAGGATCCCTATGACCTAAGCAAGCTCGATATCATGAGCGGTATGCTACCCCCCGGCAGCGCCGACATGGACGGTAACGTGTTCTGGCTGGGCTCCGACGAGCAAGGCCGCGACCTGCTGAGTGCAATCATTTATGGCTTACGCACCAGCCTTCTGGTCGGCTTTTCCTCCACCGCTATGGCGCTCGCCATCGGATTGATCGTAGGCATGATCGCGGCCTACGCCGGCGGTAGTACCGATGCGACGATCATGAGGCTGGTCGACATTCAGCTGTCCTTTCCGGCCATCCTGATCGCGCTGATCCTTCTTGCCGTGCTCGGCAAGGGTGTCGACAAGGTGATCATTGCGCTGACTGCCGTGCAATGGGCTTATTACGCACGCACCGTGCGCAGTGCCGCTCTAGTCGAGCGCCGCAAGGAATATGTTGAGGCAGCCCAATGCTTAGCATTGCCGAAGCAGCGTGTCGTCTTGCACCATCTGCTGCCGAATTGCCTGCCGCCGCTCATCGTTGTGGCAACGGTGCAGGTCGCCCATGCGATCACACTGGAGGCAACGCTCTCCTTCCTGGGCGTCGGCGTACCGGTGACTCAGCCTTCGCTCGGAATGCTCATCGCATCGGGCTTCGATTACATGCTGAGCGGCGAGTTCTGGGTCAGCGTGTTCCCGGGTCTCGCTCTGCTGATCACCGTTGTCAGCATCAATCTGGTCGGCGACCAGATGCGCGACGTCCTCAACCCACGACTGCAGCATTGAGGAGATCACATTGATGCGACAGGACCCGGTGCTCGAGGTTGAGGATCTACACACGCATTTCTTCACCCGCGGTGGTGTTGCCAGGGCCGTCGACGGCGTGAGCTTCTCGCTCCACCGTGGAGAAATTCTGGGACTGGTGGGAGAATCCGGCTCCGGGAAATCGGTGACCGGTATGTCGATCCTAGGCCTCATCGATCCACCCGGCCGCATCGTCAGCGGCGCTGTGCTCTATCGGGGCGAGAATTTGGTGGCCGCGGGCGAGAAACGCCTGCGCCAGTTGCGCGGCAACCGCATCGCGATGATTTTCCAGGATCCGATGATGACGCTGAACCCGGTGCTCAGCGTCGAGACCCAGATGGTCGAGACCGTGCTCGCCCACGACAGGGTCTCGCGCGAGCAAGCTCGGGAGCGGGCGCGCGAGGCACTGGCCCGAGTGGGAATCCCTTCACCCGACGAGCGGCTCGCGGCTTATCCCCACCAGTTTTCGGGCGGCATGCGCCAACGCGTTGCCATCGCCATCGCACTGCTCCACCAGCCCGATGTCATCATCGCCGACGAGCCGACCACGGCGCTGGATGTAACGATCCAGGCGCAGATCCTGTTCGAAGTACAGAAGCTCTGCCGGGAGACTGGCACCGCCCTGGTGTGGATCACACACGATCTGGCGGTCGTGTCCGGTCTAGCCGACCGAGTCGCCGTAATGTATGCCGGTCGCATCGTTGAGACCGGCACGACCGTCGAAGTTATTGACCACGCCCGCCACCCCTATACCCATGGCCTGCTCGGCTCGGTTCCAAGCCGCAACAAGCGTGGTGAGCCGCTGGCGCAGATCCCCGGCATGACCCCATCTCTGCTCGGACTGCCCGAGGGCTGTGCCTTTCAACCGCGCTGCCCACGCGCCACCGCAGCCTGCCTGGCCTTGCCGCCTCTGTCAGGCGGGGATCACGGCTGGCGCTGCTTCCACCCGCAGGAGGCCGCCGCATGACTGTGACCACCTCTCCGCTCATGGTCGAGCCCTCTCCGATGCTTGGTAGTGAGCCCATGCTTGAACTTTCCCACCTCACCAAGCGGTTCTCAACCAAGCTTGATTTCGCCGAGCGTCTGGCAAAGCGGCTCGGTGCGAAGGTGCAAGAGTACGATATTCATGCGGTCGACGACGTGAGCCTGGCCATCGCTCCCGGCGAGGTCGTCGGGTTGGTTGGAGAATCCGGCTGCGGCAAGACCACCCTCGGCCGCATGGTCGCGGGTATCACGTCGCCGAGTTCCGGTGAATTGCTCTACAGGGGCAGACCCATAGCGACACTGCCGCCGGATGAGGCAAAGCAGGCGAAGCTCAAGATCCAAATGGTATTTCAGGATCCGATGGCCTCGCTCAATCCACGTCTGCGGGTCAGTGAAATCATTGGCGAGGCGCCACGTGTGCACGGCCTCGTCTCCCGCAGTGAACAGGCGGATTATGTCGCGGCGATCATGCGCAAAGTCGGATTGGACCCGACCTTTGCTGCCCGCTTTCCACACCAGTTCTCGGGCGGCCAGCGCCAGCGCATCGGCATCGCTCGCGCCTTAGCGGTACAGCCGGAATTTCTCGTCTGCGACGAGTCCGTGGCCGCACTTGACGTCTCGATTCAAGCGCAGATCATCAACCTGTTCATGGAGTTGCGTCGAGACCTTGGGCTGACCTACCTTTTCATCAGCCACGATCTCGGCGTGGTGGAGCACATCGCCGACCGAACGGTCATCATGTATCTCGGCCGCGTCGTCGAAATTGCCCCGACCGAGGAGCTGTTTGCTCGGCCGAACCATCCCTACAGCCGAGCCCTTCTTGAGGAGGCGCCTCGGGTCGATACGCGCAAGCGGACCTTCGCACCAATCAAAGGCGAGATCCCATCGCCCCTTCATCCGCCCACAGGCTGCGCCTTCCATCCGCGGTGTCCGAATGTAATGCCGCGTTGCAAGGTGGAGCGTCCGGCGCTGCGCAAAGTTGCATCTGGCCGCCTGTCGGCCTGCCATCTAAATGACATTCAGTGAGCCGCATTTGAATCTTGGAAAAACGATGTCCACTGACGACCTCGTCAGCCTCGACCTGATTCGCAAGCTGATCAGCTTCGACACGACAAGCCGTAATTCCAACTTGGAGCTGATCGACTATATCCGCGATTATCTGGCGGATCTCGGAGTCGAAAGCACGCTGGTCTTGGACGGAACAGGACGAAAGGCAAGCCTTTACGCCACGATCGGGCCGCAGGATCGAGGCGGCATCCTCCTGTCAGGTCATACCGATACGGTTCCGGTAGACGGTCAGGATTGGCAGAGCGACCCTTTCACCCTCACCCGCCGCGGTGATCGCCTCTTCGGCCGGGGCACGGCCGACATGAAGAGTTTTCTGTCGATCGCCCTCGCGTTCGCCCCAGCATTCGCCAAAGCCGATCTGAAGACGCCGATCCACTATGCCTTTTCCTACGATGAGGAAGTCGGCTGCGTCGGGGTCCGCCCCTTGATCGCTCATTTGAACACGCTACCCGTGCGCCCGCGCATGGCAATCATCGGTGAACCTACCGAGATGCAGATCATCTGCGCCCATAAGGGGAAGCTGGCGATGCGCTGCCGGGTGCAAGGAAAATCCTGCCATTCCTCTCTCGCACCACAGGGCGTGAACGCGGTCGAATACGCGGCGGAATTGATTACTTACTTGCGCAGCATGGCCCGGCGCATCGCGGAAGCGGGACCGTTCGATGAAGGATTCGACGTTCCTCACACCACCGTACATACGGGCGTGATCCATGGCGGCACGGCGCTGAACATCGTGCCGTCGGAATGCGAATTCGATTTTGAGTTCCGCCACCTCCCGCTGCAGGATCCGAACACCCTGTTGGGTGAAGTGCAGCGTTTCGCTCACGAGGTTCTGGAACCACAGATGAGGGCGGTCGCACCGGAGGCAGGCTTTTCCTGGCGAGAACTGTCTGCGACACCAGCTCTCGATGTGGCGCCAGAGGACGAGGTCGTTACGCTTGCGAAGGCACTTGCTGGGCAGAATGGCCAGTCCAAAGTTGCCTTCGCCACCGAGGCGAGCTTGTTTCAGAAGTCCGGCGGCATCCCATCCGTTGTCTGCGGACCCGGCAACATTGCCCAAGCGCACAAGCCGAATGAATTCATCGAGTTGAGCGAGGTCGCCAAAGGAGAGGACTTCATGCGCCGTCTGCTCCAGGTCGTGACTGCGGACTGAGGTCCTTCAGCGCCAACTGAAAATGGACCCTGTATTCGGGGGCTGCCCGTAGCCCGCATTAGGCATATAGGCTCTTTCCTGGACACGACCGTGGTTGCTGGAGTAACGCGTAGCAGGAGTGCGGGTGGAGCGCGCAGCCCTCGGGGGAGTTACGGACTTGACGGTTCGTACATGTGACTTTTCCGAGCCATTCTACCGGGCTCTTTACCTCGGACGACGATCTTCGTGTTCCTCATTCCCTCCTTCCGGACAAGAGCAAAAAGCTTGGCCGCGTTGGAGGGCGACAGGCGAATGCAGCCATGCGAGGCTGGAGAGCCAAGCCTTCGGATCGCGTGGCTCCCATGAATGGCGTGCCCCCGATGGGTAAAGAAGATCGAGTGCGGCATAGGCGCTCCGTCCCATTCTTTGGACGCATGGTCTTTTACGAGCCGCGAGGGAGTAAAAGAGCCGGTGGGTGTGGCGTAGCCCTTCCGCCCGGTGGAGACAGGCCAGGAATAGCGCCTTTTGCCATCGATCAAGACGGACATGCGCTGAGCAGATTTGTCCACTTTAATGAGGACATCCGCTCTGACAGGACTTGTTCCAGCGGCGAATATCCCCATGGCGAGCAGAGCAAATAGACATAAGAAGCGCATGAATAAGGAACCTCTTTAGACGGAGAATTGGTTCAGCCATTCCTGATACGCTTCTTGTGAGGTGAGGTTCCGTGAATTTACTCCCGTTCACAAAACTGTGCAGGGGGCGCAGAGTTGAGCCGCCCGACCGAATGAACGCCGTGCGACTGAACCCCACCCGCAACGAATCCGAGCTTAACTGGTTATATCTGCAAGGATTTTGGCTCCTGCTGCGCTCATACGGCTCGTCCAGACGGTTTGCAGCAACTGCTTCGTTTCGAGGATGTGACCATGAATGTCCGTCAGTTTGCCCTTTCTTCCGCCCTGGTCGCTTTTCTGGGCACATCGCCGGGATTGGCGCAGGAGGCCCGGCCAATCTGTGGCGACACGGCTGTTGTGAAGCGCTCCGACACCCTCAGTAGCATCGCGGACCGCTGCGACACGACGGAAGCAGCAATTCTGCGTTCGAATCCCGGAATTGAAGGGTCGAACGACCTCCAAGTTGGGAGCAAAATCAATCTGCGCTCAAGCACTTCATCGTCTCAGGAGACAACGGAACGTTTGAGGTCCCTCGCCCGCGAGACCGGCAACGCCTTGACCGACATGGCTCAGGAGCTTGGGGCTTCGGTAGACGACCTTCTGAACAAGAACCCGGACCTGCAGCAGCGTCTGAGGCGACTAGGTGATCGCTTCAACATTCCTGGAGTAGACGCCGACAAGGCTCAGGTTTCGCTAACCCCTGAAAGCGGGTCCGCCGGCTCAACTGTTACGGTCTCAGCTACAGGGTTGCCTCCCGACAGGCCGGTCGCCATCGGCGGCGGCGCTCCTCGTTCAGCTTATGAGGTCCTCGACAACGCCCGCACCACTGCGGAAGGAACGTTTCAAGCGAGCGTGAAGATTCCTGAATGGGCCAGCGATTATGATCGATTTGTATTGACGATCGCAGACACGGAGGGCGAATGGAAAGTGCGCTCGGCTCCGTTCCAGATCACTGGCGGCAAGCTTTAGCGGATATGGTCCCTCTCCACAGGTCATTGGAACGGAGAAGTGAATGATCTGCGTCGCACCTCAGCCAGCTTCAGTCGTTGTGAGATAGCGGCTGCGTAGAACTGACTTACGTCATAGATGAGGAAAGGTCGCGTGCAGTTGTCGAACCACACTCGGGATTACTTGGATATCCACCAACGAGTTGGCGGAGATTCAGGATTCGAGTGGAAGATCCTCAAGCCAGGACAGAACTGCTGGCGCGTTCCGGCGTGTCAGAGAGCTGCAGCGCTGATCGACGGCGCCTCCTACTTCAGCCGATTGGAGGCCATGCTCCGCGAAGCGCGCAGGTCGATTCTCATCCTTGGCTGGGATTTCGACGGCAGTATCAGGTTGCGGCCGGATGCGTGTCCTGAAGATTCACCGCCGCTTGGTCCTCTTCTCCGTTCGCTTCTCGAGGATGAACCGGAGCTTGAAATCCGAATTCTGGTGTGGAGTCTCGCAACGATCCACGCCCCGAGCGCACCAGCGCCTCTTCTTCTGGGTACTGAGTGGCAGGACCATCCGCGGCTTCATCTCCGCCTGGACGCTCACCACCCGATCTATGCTGCGCACCATCAAAAGATCGTCTGCATCGACGATGCTGTTGCGTTTGTAGGCGGTATGGACCTCACGATCGAACGCTGGGATACGATGAGACATGCGGTGGATGACCCACACAGGGTAAGATCCGACTCTCAACCCTACTGTCCTGTGCATGATATCCAGATGGTTGTTGACGGCGAGGCGGCAAAGAGCGTTGCAGAACTGGCACGCTGGCGCTGGGCAGCCGCTACCGGCGAAACACTCGCTCCTGTACACTCAAGGGAGGAGCTTTGGCCGGCCGATTTGGCACCTGATTTTGCCGATGTTCCGGTTGCAATCGCCCGTACAATACCTGCTTGGGACGGCGAAGCGGCAGTTGAGGAGGTGGCAACCCTCACGGCCGATGCTCTCTCCGCAGCGAGAGAAACGATCTACATCGAGGCGCAGTATATGACTGCTCCCTATGTAGGGAAAATTCTTGCCAGCCACCTGTCGAGATTCGACGGCCCGGAAGTCGTGATTGTCATGACTTATGAATCGCATGGACTTGCCGAGCGGCTCGTCATGGGCAGCAACCGCGATCGGCTCATTCGCCGCCTGAAGAATGCCGATCGGTATGATCGGCTGCGGATCTATTATCCCTGCGTATCTACCCCTAGCGGGGAACACAGGCAGGTTCTGGTCCACTCTAAGCTTATCATTATCGATGATTGTTTCCTGCGGATCGGGTCGTCGAACCTGAACAACCGATCAATCGGCCTCGATACTGAATGCGACCTTGCCATAGAGGCCAGCGAATCATCGACACGACAGGGTATTGCCAAGCTCCGTGAGCAACTTCTGGCGGAACATCTGGATGTGCATCCGGAACTGCTGGCAAGCACGATGGAGGCGGAGAAGTCTCTCATCCGAGCCATCGAAGCTCTAAACCACAGACCCCGTTGCTTGCGTCCATTCGAAGCCATGTTCACAAGGGGACCGTCTCGTCCAGCCCTTGGCACGCATCTGCTGGACCCGGAAAAGCCTTTCGAGCCTCTTTGGTTCCTTCGCAGCAAGCGCTGAAGAGCACCGGCAAAACTGATCAGCTAGAGATCCCTCCTTTATGTGGCATCGACAACTTTCTGCTGCGAAGAGCAATCTCGCTCAGTGCAAAAGAAAGACTGCCGAGCGCAAGAGGGATCAAGAAATATACCACACGAAAGACAATAAGAGAGCCGATCAGATCAGCTTGCGGCAACAGATACATGACGACGCTTTCGATAACCCCTAAGCCGCCTGGAACATGACTGATCAGCGCCGTGGTATTCGCGATGACATAGACTGAGGCTACCCCGATATAGGCAACGTCCGCCACGGCAGCTATGGCTTGGTAGAGACAGGCTGCGACGAAGGCGAAATTGGCCGAACCAACCAGGACCTGAGCAATCGCCAGGTGCAGAGGAGGCGCCTCAAAAGATAAGTTTCGGATTTTCAACGGCCGCCGAACGAAAGCTGCAACGACCAAATAGCTTGCTACAGCAGCAAAACATGCCCAACCAAGCGCAAGCACGACGAGCAGGTTGAGCCCGGTGATTTTCTGCGCGAGTTCAGGGCGGAGCAGCAGAGCCGAACCTCCAAGCGCGGTCATTCCGAGCCCAACGGTGACACCGCAGAACAGGATGAGCTTGGCAACTTGGCTGACGGTCAGTCCCCAGCGCGAATAAAACCGGTACCGCACGGCTCCACTGCTGAGAAACGCCAAACCTATATTGTGACCTAGAGAAAGACTGGTGAACGAAGCAAGTGCCGCTTTGGGATAAGAGAGCGGCCGGCCAACATACCTGAGAGCTAGATAGTCGAAACCCGTCAAGCAAAGGTAACTTGCTGCCGCACAGGCTCCGGCCAGCGCAAGCCTGAATAATGGAACAGCTCCAACAGAAGCGACGATCTGGTCGAAACTATATCGACTGAGCGTCCGGTAGAGCAGGAAACCTGCGAGTGCCATGGCCGCAGCTGTGACGAGTGGCGCCCAGCGTCGGGACAGGCTGTGCATCCCTCCTCCCGAGACGCTGTGGCCTCGTTCGCCCTCCTCTCTCAAGGTTGCGCACGTTCGCTCCGTCTGCACTGATCAGCCCTACGCTTATGTCACCTTCCAAGAGCACAACGCCGAAGCCTGGCTAGATGTCCATTCAGCAGACTGTCTCGATCCCTCCTTTCGGTACATTTCCTACCTCGCGCACCACATGCATCCGTTGTACGACACGGAATTCGATGAGAAGCGGCAGGTGGTCAGACGCGACCCGCGCGAGCGGTGAACGGACGGCTTCGGCTCTGAGAACCTCGATTGCTCGACTGACGAAGACATGATCGATGCGCAGCATCGGCATTCTGCCAGGGAATGTCGGTTGCGGTCGGCGTACATGAGGAGCGGCTTGCGCATCCGACAAGTGCCCTGCCAATCGCTGGTAGGCACGAGATCGAGGGATTGCATTGAGGTCGCCAGCAAGAATCACCGGTTCCCGACACGCCGGATGACCAAGCCATTGGGGGCCGAGAAGGGCATCGACCTGTGCAAGCCGCTCCGCCCTGCGCAGCCCCAGATGCGTGTTGACGATCTGTAGATCCGCCCCTCCGATGTTGACTGAAGCCCAGAGCGCTCCTCGCGGTTCAATCGCGGGACGACCTGCCAAACCGGGAAGCCTCCCCGCTCGGACTAAGTACGACGGCCGGTGCGTCAGGATTGCGTTGCCGTACTCCTCGTCCATCACCTTTATCGCGGCATGGAAGTGCATCTGCATACCGAGAGCCCGCGCGATGACATGAGCCTGATCGACTCCGCCGGTTCGAGCTCGCCTCACGTCGAGTTCCTGAAGTGCAACGATATCGGGCTCATAGGCAGCAATGACATCGGCAATTCGGGATGGAGACAGTTGGCCATCCGTGCCCAGACAGCGATGCACATTGTAGGTCAGTATCCGAGGCACTGGCCGGCCATCCCTCCTCGCCACCGCTTCGGTTGAACCGGCCGCACAATGTCTCGTTCAGATTTCAACGGCTGACCGCAGGTGTAAGACGCAGTATCTCCCCACTGCTCTCGTCGGTTACCACGTATATGGCTCCATCAGGCCCCTGCTGTACTTCCCTGATCCGCTGATTGAGGGAAATCCTCTCCTCATCGGTAACTTGACGGCCATCGAGCGTAAGCCGCACGATACCCTGTGCCGACAACCCGCCGATCAAAAGCGAACCGCGCCAGTCGGAGAAGAGATCCCCGGTATAGAACGTCATCCCCGAAGGCGAAATCACCGGCGTCCAATGATGGATCGCTTGCGCGAGCTCCGGTCGGGTGGGCGGATCCGGAATATCCGTTCCGTCATAATGCCGCCCCCAGCTCACCACGGGCCAGCCATAGTTCTTGCCAGCCTCAGGAATGTTTAGCTCATCACCGTTTCGAGGCCCCATCTCCGCAATCCAAAGGGTGTTGGAGTCCGGCTGCAGGGCAGCAGCCTGAATATTGCGGTGTCCATAGGACCAGATCTCCGGTCGGGCATTCTGGCGTCCCACAAAGGGATTGTCCTGCGGCACTGATCCATCGGGATTGATGCGAAC
The DNA here is from genome assembly GCF_042650665.1 of Microvirga sp. GCM10011540. Lineage (NCBI taxonomy): Bacteria > Pseudomonadati > Pseudomonadota > Alphaproteobacteria > Hyphomicrobiales > Methylobacteriaceae > Microvirga > Microvirga sp. GCM10011540. Next base: position 5,666 of record NZ_JBHSBQ010000124.1, on the reverse strand, counting down.
GACAGCGCCAAGATGATTGGTGAGATCTTGGGCAGGATCGAACTTGAACCGTTCGGCGAGGGTAACGAAGAGTTTGCCGTCAGGCGCAAAGGCAAGGCGCGAACCGAAATGCTTGGAGCCGCTCACCTTTGGCTGCTGCCGGAAGATGACCTGCACATCCTCAAGCCTGTTGTCGACGAGGCGTCCTCGTGCGACGGCCGTGCCGGCTCCTCCTTCTCCCTCCTCGGAAAAGGAGAAATACAGCTGTTGGTTCTCCTGGAAATCGGGGTCCAGCGTTATATCGAGCAAGCCGCCTTGGCCCTCAGAATAGATTTGCGGCAGACCGTCCAAAGGCTCCGACAGGCGGCCATCCTGGGAGACGATTCTCAGACGTCCAGGACGCTCTGTGACAAGCATACGACCGTCGGGCAGGAACTCGAGAGCCCATGGATGGTCAAGGTTTCCGGCAACCGTCTCCACCTTGATCCGCCCAGAGGGCGTGTCCACAACCTTCTCTTGAGCGAAGGCCGCTGCAGGCACAATGAGAGCAGCCAAGATCAAGGAACTGAGCGGGCGCATCGCAGCCTCCTCCCGTCTTTGGAGCAGATCAGTCGGAACGACAACCCGTATACGCACCTTAGGTTCGCACGGCTGGATGAACAAAGGCGTGAAGTCGCCGATCGCCCCGATGACTGTGCCTCTGCTCGCGCCTGCCGCTCAGACTGGCTGTAGGCTCATGAGTGAAATCGCACGACCCGATAGATGTACCAGACGACCAGAGCAGCGACGATCACGTTCGATACAGGGTTCACCCATTCGGAAACGAGCTGGTACTGGCTCTGAAGCAGATACCCTGCTCCTGCGAGAAGTGTAGTCCAGAGAGCCGTCCCTAGGGAGGACCACAGCAGAAATGTGGAGAGCGGAAGACGCTCGATACCGGCAGGAACGGAAATCAATGTCCTGATTGTCGGCAGCAGGCGTCCTGCGAACAGTGCCATAGCCTTATGCCTCTTGAAAAAGGCACGGGCTTGATCGACCTCGTCAGGGTGCAGGGTAAGCCACCGTCCGTGCCGCTTGGCGAATTTCTTGAGGCGATCCGGGCCAATAGCGTATCCGATCCAGAACCAGACGAGACCGCCTGCAAGGGATCCTGCGGTTCCGGCCAAGATAACGCCTCCGATGTGCAGAGTTCCTTTGGCTGCCGAAAAGCCCGCCAGCGGCATGATGAGTTCGGACGGGATCGGCGGGAAGACATTCTCCAGGAACATAAGGAGAGCGACGCCGAGATAGCCGCTCGCTTCAATGAGGCGTACAATCCAGTCGAACACAGGCGGGAATCCTTCAATAACCTGTCAGGTAAGGCACTTACTGCGACTGCCGGCCCAGACCTAATGCTCGATATCTGTTCAGATTCTTGACCGTTTCAACCGTTCGGAACGTCATGGCTTCCACTGTACTGAGGTGAATACCTCAGCTGGATATCAGGTTCGGGATCAGCTCACCGTAACGACAATTTTTCCGACGGTACGCCCCGTCTCCAACGCTTCATGTGCCTCGACAATCCGGTCAAGCGTGAATCGCGCGCCGATATTGTGTTTCAACTTGCCGGCTCGTAGGGCATCATCCGTTGCCTGGATCGCCTCCCTATGCGCGGACTCGCCCATGACGTAAACCAGGACGAACCGCACGGTTGCGTCAAGACCGGCAAGCGGCCAAAACGGAAGTGGGGGCACTGGGACCTCGTCCGAAGCATAAGAGGCAATGACTCCACGTGTTTTCAGCACCTTCAGTGAGGTCTCCAGGTTAGCTCCGAACGCCACGTCGACGATGCGGTCAACGCCACGCCCATCCTTGCTCCCTGTGATCTCGGAAATGCGGCCGGCGACGTTCTCCTCTCGACGATTAATAATATAGTCGGCACCGGCATCCCGAGCGACCTTAGCCTGCTCCTCGCGGCTGACGGTAGCAATCACTTGCGCCCCTCCAAGCTTGGCAAACTGAATTGCATAGTTGCCGACCGCGCCAGCGCCTCCTGTAACCAGGACGGTTCTCCCTTCGACAGAACCATCTGCGAAGACACATCGGTGAGCTGTCAGCGCCGGAACCCCGAGACAGGCTCCTTCCTCGAACGATACCTCCTGGGGGAGAGGTACCGCATTCTTAGCGGGAACAGCCACATACTCCGCTGCGCACCCGAAGGGGCGCCCAAGCTGAGCTTCGTAAATCCACACACGCTCTCCGACTCGCGCCGGGTCCAACCCCTCTCCTACCTCTTCGATCACTCCTGCGCCGTCCTGGTGCGGAATGATCAAAGGCCAGGGATTAGGCCTTGCACCGGCGCCCATGCGAGACTTCGTGTCGGACGGATTTATGCCTGTGGCGTGAACACGGACCAGCACCTCGCCCGGCATCGCAATCGGAGCTTCCATCTCACCAACCTTGAGCACCTCACGCGCCGCTCCTCTTTTGTCATACCAGGCGGCTTCCATTTTCATATCCGATCACTTCCTGTTGAGCGCGCCTTCTGCCCATCAACTGCCGGTTTTGAATCTGGTTTCCATCTGGGCCGCTTCGAGAGCTGGCAGCCGATTTGGCTTTTGGAAGGAATAAATGAAAGGCGGAACAATTCCGACCTCACGCACCGTTCTGTCAGGGAATGTAGGCGAAGCTCAGGATTGCCTCGCCACCCTCTGCGCGAGATCGTGGCAGAGGTGCCGAAAGCGTTAACGCGTGGTATCCAGCTACCGAAGGACGTTCCGCTATGACGTCCAGGGGTAACGCGCCAAAGTATGATGGAGCCACCATGAAGGAATTGTTCTCTCTTCGAAAAGATAAGATACGCATACTTCTGCTCGAGGGTGTGAACGAGAGTGCCGTCGATCTTATCCGGTCAGCTGGTTACACAAATCTGACGACACTCAAGACGGCTCTCGACAGTGATGCCCTCACTCAGGCTCTCGACGGCGTTCATATCCTCGGGATACGCTCCCGAACCCAGCTCACGAGAGAGGTGATCGCATCAGCGAACAGACTCGTTGCTGTGGGCTGCTTCAGTGTTGGCACCAATCAGGTCGATCTCGACGCGGCGCGAGCGGCCGCAATACCGGTTTTCAACGCCCCCTTTTCCAACACCCGCAGCGTCGCGGAGCTGGTGATCGGAGAGATCGTGATGCTTTTGCGTCGTATCTTTCCTAGATCATCGGCTGCACACGCCGGTATATGGGACAAATCGGCTACCGACAGCCATGAACTTCGAGGTAAGACGCTTGGCATCGTCGGCTATGGCAATATCGGCTCGCAGCTCTCCAACTTGGCAGAAGCCATGGGGATGCGCGTGATCTTCTATGACCAGACCGACAAGCTGCGCCACGGCAACACTGAACCTGCGGCCAGCCTGCATGCACTGCTAGGCCAAAGCGACGTCGTAAGCCTGCACGTTCCGGAAACGCCAGCTACCCATGGCATGATCGGTCCCGCTGAGCTGGCAGCGATGAAGAAGGGTTCCTACCTCATCAATAACAGTCGCGGAACAGTCGTCGATCTCGATGCGCTTGCGGCTGCTTTGAGGAATGGACACCTCAGAGGAGCTGCCGTGGATGTTTTCCCTGTTGAGCCCCCATCCAACAAGGACCGCTTTCAGACTCCGCTGCAGGGTATCGAGAACGTCATCCTGACACCTCACATCGGCGGCTCCACCGAGGAGGCGCAGGAACGCATTGGTGTAGAGGTTGCAAAGAAGCTGATCGATTACTCGGATGTCGGCGCAACCACCGGAGCTGTGAACTTCCCGCAAGTTCAGCTGCCTCCGCGGCTAGCGGGAACTCGGTACATCCACGTCCACAGAAATGTGCCTGGTATGTTGGGACGCCTGAACGATGCCTTCTCGCGGCGTGGCCTCAATATTACGGCTCAGTATCTGCAGACCGAAGGCGACATCGGCTACGTTGTCATCGAAGCGGAGGGACTCCCAGAACAAAGTCGTGAAACGCTTGATGAAATCCGCGCCTTGGAGGGCACTATTCGGGCACGCCTGCTCTATGCACGAGGGTAGCCACGGAACTGAATTTCTGGCGCGAGGCATGCCGAAATCCATCAAGATTTCGGCATTTGCTCATCTTCCACTTTGATTGCAGGAGCAGGGATCGAATCGGAACTACGGCCGCCTTTGGCTCTACCCGCCTTTCCCCCTGCCGCACGTCGGCTGCTGCTCAGGCTCACGTTGCCTAACCCGTCCTTGTCCTCAGCTCGATCGATCTCCTTTTTCTTTCCGGGCATAGCTGCGCTCCTTCAAATCTGCCTCTTCAAGTCAGAACGGCGATCAGCAAGTCTGGTTCGAGGACGCTCGTTAAGGACAACATAACAAATACTACTGCCGCATCTCGATAGGTCATGAAGAGGTGATCCGATCGCTATCGGCAGTGACTGCCATATCCACCGATGCTTTTGATTCTCTTGCCAGGCGCATTCTCAGCCATTCGGATGTGCGCGCCAAGGACCAACATCGGGGGGGTCAAAAGGAGCGTTAGCAGCGTAGCGAAAGTCAGACCACCCGCGATAGCGCTCGACAGCTCCGTCCACTACTGTGTTGATAGGGCGCCGATAGCCACACCTCTGTTGACGAGATCGATGTTGACGGCCAGCACCATCGGCATCAATCCAAGCACGGTCGTGACAGAGGTCAGAAGCACCGGGCGGAGGCGCTGCGGCATTGCTTCGCCTGCGGGCTTAGCCGATTGGTCGCCCATATTTGTCCATCATAACTGACACTGGCTGTTCTGAGCTCAATCCTCGACCCCAGCAATAGGCCAACCCTGTACGCGGACAATGCGCTGCAGGTGCTTTATGCTCGGGATTCGAGCATTCAGGCTCAGCTGTCGTCAGAGTTGTCGGCCGCCGTGTGGCGCTCCGGGGGGCTGAGCAACAACCTCGACAAACCCTATAAGCGTGTCCATTATGCGTTGGCTAGCAGGCATCCTCTCGGCAGGAATTAGCGCGGGCGAGAAAAGGCAAGCACACCCTAAACGGTTCCGACTGCTACAAACTGCAGCCGAGGGAGCGAGATGAGAACTTCATCCCGCTCGTAGTCCAGGTTCCCGCTGGTATCATTTTACCCTTGCCAGCGTGCGTATGGCAGACCTTGAAACCTACTTCTTGCTCGGCATTGCACGCTCGGAACGCCGACACAATGGGATTAGAGAACTGCCCTGGAAACGGCGGAGAGTTAAACTCCTATCGGTCGGCACTCAATCCGTGGGTCACCATGAGCAATGCAGTTATTCACGTCTCCTGAAGTTGCGCCTGACCGAAAACCTGTTGGCGCTCCCATCCGCAATAGGATGGAAGAAGTCTACAACTCCTAGAAAGATGACAAAGGAAGCAAGGAAGACGCCAGCGAACAAGACCACTATCGAAAGGGCGTTCATAGCACTACCTCAATAGAGTGATTGATAGGATTATGAACCCTGTCCAACATGTTCGGCAACCTGACTCAAAGCAGTAATACTTTTGCGCAGGACGCACTCTGCGTAACTTTCGCAACTCCTATTCAAATTTGCTGTGTCACTAGAGGGTGTCTGGAAATTAAGCTGCGGCATGGACTAATCTTTTGGTCATGAGGCGGCACATAGCGAGATAAATCCACGTCTCGGTGGTCGACGGCAGGCCCTCCCAGTCCTTGGCCAAGCGGC
>NZ_JBHSBQ010000123.1:0-32915 GCF_042650665.1 Microvirga sp. GCM10011540 | reverse complement strand
ATCAGAGGCTCGGGCTGCTGACCTGCCGCGGTGGCTGACCTGGTACAATCAGCAGCGCCCGCATGGTAGTCTCAGCCGACGAACACCGGCTCAGGCCCTCGCCGGAACAACCTGATCAGAACTCACATCTAGCCGGCGATTGATGGCGGGTTGCCGACCTTTGTCTCCTCCCTGTCTGGACAGTGGGACAATCCCGTCGCGTCGCAGGAAATTGCCCGGGTGGGATAGATGTCGCTCCAGTCTGCCCCTGTGGGTGCCTTACGTCGTCACCTTAGCGCGTTTGGGTGGACAGCAATTGCGGCTAGCGGGCAAGCCTCCCAGAGAACCGACTAATGTTCAGATATGGCACACCTGCCACGCCAGCCCGAGGGCAGCAATCCTCACGTAACCAGACAGTCCGAAAAGTGAATGGACTTCACTGCCTGACCCCAAGCAGATATTCAGCATGTCTGCCAGAAGTGCAGAGGAAGCAGGTTCTTCACGGACATGCTAGTCAGGAGCCGTCCCAGGGCCTAGCAAGCTGTAGGCGATGCAGCGAAAATTTCTCCTAGAGTGTCGCCAAAGCTCTGATCCGAGAACGGTTTTGACAGGATGCGACTTCCTTCAAACCGCGGAGGGAGAGCTTTCTTGTCATAGCCTGTTACAAAAATGAACGGGATACCGCGGGAGCGCAGAATATCCGCAATCGGATAAACAGCCGTGCCGCCGATGCTGATGTCGAGAACGGCGAGGTCGAAGTCCGCCCGGCGAGCCAAAAACATGGCATCATCGATTTTGACAGCCGGGCCGATGACGGCGTGCCCTAGGTCGAGGACCATGTCCTCGATCAGCATCGAAATCATGACCTCATCCTCGACGAGGAGAATGCGGTGGCCGGGTGTGTTCTGAGGCATTTTAGACCTCTGGCTTCGTTAATGGCAGTCGTCTCGCTCTCACCGGCGCAGGGTGACATGGTTCGGCGGTGAGTACGGGGCACACATACGGAGAAGTCCTGCCGCCGCCGACAGCGGCAGGACGCATCGCTCGGTTACTGGCGTGCGGCTTGGATCTGCCGCGCCATCTCGATGAGGGTCGCCAGCGACTGCTCGTCGACCTCGATCTTGAGCTTCTCGTTCAGCATCTCGACTGCCCTCCCTGGCACTCCAGTCTTCGACAGGTTTGCCAGTGTCTCAGCGGCTTTTGTGTAGTCACCCTCAAGCAAGGCTACCTCATAGGCGGCAATCTGACCGACGACAGAATTAGCAGACGCCTTCTGCCGGGCCGTCGCCGAGGCATTGACGGCGTTCAGGCGGCCAAGTTTGGCCGTGTCCAGGCCAATGCTCTTTGCGCGGGCCGCGGCTTGCTTGGCCTCGGACGAGATCTCGTCCTCGGAAACAACGGCGTTCTCCGATTCGCGGCTCTGAGCCCTTGCGGCTGTGTCGCGCCCAAATCTAGCCGCCTCTTCAGCGGTTGCCCGCCCAAAGCTGGACGCCTGTTCGGCTGTCGTGCGTCCATAGTCTGAGGCGCTGTCAGTACCAGAGCCACGGCCGTTCCTTCCGCCAAGGCCACCTTCGCCAGTGAAGCCGCCGTCTCCGCCCCGACCGCTGCCGCCGCCCGGACCGCCGCTGCCACCGTGGCCGCCGCCACGACTATCCCCGCCACCGGGACCGCCGCTTCCGCCCGGGTTACCCTCGCCCCCGCGGCCGCCACCGCCGCCATGGCCGTCCCCTCCACCGGGACCACCACCGCCATTGCCATTGCCGTTGCCGTTGCCGTTGCCACGGGCTTCGGCCCGGGACAGGTCAATCGTGAGCGAGGTCACGTCGATGGACAGCGGCTGGAAGCCAGCCGCAAGGCCTAAGACGAGAGCCGACGCAGACAAAGCAATACGTAATTTCATAGGGCTTTCCTCTTCCAACAGTTAGCTCAGAACTGATTGCGAGCTCGGACTCAAGAATATTGTGAGAAATTTTCCCACGTCAAGATTTTTGTGGGATTGCTTCCCACGCGCTTTCCGCTTAGGTAGAGGAATGCCCGGTGATGACCTCAGATCCCTTGAACCAGCCAAGCTGCAGGCGCCGGTGGCACGCCTGCTGCGTCCCCTTGTGCGGCTGCTGATCCGGAGCGGGATCACGTTCCCCATGCTGACGGAGCTTCTGCGAGAGCTTTACGTGAACGTCGCCGAGTATGATTTCGCTCTGCGGGGCAAGGAGCAGACGGACAGCCGCGTCAGTCTTCTCACAGGCATCCACCGCAAGGAGGTGCGCCGGCTGCGCGGGGCGGGTGCGCCCGTCAATGTGGTGCCTGCAACCGTATCGCAGACCAGCCGCATTCTGGCGCGCTGGCTCGCTGACCCGGAATTCACCGATGGCGGTGGACATCCCCTACCGCTCCCCCGGACCGGGGAGCCGTCACAGCCGTCGTTCGAGCGCCTCGTCGCATCGGTTACTCGGGATGTACGTCCCCGCGCAGTGCTGGACGAGTGGCTCGACCGCAAGCTTGTCGTCATTGATGATCAGGATCGGGCGGTTTTGGCTGAAGCGGCTTATGTGCCCAGGGGCGGGGATGATCAGCAGCTCTACTATCTCGGCCGCAACCTGCACGACCACATCGCTGCCGCTGTTGCGAACGTAGAGACCCAATCACCGCAATTCCTTGAGCGCGCCGTTCACTACGATGGCCTGACCAAGGAATTGGCCGAGCAGCTCCAGCAGCGCTCCCGCGAGGTTGCGATGCAAGCGCTCCAGAAGCTGAATCGCGAGGCGCATGCCGCCAGTGACGGAGTTCCGCTGGGGCGGTGGCGCTGGAACTTCGGCGTGTACGTCTATTCCGAAGAGATTACGCCGCCCGCGTCTGCCGGCGAGTCCACCAAGAGCAACGACGGGGAAACTGGAACGTGAGGGACTGCGCCGCTTCGACCGCACGAATGGCTGCTCGCTGGCTGGCTGCGCTGGCACTGCTCCTGCTTCCGCTGGAGGTGGCACGAAGCCAGGACCCGCAGGACCGCGGGATCGGTGGCACTGGAGTGGTGTCGGACGATCTGGACGGCGACCGGGGCATCGGCGGCACTGGTGTTATGGGCACGATCCGCGGGTTCGGCAGCATCATTGTCAACGGGTTGCGGGTAACCTACGCGCCGAACGTGCCGGTCCGGATCGATGGGCAGCCCAGGACGGTTTCCGATCTGAAGATCGGCCAAGTCGCGCGGGTAATTGCCGAGGAACGAAACGGCGTTCTGGCGACAGGGCAGATCGATGTGGTCAGTGAGGTGGTCGGCCCGATCGAGGCGGTAAGTGGTGAAATGCTCCGGGTGCTTGGCCAAGCTGTATCCGTCGAGAGACTCAACGGCATGGGGCAATGGCGGCGCGGGGAGCGGATCGCCGTGTTCGGCCTACGGCGGCCGGACGGAGTCATTGTCGCAAGCCTGATCGAACGGAGGGGCGGAGGAACCGACAAGGTCGCCGGCAGGGTTGTGAGGCTGCGTGACGGCAGTCTCAGAGTCGGATGGTTGAGGCTCTCCGGTGCAAGCTCCGCGCTCGCCGGCAGCCGGGTCGTTCTCGAGGGCAGGTACAACCGGGGCACTCTCGAAGTCACCCGGGCTGTCAGGGAACGCAATCTTCTGGGGCGCCAGGTCAGTCGCTATTCCATCGAGGCATATGTCGAACGGACGCGAAACGGGCTGCGCCTTGGTTCGGGTCTTGAGGTGGCCGGACGGGTTTCCGGAGCACTGCCGGCGGGGTCATACGCTCTGGCGGTGGTCACCGCTGTGTCCGATCGAAGGGGGCAGTTGGGCCTGGAGGGAGTCTCGCTCGAGAGCGGTCCGGTTCGGTCGGGGACGTCCATCCAAGGTCCTGACATGCGCAACTCCTCCGGCACGTCCGCAGGCGGCCAGGGGCGCAAGGCCTCACCGGCTGATCGGGGCTCCGTTCAGTCCCCTCATAACGACTCCCAACCCGGCACGGCTCGCGGGCGCAGTGACGGCGGTGAGCCTTCCGGCAATGCTGGCGGCTCGCGAGGTGGTTCCGGCGCAGGAGGAGGAAGCGGCGGCGGTGGCTCTTCCACGGGGAATGGCGGCGGCCACAGCGAAGGCGGAAATGGCGGGAGCGGCGGCAATGGTGGCGGAAACGCTGGTGGCCACGGTGACGGCAGCAGTTCCGGAGGAAACGGCGGTGGCAATGCTGGTGGCAACGGCGGTGGTGGTAACGCCGGCGGCAACGGTAGCGGTGGAGGAAGGCGATGACGGCCCGCCCTTTCTGGAAATCCATGGATTTCCGTTTCGTAGCCTATCATTACAGTTGCGCTCTTCGCTTGCGATGTGAGGCTTGCGCCATGGCCTGATGCGCTCGCCGCCAGGCGGATCAGGCGATCACGAAAGCAGGTTTGAGTCGTCGCTGACACAAGCATATGGCGACGCGGCGGATTTCGTGGATAGACCAGCATACCAACGCTGCAGCCTGGCTTCGTCGCGACTTTTTTGGGTGAGGTGAGGCTGTTGGCGCGCTCGCGCACCACCGCCAGCATGGCAAAGGCCAGCATCACTGAGCGTTCCGAACAAGAATTCCATGAGGAACTCGCCCTAGAGATCGAGCGCATGGAGGACGAGCCAACCCTCTACGCCAATAATCTCCGCGTTTTGCGTCGGATTACCCTGACGGGATGGAGGGATGCGATCGCCACCATGGCTCGGGCCGGAGTCAACCATTGAGACGACCCCGATCCGTGGAAGGACCATCCAATCATTCATCGGATTATGAGCCAGGATGACTATACCCTGATGCACTTTGGGGCAGACTATCGGTATTTCATTCGGGACGCACTTGAGGCACTCCCAGACGCGACCGAGATCATCCTAGACCTCACAGACGTCACGCACGCCGGTTATTATGACGAGGAACAGTCGGTCGCGTCGGATGCCCGGGAGGTCGTGCTTGCTGCCCATCCCGTCGTCGAGCCCATCGTTATCCTGACCGAAGGAAGCAGCGATACACGGATCATCAAGTCCTCGCTCGATGTCATGTACCCGCACCTGGCGGAGCTCTATACATTTCTCGACTTCGAGGAGGTGCGGACAGAAGGAGGTGCCGAGCATCTCTGCAAGATTGTCCGCGCCTTCGCTGGGGCTCGCCTCCGTACCCGGATGGTAGGTCTGTTTGACCACGAAACGGCCGTGCACGCTGCTTTAGCCTCCCTCAATAACATCACTTTGCCGTCGAATATCCGCTTACTGACTTTGCCGGATGCCGAGGTAGCGCTGGACTACCCGACGGTCGGTCCACAGGGCCTGCAGAGGATGGACGTCAATGGAATGGCAGGCGGGATTGAGATTTATCTCGGACCCAGTGCTCTCCACGACGGATCGGGAGAATTCCGGCCTGTCCGATGGACCGGCTACAACCGAAAACTCAACCGCTATCAGGGTGAGGTCGAGGGCAAGCGGGAAATCGTTGAGACCTATATCGAGCACCTTGTCAGGAGCGCTTCACCCGAAGAGGCGAGGGCACGGTTTCCGGATATGGATAGATTGCTGAGGCAGATCTTTGCGGTGTTCACTCGCGATTGAACGCAACTGCCGAGGGCTCTGACCAGCGGCGTTATCGAGCCTGAGAGATCGTATAAGGGCATGCCTTGGCCTACATTAGCTGCATAAAAGGTGATGGGTGATGACGATGGATGAGGCGACGCTCCGGATCCTCGCGGTAGCCGAAGAGATGGCAGGCGATAAGCAGCGGGCCGCGATCTGGTTTGAGCAGCAGCCAATTCCAAGCTGGGGCGGAAAGACAGCCTATGAGCTCGTCCAAGAGGGCAAGGCGGATAAGGTCTTGGACTATCTGGAAGCGGTAAAACGCTGCGTCTATGCATGAGCCCCGAACAATGACCCGAGACCCAAAAGCTCAAGTGCAAGGCCGTTCAGGGGCTGGCGAGCGGTCAGGAGACGAGTTGAACACGCCGCCAGAAACACTGGCGCTGTTGAAAATCCTGGAGCTGGGCAATCAGGACGTGGAGAAGGGAAAGACGAAGCCTGCGGCTGATATCATCGCCCGCCTTCGGGCCAAGCGGACTGGAGAATGAGCCGGGATGATCAGAAGCCGATCGTTCGGCTCAACATCCGCCAGCGGGAAGCGCTAGAGCTCCTGGCGCCGGCCGGCACAAGGGCGGCCAAGGAGGACATAGCCGGAGCAATGTCCGCTTCTCCTTGTGGGCAGTTGCTCACCAAATGAGACATGGGCATAACCTGCGACAACGCCGGAGACCTGCTACCACTGCCGGGAGAATTCCCCGACCAGATGGCTCCAGTCGTTCGGCTATAACCCTCGCACTGCGCTATCGGTCGTCATTGGTCGACATAGCGGCGTATCATCCTGATCTCGGCGTAGAGGGCGGTGGAACGCGCCTCTGCGCCCAATCGCCCAAATTCGGCGGCGGCCTCCACACGCGCGTTCATCTCGCCCAGCATCAGGGCATTCACATCTTCTTGGGTGAGTACCCGGCGCTCACCTTCAGCTGACCCATCGCTAAAGGCATGACGGTCGACCGAGGAACGTTCCTGTCGGAGCGGTGCAGCTTCGGCATTGTCGAGAGCGGCGACCAGTTCCCGAAGCAACGCTATCTCGCCTCTGTCGCCCCTCTTTATCGCGATGCGTAGGTCACGGCGAAGCTGGGCCTTCATTGCCTTGCTCGCGCTCTCAGCCATAGAAACTACAAGTCCGTTCATATTACCTATTGCTCCTTAAAACTACCTATTATAGGGCTATTTGGGAAGTTTGAGGGTCCTTTTGCATGTCGAACATGCTGGTGACGGTCGAACAAGCCGCTGAAGAGCTGAAACTGCATCCCAAAACCGTCCTCCGGTACATCCGTGAAGGTCGCCTAGAAGCCACGCGGATCGGCAAGGCTTATCGTATCGACCGCTCAAAACTGGACGCTTTCGCTGGCTTGGCGAGCGGGCGCACACAACCTCCTCGCGATGTCCGCGCGACCGTAGTTGTCGAGATTCCGGCCTTACCTACCGAAGCGGCCGAGCGCATAACGACCTTCCTCGGCGCCGCGGCCCTGGGAGGCGACACCAGTACCCGACCGCTTCACTTCAACACGGCCTTCGATCCGATCAGCGGTGATCTAAAGATCGTTCTCATCGCCGCTCCGTCCGACGCCGCAAGACTGCTCGAGCTGATCGAGCTTCAGCTTGGGCTGTCCCGATGAGTGATCCCGTCTTTCGCAGCGATGCCGACGCGGTGGAGGTCATACGGCAGTATCGCGCCGTGCTCGACCGCTGGCCGGTGCCGAGGCGAGAAATTGAACTGCCGACTTCACAAGGCGCGACATTCGTACTCGCCTGCGGTCCCGAGACCGCGCCGCCGGTGGTGGTGCTGCATGGCGCTCAGGCGAACAGCGCCGCTTGGCTGCCGGATATCGCACTCTGGTCTAGCCGCTTCCGGCTTTATGCGGTCGATGTGATCGGCGAGGCGGGCCTCAGCGCCCGAGTGAGGCCGCCGCTCGCCGGTGACACCTACGCAATATGGCTTGATGATGTCTTCACTGGGCTTGGACTTGCCCGTGCAGCGCTGATCGGCACATCACTCGGCGGCTGGCTAGCGCTCGACTATGCCATGCGGCGGCCGGCACGAGCTTCCGCGCTGGCGCTGATCTGCCCTGCGGGGATCGGGAGGCAGAAGAACTTTCTCTTTGCCGCCGCACCCTACTTGCTGCTGGGGGCCTGGGGGAAGCGCAAGATTGTTGAAAAGGTGTTCGGGCCGGCACCGGAACGTTTACCGGCTGATCTTGAAGTGATCTCCGGCCTTATGGATAGTATCGGCCGCGCGATCAAGCCACGCGCCATCAAAATTCCGCAGTTCAGCGACGCAGCGCTGGAAGCCCTTGCAATGCCGCTCCTCGCCATAATTGGAGGTCGCGACGCGCTCATCGACTCTTATGACACGCGCGCTCGGCTCAAACGGCATGTTCCGCACGCCCAAATCTGTTTCATTGAGGAAGGTTATCACTTCCTGCCTGATCAATCGCAGCGAGTGTTCGACTTTCTGGTCTGCAGCTAGGGAGTGTAAGGTCTTGAAGCCATTGCATCTTGGAGCGTTTTGCTCGTCCTTTTTTGAGGAGGAGCCATGCTGCCGGACACGCAATGGGCCATGCTGGAGCCGCTGGTGGAACAATATCATCCGAAGGGCAAGACAGCCCCGAAAGATCTGCGTCGGACGTTCGAGGCAATCCTCTGGCGGCATCAGAACGGCGCCAAGTGGCGGGCCGTCCCCGCTGAGTTGGGTCCGTGGTGGCGAGCCGCCCAGACTTTCATCCGCTGGGCTCGCCTAGGTGTCTGGGAGCGCCTGCTCCATCTGGTGCAAGTACGTGGCATCCAGCTCGGCATGACGTTCCTCGACGGCACCAGCGTGCGCGCACATCAGAAGGCCGCCGGGGCGCGTCAAAGGGGCTCTCAAGCTCAACGAGATGATCGTGAAGCACTTGGCCGCTCGCGTGGCGGCTATGGCACCAAGGATTGTGTGATCGCCGACGGTCTCGGACGCGCCATCGCCTTTCGGCTCGCGCCCGGTCAAGCACACGAGCTGCCGCAAGCCGTTCTGTTGCTCGACAGCCTGCCCGGCGTGCCAACCTGGATTGTGGCTGATCGCGGCTACACCAGCCATGCCTTTCGCGAGCACATCTGGAGCATCGGTGCGAAGCCGGCGATCCCGCCGCTGCGCCACGAGGCGCCAGTCGCTTGCCCAGATTGAATTTACAATAACCGCAATGTCGTCGAGCGGCTCTGGGCCAGGCTCAAGGAGTGGCGAGCTGTTGCAACCCGCTACGAGAAAACCGCCTTGTCCTTTATGGGGCCAGCGCAAGAACTGATGGGGTAGACGCCCCCAACGGCCTCGCTGTGCCAAAGTGGAGGTGCTCATGAGCACCATTTGAGGGAGGCGTCTATGGGAGAGGTTAGCACAATCGGTTTGGACCTGGCGAAGAACGTGTTCCGGGTTCACGGCGCCGATGCATCCGGATCGGTCCTGTTCCGCAGGAAGCTGCAGCGGCACCAGGTTCTCACCTTCTTTGCCGGCCAGCCGCCTTGCACTGTGGCCATGGAGGCCTGCGGCAGCTCCCACTATTGGGCCCGCGAGATTGGCCGGCTCGGGCATGCCGTTCGGTATCGTCAGGTTGACTCCTGAGTGATGGGATGCCGGGATAGACGAGGCATGACCTCGAAACGTCCCCCTTGTTATGCCCGCCATCGCTTCCCGGCTGAGGTGATCAGCCATGCCGTGCGGCTCTACTTCCGGTTTCCCTTGAGCCTGCGCATGGTCGAGGAGATGCTCGCGGCCCGAGGCCTCCTGATCAGTCATGAGACGGTGCGGCAATGGGCGCTGAAATTCGGCCAGAGCTTTGCCAACCAGATCCGCAGGCGTCTTTCGGCGCCAGGAGACAAGTGGCACCTCGACGAGGTCGTGATCAGCATTGCAGGCCGGAAGCATTGGCTCTGGCGCGCGGTCGACCAGCACGGCGTCGTGCTCGACATCCTGGTTCAAAGTCGCCGGAATGCAAAGGCCGCCAAGCGGATTATCATGCCGAGCGTGGAGCATCGGCAGCACAAAGGCTTAAACAATCGCGCGGAAAACAGCCATCAGCCGACTCGAAGACGCGAACGCGTCATGAAGTGCTTCAGATCGGCCGGGCAGGCCCAGCGCTTCCTCTCAGTCCACGATCAGGTTGGAAATCTCTTCCGCCGCCCTGCAAACACCAAGGCCGCTGATCATCGCCAGACTCGTGCTAGGGCCTTTCAGGTCTGGGCTGAGGTGACCGGTATCGCGAGTGCCGCCTGATCAAGACCTACACCCAGGATAGATGTGTCCATCTCCAATAACTTGACGGTGCTCTCAGGCGATATGCTCCCAAACATCATCTTGCGGCTCGTATCCGATGAGTTGCCGGGTGGTTTTGATGTCCCACGGCATGTTCCGGTTGGCCGACATGCCGTTGACCACGATGCCGGGCTGCGGCCAGGTTTTCTCCTCCGCGAGAAGCGCCCGCTCGATCAATGCCACGAAGTCCCGGTTTGAGAGCCACATGTTGCGAAACCACCGCAGGTCGCGTTCGGTGTCAGGACCTGTATTTTCCTCCGCGCCGGGCAGGCCAGATGTGTTGATCGTCTCCGGCCTGTTCTCCCCCGGCTGGCACCAGCCGATCCGAACGCACACGCTGGTCAGGGCGCCTCCCGAGCGATGCGCCTCGGCGAGACAGGCTCTCTCACCCATCATTTTCGACGCTGCGTAGGCAAAGCCCTGCACCATCTCACGGCCGTTGAACCAGCGCGTTCCCGGACCTGGCGGCGAGGCAGTCGTCAGAGCACCTGCGGTCAGACCATCGGCCAAGGGCGGGTCCTTGTATTGGCCCATCACGTGGTTGGACGAGGCGAACACGACGCGGTGGGTGCTCGCCTGAGCGGCGGCTGCCAAAATGTTGAGCGTCATGTCGAAGGACGCACTGGCGTCACTCCAGGAGGCATCAGGGTAAGGATTCTGGGCTGCGAAGTGAACCACGGCATCAATCCCGGCCAAGGCGCCGCGAAGGCTTGGGCCCGTGGGCGTTGCGAGATCACCCTCAACCCATTGTACCTTGGTCGGGCCGACGCTGCCCGTTGCAGGAAGCGTCAGGTCGAGCGCCACGACGCGCTCGCACCACTCCCGCCTGAGGAGGTCAGTGATCAGCTTCCGGCCAAGGTTGCCGCCGGCACCGGTGACGAGAACGGAACGGATAGGGGCTGTCATGCTCATGGCCGCGAGAATGCTCCGGAAATGCTGGTCATCGGTAGTATAGTCATTAGACCACTTTCGGACTTGTCATACCAGATGGCAGCGTCCACACTGTTCCTGTCTCGCCCAGTCCTTGAGCTTCGGGCTGAGCCGGAAAACGACAATAAATATTGGAGGAAACCGTGAAACGTCTAGCGCTTCTGCTGTCGACTATTGCCATGGTGGGCTTCTCCGCTGCGGCGCACGCCCAAACCGTGATCAAGGCGGGCCACGGTGCCCAGGCCGGACACCCGACCCAGTTCGGCCTAGTGAAATTCGGCGAGCTCGTTGCGGCTAAGACCGGCGGCAAGGTGAAGGTGGAGGTCTATCCGGACCGCCAGCTCGGCGAGGAGCGCGAGATGGTGGAGGGCCTGCAGCTCGGCACGGTGGACATGGCTGTGGTGTCCACAGGTCCGCTCAACGCCTTCGTGCCCCAGGTCGGGGTGATCGACCTGCCGTTCCTGTTCAAGGACTCGCAGCATGCCTATAAGGTGCTGGATGGGGAGGTGGGTCAGGACCTGCTCAAGCGCATGGACCAGAAAGGTATCGTCGGCCTCGCCTGGTGGGAGAACGGCTGGCGGCACCTGACCACCAAGAAGTCCATCAAGGCGCCGGACGATCTCAAAGGCCTGAAGCTGCGGACCATGCAGAACCCGGTTCACATCGCAGCCTTCAAGCAGATCGGCGCTGCACCCATTCCGATGGCCTGGGGCGAGGTGTTCACGAGCTTGGGGCAAGGCGTCATCGACGCCCAGGAAAACCCCGTGACGGTCATCTACACCAACTCCCTGTGGGAGGTGCAGAAGTACCTGACCTTGACCGGGCACGTTTACGGGCCGCATGCAGTGATGTTCAGCAAGGCCGCCTGGAACCGGCTGCCTGCCGATCAGCAGAAGGCCCTTCGCGAGGCCATCATTGAGGCCACCGCCTATCAGCGGGAAACCTCCCAGCGGCTTGAGAGGGAGCAACTGGAGGAGCTGAAGAAGAAGGGCATGGTGGTCGAGACCATCGATACGGCGCCGTTCCGAGCGGCCACCGCTGAGATCGCGTCGAGCCAGAAGAACGTGGATCAGGCCATGTTGGAGAAGATCCGGGCCGCCGGCAACTGATCGCCTGAGTATCTCCTCTCGACCGGACGCGGCACTCGGTGCCGCGTCCTTCCATTCTCCTGGGGATGTCAAATGGGTGTCGCCCGCATCTGGGCCATTATCGAGCGATTGGTATTGGCGGCGCTTGTCGGCCTCTTCGCAGCGATGGTCGTCGCCTGCACGGCGCAGGTGATCTGGCGCTACCTCTTTAACGACCCGCTGGTGTGGTCGGAAGAACTGGCGCGCTACCTTTTCATCTGGATTTCCTACATCTCCGCGTGGGTGGCCTGGAAGAACCGCTCGCACATCGCGCTGGATGCAGTGACCTACCTCAACAGTCCCGCCATAGATGCCTGGACGAGCCGCATCGTGGAGGTGCTGGTCCTCGGCTATTGCCTCTTCACCCTTCTTGCGAGCTTCCAGATCGTCGGAATCACCCACTCCCAGCCGTCCGCAGTGCTCGAACTGCCGATGAGCGTCGTCTATGCCGGCTACTCGGCCATGGCTCTTCTAGTCACTGGCGATATCCTCGTCGGCTGGCTGAGCGGAGGTCGCCGGGAGGTTGCTCCCCAAACACTTGCGTCCGAGGTCTGACCATGGCGACCGTGCTGCTTACAGGCTTTGCGCTCCTGCTCCTGGTCAACGTTCCCGTCTCCTTCGCGCTGGCGCTCGCGTCGCTGGCTGCGCTCCTCTATGGCGGGCTGCCTGTGACGCTGGTGGTTCAGAAGATGACCGCCTCCATGGACAGCTTCGTGCTGCTGGCGGTTCCCTTCTTCCTGCTGTCCGGGCACCTCATGGGTCGCAGCGGCATCGCGAGGGACATCGTGGATTTCGCCGATTCCCTCGTCGGCTGGCTGCGGGGCGGCCTGGCACATGCGAACATTGCGTCCGGCACCCTGATGGGCGGCATGACGGGATCCGCCGTCGCGGAAGCCTCCTCGACCGGCGGCGCCCTCATCCCGCCGATGATCGCGAAGGGTTACGATCCGCCATTCACCGCCGCGGTTACGGCCAGCGCCTCGACCATCGCCGTGATGGTCCCGCCCTCGATCCCGATAATCATCTTCGCCGTCGTGACCGGGGTGTCGGTGGGCGACCTGTTCATCGGAGGCGTCGTTCCGGGCATCCTCATGGCATTGGCCCTGATGGTGACGTCCTGGCTTCTCGCCGTCAGCCGCGGGTATCCGCGCGGCAAGAGGCCTTCTCTTGGAAGCATCGGCCGCGCCACGCGGGCGAGCCTCTGGGGGCTGTTCATGCCCGTGGTGATCATCGGCTCGATCCGCTATGGGATCGCGACACCGACCGAAGCTTCTGTGGTGGCGGTGCTCTACGCGCTCTTCGTCGGCCTTTATGTCTACCGCACCATCGCGTGGCGCGACATTCCGGGAATTATCAGGGACACGGCAGTCACCACCGGCATCGTCATGCTGATGATCGCAGCAGCCTCCCTCTACGGCCTCATCGTCACCCGCGAGCAGATCCCGCAGGCCGCCGCCCAAATGATCATGGACATCACACGCGATCCGTATCTCGTTCTGATCCTGATCCTGTGTGTCTATCTGATCGCCGGCATGCTCCTGGATCTCGGTGCCAACATCATCATCCTGGTGCCGGTGCTCTGGCCCCTGGTGCGGAGCCTGCAGATCGATCCGGTGCAATTCGGCATCGTCACGGTCCTCGGACTCTCCATCGGGCTGATCACTCCACCTGTCGGGGCCAGCCTCTTCGTGACCTGCGGCATTGCGAAGACGAATCTCCTGGACGGGAGCAAGGCCGTGCTGCCCTTCATTGTGGCCTTGATCCTGGTGACTCTCCTGATCATCTTCTTTCCAGGCATCGCAACCTGGCTGCCGTACAGCGCCAAAGATTAAGCCGGAACAGAGGCGCGAGAGGGCTGCTGCTACTGCACAAGCTACAAAAGGGTTGTTGACTAAACTGGTATGATGACATCATCTTCATGAAAACACATAACTGGTAGGGAGGAGGAGCGGCATGCCGCTCGCGACGCAGCGCCATGAGCCCGCGGAGGCAGGTCAGCCGGTCAAGCTGTCGGCCGGTCCCGTATCCGTTGAGCTGAACCCTGCCGGCACGGCGCTTCGTGATATCACCTTCGACGGAGAGGTTGTGCTCCGCGGCCTTGCCTTCGTGACCCGGGACGAAAACTGGGGAACGCTGCCGCTCTCCGCTGCCCCACAGATCCACCGGTCCGGCGACAGCATCGAGATAGAGGCCTCAGGGAAGGGCGATCATCCCAACGGTGATCTCTCCTGGCATGTTGTGTTCCGCATTGCGCCCAAAGGCATTGAAGCCCACTCAACAGTGCACTCCTCACGGGGATTTTTCACGAGCCGCACCGGCCTCGTGGTGCTGCATGGCCTCTCCGCCAGCCGCGGTCAGGAGGTTGTGATCACCCATGCAGACGGCCGCAGCACCCGCTCGGCCTTTCCCGTACTGATCTCTCCGCATCAGCCCTTCATGGACATGGCTGCCTTGGCGCACCGGACTGCGCGGGGCACCGGCGTGCTGATCGCGTTCGAAGGCGAAGTGTTCGAAACGGAGGACCAGCGCAACTGGACCGACGCCTCCTACAAGACCTACAGCCGCCCGCTTGCCTTGCCGTTTCCCTACCGGATCAGTCCGGGCGAGACGGTCGAGCAGAGCGTGCGCGTTGCCTTCGAGGCTGGGCCCCCTGCCTCCGCAGGCGTCGGGACGGAGCCTCGGATCTACAAGGCCGCCCCGCTGCCCCGTCTGGCGGCAGGTCTCCCGGTCGCCCGGCCGTTTCTAGACAAGGCCATGTCGGCGGCGCTCGCGGGATTGTCCCTCCACGCGATTGCTCTTGAGATCGACCCCGAGAGACCGGAGTGGACCGACAGGCTGGGGCGGCATCTGGCCGCATTTCCCGGCAATATTCGCCTGAACTGCCGCCTGAAGGGCCACACCGATCCCGCAACGGTGCTGGATGCCATCGACAAGGTTCTGTCCGGTCGAAAACCCCTCGGCATCTCTCTTTGGGATGCAACCCAGGAGGCGGTCGATTTCGCGCGCGGGCTCTGGCCCGATACGCCTATCGGAGGCGGTACGGGGGCGTTCTTCACAGAGCTCAATCGCGGGATCCTGCCGTCCGGCATCGACTATGTGACATGGACGACGAACCCGACCGTTCATGCCCAGGACGACGACACCCTGGGTGAGAGTATCGAGCCTCTCGCGGACATTCTGGCTACGGCCCAGGCCAAGGCTCCGGGCCTCGACCTCGTGATCGGGCCGCTGACGCTTGGAATGCGGTTCAATCCGAATGCAACGAGCCCGGAAGCGCGCCGGGCAGAAACCCCGCCAGATCAAAGGCAGCATACGGTGCTGGCCTCATCCTGGCTGCTCGGCACCATCGCGGGCTTTGTCGATGCGGCTGTCAAGGATCTGATAGTCTTCGAGGCGGCAGGTCCCAGGGGACTGGTTCAGGCGGATGGCTCCCTGTCTCCGTCGGGCCACCTTGTATCCCGGCTGGCGCCCCTTGCCGTATGCAGGGCCGAAATCGTCACCTGGGCGCACGAGTCGCGGGCACGGGGGCTTCTGGTTCATGCACCCGAGGGCAGAGTTCTCGCTCTCACCCAGGCCCGCGCCGCACCGGCCGCTTTGGCTTTGCCGGAAGGTCGCTGGGCGTCGTTGGAGCGCCTGAGCTCCGGAGGTTTCATGGCCGATCCGCAGCAGACGGGCGGCATGATTGATGTCGATGGGTTCGGCGTGGTGTGGGTTGCCGAGGCCGGCTGACAGCTAAGGGCGAAAGCCCAATCGTTCCGCACCTGGGAGGAAGACATGAAAACGACGAGACGGCAGTTTACCATTGGTGCTCTCATGGCCGCAGCGGCGGGCACCACCCCGATGTTGGTGCAGGCCCAAAGCGGCAAGACCATCGCCGTGCTGTTCGACGGGCTCTACTCCGAGTTCTGGGTCGCCGGCATGCAGATCATCAAGGATGAGATGAAGAAGCGCGGCTACACCGTGCTCGAAGGCATCTCGGACAAGGACGACAGCAAGCAGTTCGAGCAGGTTCGCGCCATGATTGCCCGTAAGGTCGACGGCATCATCATCGTGCAGACCGACTCGAAGGCCGTGATCCCGGCGATCCGCGCAGCCAACCGTGCCAACATCCCCATGGTCCATTTCAACCGTCCGCCCGCGGAGTCGGACGCCTACTCGGTGGCCGTGGTCGCTGACAACCAGACCATTGCCCGCGAAGCGGTGCTCCACTCCTGCCGCACCGCCAAGGAGGCGGGCGGCAAGTTCAAGGCCGCCATCCTCATCGGCAACCTGGGCGATCCGAACGCGATTCAGCGTCGCGACGGCTTCCAGGAGGCGGTGTCCCAGTTCGCCGACACAATCGAGGTCGTGGCTCGCATCCCGACGGAGTGGAACGCCGACAAGGCCTTCGCCGGCCTCACCAACGCGCTTCAGGCGAACCCCGACATCAACTTCCTGTTCACCTCGTCGGACTTCCTGATCCCGCAGATCACCCAGGCCCTGAAATCCGCCGACAAATGGGCCCCCATCGGCGATCCAAAGCATGTGATCTTCACCGGCTTTGACGGCTTCCCGACCGCCTATGAACTTATGGAGCAGAAATACATGGACGCCTGCGGCGTGCAGAACCTCTTCTTCGAGACCAAGCTCGCCATCGATGCGATCATTCAGATGCAGGAGGGCAAGAAGCCGGAGAAGGTTCTTCTCGATCCGGGCTTTGCCATCACTCAGGCCAACATGATGGAGAAGCGCGAGGAGATGTGGGGCTATACCCTCCTCAAGCAGAAAAAGGCCGGTTGATTGATCCGGGTTGGTCGATCATGGGGCGAGCAGGCAGCGCGCCCCATTCCCGCTGCTAGGAGGTTGGATGTTGGTCTCGCAAGCCGTGTCTCGCAAAGCCGAGCGCGAGGCGAGCCGCAGCAAATGGAAGGCTGCGGCGAGCGTCGTTCTGTCGGAATATCTCGTGCTCGCCCTGTGCGTTCTCTACACCCTGGTCATGATCCCCTTCGTGCCGGAGATCGTGACCGTGGAGGTCTGGCAGAACATCCTGTCCGACATGATGCCGCTTCTGATCGTGTGCCTCGGCCAGACCATCGTTCTCATCATCGCGGGAATCGACCTGTCCGTGACGGCTATCATCAGCCTCACGAGCGTTGTCGGCGCATCCATCATGACGCAGAGCGACGGCTATCTCTCGGGCCCGCTTGCAGCCCCCGCCGCAATGGCGGCGATGCTGCTGGTCGGCGCCGCGATCGGATTGCTGAATGGCTTCTCCATTACCCGGCTCAACATGCCGGCGTTCATGGTGACGCTCGCGACCACCACCTTCTTCGGCGGGAGCGCGATCTGGTTCACCACGTTCCATTCCACCACCACCTCCATCTACGACTTGCCGGACATGTTCATCTCCATCGGAGATCGCGACCTCGCGGGCGTTCCAATTGCGGTAATCATCGCGGTCATTGCTGCACTGATCGTCCACGGCGTTCTGGCCTATACCATCCTCGGGCGTTGGCTGTATGCGGTCGGCGAGAACCCGCGTACCGCCTATGTATCGGGCGTGCCGGTCCGCACCACCATTATGGTAGCGTTCGTTCTGTCCGGGATGCTCGCGGCGCTCGCATCCATTGTCTACACCGCTCGCCTTCAGACCGGAACGCCGATCCTGGGCGAGCGCATCCTGCTCGATGTGATCGGCGCAGTCGTGATCGGCGGAACCAGCCTCTTCGGCGGCAAGGGCAAGGTGATCTGGACGGTCTTCGGCGTCCTCTTCCTCGTGCTGATCGACACCACCCTGAAGCTTTTGGGCGCGTCGCTCTTCGTGATCTACGTGATCAAGGGCAGCGTTATTCTCGCAGCGGCCTTGCTCGATACACTGCGCACCCGCTATCTCGGCGTGAGGTGACCTAAGTGCACACCACTCAACGATCCGGCCGGCCATTGCTCTCCGTTGACGGCATCACCAAGAGATTTTTCGGGGTCCGCGTCCTTCATGGCATAAGCTTTGAGCTCTGGCCCGGCGAGGCCCTCGGCCTCGTCGGCGAGAACGGCTCCGGCAAATCCACGAGCATGAACATTCTCGGCGGTGTGCACCAGCCCGACGGCGGCCGGATGACCCTGGCAGGTCAGCCTTACGCGCCGCAGAGCCCACGGGAGGCATGCTGCGCGGGCATCGCCTTCATCCATCAGGAGTTGAACCTGTTTCCGAATCTGTCGATTGAGGAGAACCTCTTCATCACGGATTTCCCGAAGCGGGGCGGCGTGCCGTTCATCGATCGCGGATGGGTCCGCAAGCGTGCACGCGAGCTGCTGGCTGAAGTGGATCTTGAGCTTCCGCCGACGCGGCTTGTCGGCAACCTCGCCCAGGGTGAGCGGCAACTGGTGGAGATCGCCAAGGCGCTGCACGCGGATGCCAAGGTGATGATCCTCGACGAGCCCACCACCTCCCTGACGCGCCGGGAGGTCGAGCGGCTGTTCGCCATCATCAACAGGCTCAAAAGCCGGGGCGTCGGCATCATTTTCATCAGCCACGCCCTCGAGGACGTAATGCATGTGTGCGAACGGGTGACGGTGCTGCGCGACGGCGCCGTGGTCGGCACGGACCTGCGGGAGCGGTTGAGCCTGCCCGGTATCATCTCCATGATGGTCGGACGCTCCATTGACGCGATCTATCCCGAGCGCAGCACCACGCCGCGGGAGGAGGTGGCCCTGCGCGTGCGTGACCTCACCCAGCGCGGCGTCGCCAACAGCATCTCCTTCGATATCCGCGCCGGCGAGGTGGTCGGGCTGTCGGGCCTGATGGGATCGGGCCGGTCCGAGCTCGCCCGCCTCATCTTCGGCCTCGACCCGATGGAGTCGGGCACCATCGAGGTGGCCGGCACGCGGCTCATGCGCCCGACGCCTAAGGCCTCCATGGCGGCGGGTCTTGCGTTCCTGACCGAGGACCGGCGCAACGAAGGGCTGCTGATGGACGCCTCCATCGTCGACAATATCGGCCTGACCTTCCTCAAGCGCTTCAGGATCGGTCCCGGGTTTATCGGCGGGAAGGCGCTGAACACGATAGCGAGCGAGTTGGCCCGCATGGTCCACCTGTCCACGGACCGGGTGCAAGACACCCTCGCCAAGCATCTGTCGGGCGGCAACCAGCAGAAGGTGGTGATCGCCAAATGGCTCCTGCGCCGGCCCAAGGTATTCATCCTGGACGAGCCGACCCGCGGCATCGACGTGGGCGCCAAGCAGGAGGTCTACCGGATCATCAACCGGCTCGTGGAGGAGGGCGGGGCCGTGTTCCTGATCTCCTCCGAGATCGAAGAGGTGATGGGCCTGTCCGACCGGATCCTGACCATCAACAAGGGCGAGATCACGGGAAGCTTCGAGCGCAGCCGGTTCGACCGCGAGGCGATTCTGGCCGCCGCCATGGCGCCGGTGGGACCCAAGCGCGAGGCCACCGCATGAACAGTCGCAACCGGATAACTATCCTGCTCTTGCAGGCGGCGCCCTACCTGCTGTTCCTCGCCATCCTGCTGGTGTTCGGCTTCTTGTCGGACCGCTTCCTGAGCCTGGCGAATTTCACCAACATCGTCATCCAGGCGGCGCCCGTGGCGATCCTTGCCATCGGCATGACCTTCGTGCTGCTCACCGCCGAGATCGACCTATCGGTGGGTGCCGTCATGTATCTGACCGGGTGCATTCTCGGCCTCTATCTCGGCGGCGTGCCGTGGCCCATAGGCCTGCTGGTGGTGCTGATCGCGTCCGCCCTGCTGGGGGCGGTCAACGGTGTGCTCGTGGCCTATCTCGGGATCACGTCGTTCATTGCAACGCTCGGAACCCTGTTCATCGGGCGCGGCATCGCCATGTCGGTGTCGAACACCGCAAGCGTCTATTTCCCGGACGCGATCACGTCGCTCAACCGCGCCACCGTCTTCGGCATCCCCTCGGCCATCGTGGCTGTCGCGGTGGTGTTCGCGATCGCCTGGGCGTTGCTGCAGCAGACCCCGTTCGGCCGGCAGGTCTATGCGGTGGGCCAGGACAGGGACGCAGCCGCGAAGGCCGGCCTCCCGGCCAGACGCATCGTGTTCTTCTGCTTCGTCATATCAGGCGCGCTCGCAGGCACGGCCGGCTTCGTCTCGTCCACGCAGATCGGCGCGATCACCGCAAGCTACGGCCTGCAGGCCGAGTTCTCGGCCATCGCGGCCGCGGTGCTGGGCGGCACGAGCCTCTTCGGCGGGCGCGGCGGCGTGAAGGGCGCACTCTTTGGAGCGCTCCTCATCCAGACCGCCGCCAACGGCCTCGTCATCATCAACGCCAATCCTTACATTTATCCCCTCGTCACGGCGGGCATCATCTTCATCGCCGTCGCCGTCGACGGCCTTCGCTCCCGGATGCTCGAGCGGCTGGAGCGGCGCTTCATCAGGCCATGGGAGATCGCATGAGAAGGATTCGCATCGGTGTCGTGGGCCTCGGGTTCTTCGCCCAGAACCAGCTCGAGGCCTGGCGCGTGATCGAGGGAGCCGAGATTGCCGCCGTCTGCGACCGGGATCCTGCCCGGGTGGAGGCCGCGCGGCAGCGCTACGGGATCGAGCGCGGCTACACGGACGTGGCCGAGATGCTGGCTGATGGCGGCATCGATGCCGTCGATGTGGCGACAACTCCGCCGAGCCACCGCGCCATCGTGGAGCAGGTGGCGCGAGCCGGACTGGCCGTGATCTGTCAGAAGCCGATGGCGGAGACTCTTGAGGATGCCCGCGCCATGGTCGATGCCTGCCGCAGGGCCGGCGTCTCCTTCACCGTGCACGAGAACTTCAGGTTCCAGCGCCCCATGCGCGAGGTGGCCGGCCTCCTGCGCGGGGGCGCCATCGGCGAGCCCTTCTTTGCCCGCATCTCGTTCCGCACACCCTACGACGTGTTCGCGAACCAGCCCTATCTCGCCACGGAAGAACGCTTCATCATCCTCGATCTCGGAATCCATCTCCTCGATCTCGCCCGCTGCTTCATGGGCGATGCCGGCGACGTCTCCTGCTGGACGAAGCGCGTGAACCCGAAGATCCGCGGCGAGGATGTGGCCACCATGGTTCTCGACCATGGAGGAGGGCGCACGAGCGTCGTGGATTGCAGCTATGCGACCCATCAGGTGCCCGATCCCTGGCCGCAGACCCTCGTAACCCTTGAGGGAACGGAAGGGACGATTGCCCTGGAGGCCGACTACCGCCTTCACCTGATCCAAGGCGACAGGATCGCCACCCGCCACGTGCCGCCCCAAGCCTGGCCCTGGTCGAGGCTTCCCCTCGACATAATTCAGGACAGCGTCGTTGCCCTGCAGAAGCACTGGGTAGAGTCCTACCTGGCCGGTCGC
The DNA here is from genome assembly GCF_042650665.1 of Microvirga sp. GCM10011540. NCBI lineage: Bacteria > Pseudomonadati > Pseudomonadota > Alphaproteobacteria > Hyphomicrobiales > Methylobacteriaceae > Microvirga > Microvirga sp. GCM10011540. The sequence goes on along the minus strand of NZ_JBHSBQ010000123.1, from coordinate 11,685 downwards.
CCGGCCGAGACCTCGGGTGAGGATAACCTCAAGGTGGTCGAGCTCGTTCACGCCGCCTATGCGGATGCCGAGCGCCGCAAGGGACAGCCGAAGCGATGGATCAAGTGGAAGGCATGAGGGACCTGGAAGCTGCGAAGCGGTAGGTTCCTCCATGTATCCACCAAAGCTTCCCCTGGGTTCCCTTGAGTTTCACAAGGATCTTCCAAGAATCTGTCAGTGAACTACCATCTTTCCAGCTTGCCAAACTGGTATGATGATCTAATCTCCGTGTGGAAAAGCCAGCTTGCAGCACCCGCTGCTGCAGCGACAAGAGCCCGAGCAAATCGGCCGATCATTCCACAAGGAGGAACCCGATGATGCAGCCTGCAAAGACCCCTTGGATTCTCGGCTCGGCGCTCGCTGCCGTTCTGGCGGCAGCCCCGGCCTGCGCGTCGCCTGAGAAGCCCGTGATCGCCCTGTCCAATTCCTACTACGGCAATACCTGGCGCCAGCAGATGGTGGAATCCTTCGAGGCGGCCGCCAAGCAGGCCAAGGATGAGGGCAAGATCGCCGACTATATCGTCCTGAACGGCGACAACAGCGTAAACCAGCAGACGAGCCAGCTGGCCGACCTCATCCTCAAGAAGGTGGATGCCATCGCTATCAACGCGGCCTCGGAGACCGCCCTCAACAGCGTTATCGACAAGGCGTGCAAGGCCGGGATCAAGGTCATCTCCTTCGATTCCGTGGCCTCGGCTCCCTGCGCCTACCGGCTGACCTTCGACTTCACGGGCTACAAGAAGGAGCAGGCCGAGCAGGTGATGAAGCGCCTCAACGGCAAGGGCAACATCATCGTCGTGCGCGGCGTGAAAGGCTCCGCGCCGGACAACCTGATGCATTCGGCCCAGGAAGAGGTGCTCAAGAAGTATCCCGACGTGAAGGTGGTCGCCACCGTCTACGGCCAGGCCACAGCCTCCGTCGCGCAAGCGGCCATCGCCAACGTCCTCCCGAGCCTGCCGAAGGTGGATGCGGTGCTCGCCCAGGGTGGCAGCGACGACATCGGCATCGCCCAGGCCTTCGAGCAGTATGGCGGCGATTATGCCAACAAGATGCCGATCATCGAAGGCGGCGGCAGCTCCAACTTCATCCTCTGGTGGAGAAAGCAGAACGAGAAGAACGGCTATTCTACCGTGTCCATGAACACGACGCCGGGCATCGGCGGCGCGGCCTTCTGGCTCAGCTACAAGATCGCCAAGGGCGCGGAGGTTCCGAAGGATCTCGTGATGCCGGTCGCAACGGTGACCCAGGAAAACCTGAAGGAATTCGCCGAGATCAAGCCGGGTATCATCGTCAGCCCAAGCTACAGCGAGCAGTGGGTCGACCAGAACCTCATCAAGAAATGATGCACCGGCCGGCGGCGCTTCGATGCGCCCCTGAAGCGATCCTGCCCGGCCCAAGCGGCCGGGCAGCCCTGCCGTGGAGCGCGAAAGTTTGCGGATGACAGCTGCGATGAACGTGGTGCCATTGTCGCGGGCAAAAGCACCGCCTGCCGGGGCGGAGCCGGTCATTGCGCTTCGCGGCGTCACCAAGGCCTATGGTCCCACCATCGCGAACCTAGCCGTCGATCTGACGGTCGGGCCCGGGGAGATCATCGGCCTCGTCGGCGGCAACGGTGCGGGCAAAAGCACCCTGATGCGTGTTCTGAGCGGCGTCACGGCTCCGGACGAGGGGAGCCTCGCCATCGGCGGAAAGGTCCGGAGCTGGAACGATTACGGTCCGGGCGAGGCCCAGGCGGCCGGCATCCGCATCGTGCACCAGGAACTGTCGCTGTGCGACAACCTCACGGTGGCGGAGAACTTCTTTCTGGAACGGCCCGATGCGGGAAACGCCTGGCCAGGCTGGCGCACGACCTACCGCGCTCTTGCCGGTCAGTGGCTGGACGCCGTGTTCCCCGGCCATGGCATCGATGCGGATGCGGAAGTGGGGCTCCTGCCGATCGGCCAGCGGCAGATGGTCGAGATCGCGCGGGCGGCAAGCGATCCCGACCTCAAGCTGCTGGTCCTCGACGAGCCGACATCCTCCCTCGATCCCGAGCGCAGCTGGCAGCTGCGCTCCTTCGTCAAGGCCAGGGCCGCCCAGGGCGTCGCCTTCATCTTCATCAGCCATAAACTCAAGGAAATCCTTGAGGTCACCACCCGGATCGTGGCGCTCCGCAACGGGCATCTGGCCTGGGCGGGATCGGCGGGGACAGCCTCCGTTGAACGCCTCGTCGAGGCCATGGGTGGGGAGGCAGGAGTGTCCTTGAGAGCCGGGCGGCAGCATCATGCAGCCCGGTCCTCTGGCGCGGGGCGTGTTTTGGTCCGCCTCGCCGGGGAGGCGGTTGCCCCGCTGGGGCATCCGGTCGAGCTCCGGTCCGGCGAGATCGTGGGCCTCGCAGGCCTGGAGGGTAATGGCCAGCGAGACATGCTACATCGGCTCTTCAGATCTGGCGCGTTGGAGGACGTGGCCTGCCTTGCGCCGGTCAGCTTCGTGTCCGGGGATCGCCAGCGGGAAGGGGTGTTCCCGCTCTGGACTGTTTTGGAAAACATTGGGATCGGCCGCATCGCGGGCCGGCCGGACATCAGCCCCATATCGTCCAAGGCAGAGCTGGCCGCGGCGGCGCCGACCATCGAGCGGCTGCGGCTCGACCCCTCGCGCCTTCAATCGAACATTCTAGAACTGAGCGGAGGCAACCAGCAGAAGGCTTTGGTGGCACGTGCGCTTGCCGGAGACGGCGAGGTGGTCCTCCTCGATGACCCGACCCGGGGCGTCGATGTGAGCGCGAAGGCCGAGTTCTACGGCGTGGTGGCCGATGTCGCTATGGCAGGGCGCCTGGTCGTCTGGCATTCCACCGAAGATACCGAGTTCCTGGAATGCGACCGGGTGCTGGTTTTCAGCAACGGGCGGATCGTGCGCGAGCTTGTCGGAGAGGAGATCTCCGAGGAGGCGATCGTCAACTCCTCGTTCCTGCAGGCCGCCCCCCGTGAGGGTGCCGGAGCCGCGCCGAACCCCGTGCGGGACAACCCGCTTGGCCGCCGCCTGGTCAGCATGATGCCCTTCGTCAGCCTCATTGCGGTCCTGGGTGCCATGGCCTGGGCCAACCCCATGGTTCTGTCGGCCTTCGGCCTAGACCTGCTGCTCGGCTCGGCCGTCGCCCTGACCCTGATTGCTCTTGCCCAAATGTTCATTGTCGGCGGCAGCGAGATCGATCTTGGGGCAGGGGCCTTCGCCGGGGTTGCGAATGTGATCAGCGCGACGCTGCTGGTTGACACTCCCCTGGTGGGAGCCGGGGCGCTTTTTCTGGCCTGGATCTCCTACGGGCTCATCGCTGCGATCATTCACGCCCGCAAGATCCCGTCCATCGTCGTGACCCTCGGGGCGTCCTTCATCTGGGTCGGCATCGGCTACTCTCTGCAGCCGACCCCGGGTGGAAGCAGCCCGGAATGGCTGTCGCCACTCTTCACCTGGCAGATCCCCGGTGTGCCAACGACCATCGTTCTCATCGCTCTCGCGGGCGCGGCCGCGGTGCTGATCGACAGATCTCCCCTCGGCGTCGTGCTGCGCGGCTTCGGCAGCAATGCAGGCGCCCTCGAGCGCGGCGGGTGGTCGGTGCTGCGCTATTCCGTGATCCGCTACCTCATCGCAGGGGCCTTCGCGCTCGTCGCCGGCCTGTCCCTCACGGCCATCAACACCGCCAGCGACATCAATTCGGGCGGGCCCTTCACGCTCCTGAGCGTCGCGGCCGTGGTCATGGGGGGCTGCGCACTGCTTGGAGGCATTATCTCTCCCATCGGGGTCGTCGTGGGTTCCCTCACGCTGTCCCTGATCGGGGCTCTCCTGGGTGCGCTCGGCGTCAGCACCGATTACAATGCCGCCGTCCAGGGAGGCCTGCTCCTTCTCATTCTCGTTCTCCGCATGGCGGTGGGCCGACGGGAGGATGCCTGATGCACAGTTTCTCTCCTTGGACGGCCCGCAACCGCTGGGTCTGGTCGCTGATCGGGGTCCTGATCCTCTGGGCCATCCTGAGCGTCCTCACGGACCGGGTCAGTCTGCACTCCTTGTCCGGTGTCGCCACCTCGGCCTCCTTTCTCGTGCTGGCGGCCTTGGGGCAGATGTTCGTGGTCACAACCGGACGGGGCAACATCGACCTGTCCATTGCGAGCGTCATTGCGCTCAGCGCCTTCGTCGGCCTCATCGTCATCGGCGGCAGCGACGGCCGCATCGGCTTGGGGTTGCTGGCGGTTCTCGGGATCGGGCTTGCGGTCGGACTGACGAACGCCGCTCTGGTCGTGCTCTTCCGCATCCCGGCCATGATCGCGACGCTGGCGACCGGCTACGTGCTTGCGACCACGACCTTGATCGCGAACCGCTCCATCGCGGGCGCCGTGGCGAGCCCGGCGCTGGCCTTCGTGGCGGGCGGCAAGGTCGGCGGCGTGCCGGTGATGTTCCTCATCGCGCTGGCGGCCGTGTCCCTATCGAGCTTTGTCCTGGGGAAGCTCGCGTATGGGCGCAGCCTCTCGGCGACGGGGCAGAATGCCAGGGCAGCGCGTCTGGCCGGCGTGAGGACCGGGCGGGTGACGGCGACGGCCTTCGTGATCAGCTCCGTGCTGGCGGCCCTCGACGGGGCCCTGCTCAGCGCCTATGTGGGCGGCGCCTTCCTGGAGATGGGCGCTCCCTACCTGCTCCAGTCCGTGGGCGCCGTCGTGCTCGGGGGCTCGCTCATCTTCGGCGGCAGCTCGACGGCGGTCGGAACCCTCTTCGGGTGCATCCTGCTCGTCCTCATCGTCACCACCATGCAGATTGCCGGCCTGCCGCCGGGGACGCAGGACATCGTTCAGGGCGTCGTCATCATCGGGGTTCTGGCCCTGGCGGGCCGTCCGGTCCTCCGGCGGATTTCACGGACCGGTCCAGACGCGCGGGCGGCGGCCGGGTCGCAGTAGAAGGCGGGGGCGCTGTTCTGATATGATATGTGTTGCAGTACAGCGTCTCGATGATAGAGCGGGAGCCGATTATTGAAAGTGTAGCGCCCCGCCCAGGTTGGGCGCTGTTTTAGAGTTGAAGGTATTCAGGTCTCAAGATGGAAGCCATTGTTCGCCGCAAGCTGTCTCATGAAGTGCTCGATCGCCTGATCGGCGCCATTGAGGCCGGGGAGTATGAACCGGGGACGCAGTTGCCCTCGGAGCGGGAGCTGATGGCACGGTTTGGAGTAGGGCGCCCGGCCATACGCGAGGCCATGCAGACGCTCCAGCAGATGGGCCTCATCCGGATCAATCATGGCGAACGGGCCCGGGTGATCCTGCCCACACCTGAGACCATCATCGATCAGATCACGGGGGCAATGCTCCAGCTCCTGTCGAGCAACCCCCGCGGGCTAAATGATCTTAAGGAGGCCCGCATCTTCTTCGAGGTCGGTCTGGCGCGTGTTGCCACCCAGCGAGCCACCCGCGACAGCTTGGAGCAACTGCGAAGGTCGCTCATCGCCTGTCAGGAAGCGCGCGGGGATGCCGCACGGTTCGTGGCAGCCGACATGGCTTTTCACCGGCAGATCGCCTCCATGTCCAGCAACCTCCTCATTGCGGCGATCAGCCAGGGCATGCTGGACTGGCTCAGCCGCTTCAAGCGCGAGCTCGTTTCCGCCCGAGGCGCCGAACGTCTGACGCTGGAAGAGCACGAGCGCATCTATAAGGCCATTGCGGCCGGTGATGCCGAAGCGGCGGCCAAGGCCATGTCCGACCACCTGACCCGCGCCAACGCCTTGTACTCCGTCCTTGCCATGACTCAGCCCGAGCACTGACTGGAGGATGAGGAATAGGCCTGTGGCACGGACGCCTGTGCTCACTTGAAGTGGTTTGCCCTTAGGAGATCTCTGACAGAACAAACCGCTTGAACGATAGCTGACTGGCATCTCCTGCCATTTGCACTGACTAACCTCCAGCCCCGGAAATAATCAGTTGCTTTTCTCTCACTGGTATAATCACTATATGAGATTGATGAGAACAGAAATTGTTCGGAGGAGATGTCCGAGTGAAAAGCCATTTTACTGGGAGACCACATGAAAGCCTGGGCCATTCCGGAATCTACAAGGCGGGATCCTGGGATCTCATCCCCTCCGCCCACCGTACTAGGATGATACCGATTTTTGCCGTCGGAGCCTGGCTTGGCACGGCTCGATAATCGCTTCTGGAACAGCGCAGGAGGAATGCAGTGACAGAGCCGACCCGCATCGAGGCCGATTATCTCATCGAGACCGCCTACGATCCCCGTCAGGCTGCCGAGGCCATGGCGGGCGAGCAATCGAGCGGCACTTTCGTTCCCATTCCGGGAGAAACACCCGAACTCAAGGAGCGCTCGGCGGCACGCATCGAAACGCTCGAGGTCGTCGAGGAGGTGAATCTACCCTCCTTGCCCGGTGCCGGTTGTCCGAAGGGCCAGGAAGCAACCTATCGACGGGCACACGTGACTCTGTCGTGGCCAATGGCCAACTTCGGCCCGTCCTTGCCGAATCTTGTCGCCACCGTTGCGGGCAATCTCTTCGAACTGAAGCAATTCTCCGGGCTGCGGCTTCTTGATATACGTCTTCCAACGACTTTCGCCGATGCTTATCCCGGCCCGAAATTTGGCATCGCCGGTACGCGTAAGCTCTCTGGCGTTGAAGGACGGCCGATCATCGGCACCATCGTCAAACCGAGCGTCGGATTTGGGCCCAAGGAGACGGCGGCCCTGGTAAAGACCTTATGCGAGGCCGGGATCGACTTCATCAAGGATGACGAATTGCAGTCCGATGGGCCACATTGCCCATTCGACGAGAGAGCCCGCGCGGTCATGCGCGTCATCAATGATCATGCGGACCGCACGGGCAAGAAGGTCATGTTCGCGTTCAACCTCACGGGCGAGCTCGATCAGATGCGACGCCGCCATGATCTCGCCCGTGACCTGGGCGGTACATGCATCATGGCGAGCCTCAACTCGGTTGGTCTTGTAGGTATGATCGAGCTCGGACGCTTCTCGGAGCTGCCCATCCACGCCCATCGCAATGGCTGGGGCTATCTCTCACGGGAGCCGATGCTCGGCTGGTCGTATGTGGCCTGGCAGAAGCTCTGGCGCTTGGCTGGTGCTGACCACATGCACGTCAACGGTCTCAGCAACAAGTTCTGCGAGGACGATGAGAGCGTCATCGCCTCGGCGAGGGCTTGTCTGACACCGATGTTCGCGGAAAAGCCCTGCATTGCCATGCCGGTCTTCTCCTCAGGGCAATCAGCCAAGCAAGCACCGGAGACGTTTGCCGCGCTTCGCACGACCGATCTCATCTTCGCGGCAGGCGGCGGAATCATGGCCCATCCGGATGGACCAGCCGCAGGCGTGGCAAGTTTGTGCGAGGCTTGGGAGGCGGCAACAGCACGCGTGCCGTTGGCCGAGTACGCGAAGGAGCGTCCTGCTCTTGCTAGGGCGTTGGAGGCCTACGCGGCATGAACGGGCCGGGTCAAAACCTCCCAGACGGCCTGCTGCTCACCTATTATGGTGACGACTATACCGGCTCGTCGGCAGTGATGGAGGTAATGACCTTCGCAGGGCTGCCGACGGTGATGTTCCTCGATGTGCCGACACCCGCACAGCTTGCAGGCTTTCAAGGATATCGTGCCATCGGTGTGGCCGGGATCTCCCGGTCGCAGAGTTCTACCTGGATGGAAGAGCATCTACCGCCAATCTTTCACGCGCTTGCAAAACTCGAAGCACCAATCGCGCATTACAAGATCTGCTCGACGTTCGATTCTGCGCCCCAGGTTGGTTCAATCGGTAAAGCCATCGAACTCGCCGCGCCCATTCTCGGCGGCGCCTGGCATCCTCTCATTGTAGGCGCCCCGGCATTATCCCGCTACCAAGCTTTCGGCAATCTCTTCGCAGCCATAGCGGGGGAGGGCTACCGCCTGGATCGGCATCCGGTCATGGCGCGCCATCCTGTGACACCTATGAACGAGGCGGATGTGCTGCGCCATCTCGCCCGACAGACGGATAAGGCGAGCGGCCTCGTCGATTTCGTTTCAATGAAGCAGGGACAGTCGGATGAGCGGCTTGCAGCATTAGCAGGGAAGGGCGCTGAGATCGTTACCCTGGACGTTCTCGACGAGGAGACGCTTGCTGAAGCCGGCCGTCTCGTATGGGAGCATCGCGGGGAACGGTTGCTGGCCGTCGGATCGCAAGGCGTCGAATATGCGCTCGTCGCTCACTGGCGACGAAGCGGTTTGCTTCCGAATGAAGTGCCGGCATTTCAGGCTCAGCCTGTGGAACGCATCATCGCCGTGTCAGGCTCGTGCTCTCCCATCACTGCCGGGCAAATCGCATACGCTGAAGCCAACGGATTTGCGGCGCTGCCGATTGATGCAACTCTTGCCGTCGATGCTCGCGAATGGCGGCGAGAGATCGGGCGGGCAACCGAGCAGGCGCTGTGTTTGCTTGGCGAAGGTAAGGATCCGCTGGTTTACACGGCACGAGGACCTGACGATCCCGCTGTTGCCGATCTGACCCGTGCCATCGCTGCAAGCGGTGTCCCGGCCGGCGCCGCCAACGACCGGATCGGCAACGGCCTCGGGCGCCTGCTGGATACGGCGTTGCGCGAAAGCCGTGTGACGCGCGCCGTAATTGCCGGAGGCGACACGTCGGGGCATGCCAGCCTTGCGCTCGGCATATTTGCTCTCACTGCTCTTGCTCCGATCGCTCCAGGCTCACCCCTCTGCCGCGCTCATTCCGAGGATGCCGCTCATGAGGGGCTCGAGATCACGCTTAAGGGCGGCCAGGTCGGGGGTCCCGATTTCTTTTGCGCCGTAAAACGGGGTGGCGCTCCCAATCACGATGGAGGATCACGCACATGACGAAGATTGCACTGCTTGGCGCCGGCGGAAAGATGGGAGTGCGCCTCGCCTCCAACCTTAAGGGCTCGCCTTATGAGGTTTTCCATGTGGAGGTCTCCGAAGAAGGTCGCCAGCGCCTGAAGACCATCGTCGGTGCGGATTGCGTGGACCCTGATGTTGCTCTCGGCGAGGCCGACGTGGTCATCATGGCTGTTCCGGACCGTCTGATTGGCAAGATCGCGCACAGCTTCATCGATGTTGTGAAGCCAAACACGGCGATTATCATGCTTGATGCGGCTGCTCCTTACGCGGGCGAGTTGCCGAACCGCACGGATGTGACGTATTTCGTAACCCACCCCTGCCACCCGCCGATCTTCAACGATGAGACCGATCCTGCTGCGAGGAGCGACTTCTTTGGGGGCGTCAAGGCCAAGCAGCATATCGTTTGCGCTCTCATGCAGGGGCCCGAGGAGCACTATGCGCTGTGCGAGGACATCGCGCGGGCCATATACAAGCCGGTGATGCGTTCGCATCGTTGCACCGTCGAGCACATCGCTATCATGGAACCGGCGCTGTCGGAGACAATCGGAGCAACCTTGTGCCTTGCACTGCGCGAGGCAACAGATGAAGCGGTCCGTCGTGGGGTTCCGCGGCAAGCTGCCGTGGATTTCATGCTGGGACACCTCAACATCGAACTTGCCATTGCCTTTGAGGCCTTTCCGGAAGGCAAGTTCTCGGATGGCGCCCTTTATGCAATCGATCAGGCACGGCCGCAGATCTTCCGCGAAGGATGGCTGGAACGCATCTTTGATCCGACGGCAGTCAAGAAGTCTGTCACGGAAATCTGCAATCCTCCCAAGGCAGCCTGACGGCCCAATTGCGATCGCCTTGTTGCTGGATAAGGGTCCCAGCGTATGATGTCACACGCTGGGGCAATATGCACTCCTCAAGCGCCTGCACGGGTACTGTCAACTTGGCGCCGAGGAGGCAAAGCTGCCGCGGGCGCGGCTGTCACGCGAGTACACATCAGCCCAGGAAGGCAACACCAGTCGCATCGCGCCAGGTGAGGAAGGCGCGGCCGTCTGAGCACCGAATGATCGACCGACGCTTGAGCAAGCGCTTTCCGTCAATCCTCGAGGGGCGCATCAGGTCCACTCCCGACGCGACGCAGTTCTCCTGTACGATCCGCGACCTTTCAGAATCCGGAGCCCGCATCTGGTTTCCCGAACCAGCCAACCTTGGCGGTAAGTTCGAACTGGAGATCCCGGAACTGGGTCATGACCTGATCCCTGGAAACTGGACGGTTGCGTCGCAAATTTGGAGCAGGGACGCGGAAACGGCCGACGCTCCGTCACAGGTTCAGGCAGCAAGCAGATCGAACTGCTTTGCCAGTGAAGGCTGCGGACTGCGGGCATACTTCGCCTGTCCTTCCGCATCATGTGAACCATCTCAACTCCAATCAGGTTCACCCGAGCATGGGCCTGATCCGCCACTTGATCGCGCGGTGATTCTGCTCGATGCGATTATCCAGATAGGCACTTTGCCGGATCCGGATCGGCTTCAACTGACGTCTCGATCTGTCTTGGAGCCGGTCTATGGTATCGCAGGCTAGGATCGCTTCGCGATCGGTCTGGCTGCCGTCAATGACAACTCGCTCCGGCCGACCGTGTCGCTTAAGGGCCTTGCGTAAGAACCGCTTGGCCGCAGCGAGATTGCGCTTCTCGCTGAACCAGAACTCGACCGTATCGCCTTTGCTGTCGACCGCGCGATAGAGATACATCCAACGCCCGCGGACTTTGATGTACGTCTCGTCCATGGGCCACCTCCTGGTGACGGCTCTCTTGCGGCGATTGAACCGCTCCAGCAACTCGGGTGAATACCGGACAACCCATCTGTGAATGGTCGTGTGATCAACGGAGATGCCGCGCTCGGCTACCATCCCTTCTAAGTTCCGGAGGCTCAGGACGTGAGCGAGATACCGCCGGACACACAGCAGGATCACCGAGCGATCGAAATGGCGGCCTTTGAACATCTAAACCTCCGGAGCTGGCCGGAGGCGTAGACCGAACTCAGTTACTGAACGGTTTGCGGCAGTTCCCTCCCGAACGCTCGACTTAACCCTGACGAACCACCGCGCCTTCGCTAGTGGCACGGTCCTTCTGACTTACGCCCCGCGCGAGGCCACGCCATGATCACCGTCTGCGGAGAAGGCCGCGGTTTCCGAGTGGTCCGGATTCTCGAGGAGATCGGCTTGCCCTAACGCCGAGTTGCGACAAAGCCTATGACGCCAATGCCAACCGGCAGGCTACCCGCTCCCGTGGCATTAGTGGCCGAGTGCTTCTCCCCTGCTGGCATTGCCATCTTCATGGCTCGGCGTGATGTCTTTGTGGCCGTCGAGGGATCCAGGATTGTCGGGACAGCCAGCCTGGACGGCAAGGTTGTGCGAACCGTGTTCGTGGCACCTGACTGCCAGCGAAGAGGGATCGGGGCGGCGTTGATGCGGGAGCTCGACCGTCTGGCCCGAGAGAAGGGGAACACCACGCTGGTGGTTCCTTCATCCGTCACGGCCGAAGGCTTCTATGCCAAGTTGGGCTTCGAGGCCGTTCGTGACAGCTGTCATGGAGACGATCGGACCATCATCATGGAACCGGCGCTCTAGCAATTTCGCACCGCCCTGCCAACGGCAAGTGCACGCACTGGCTCTGTATCAACTCCTCTGACATGTCTCATTTGCTGAGCACGTGCTCGTTCGGTTCGAGGCTGCGACCTCTCTAAAGCCGAGGGCCGGAGACCTCGCGGCTCCAGCCCTCCCGTTCTGTTT
>NZ_JBHSBQ010000122.1:0-29971 GCF_042650665.1 Microvirga sp. GCM10011540 | reverse complement strand
TTGAAGCTGGAACCTCACCGCTCACGGTCGGGCGGAGCGACATGGAACCCTCCAGGTCTAAACCCAAGCCCCTACAGCCTGAACGCCGACCCCGCCTCAATCGCTCCAACCATTCGCCAGCAGTATCTTCGTCGACGAAAGCATTCACGCCGGTCACAAAGGCTTCGGTGTAGTTCCTCGCATCTGGGCCATAGGATGCCCATTCCTGGTCCATGTCGCCGCGGTACAGGAACAAGCGCGCCGCCCTGTCTTGATCGAAATAGCTGGGACCGAAATCCTTAGCGAGCAGGCCAAGACCGCGCTTACGCCAGAGATCTATCTGCCATAGCCGATCGCGTGCAGCATTGTAGCCCTGGAGAAAAATCGCATCCCGGGTGCTTCCGGCGTAGATATGGGGAATGCCCCACTGGTCGATGATCAACTCGGCTGGCTGTTGCAGTCCTTTCACCTCATGGGATGACGTGCGGACTGCACCAGACACTTCGGCCGCCGCCGGGAGTACTGTGCTCGCAAGCAGTATGCCGATGGAGCGCAGAAGGCGTGCGGTTCTGGTTAGATTTCTCGTCATATGTTCCTCCCAGGCAATCAGAGGTACGTTCCCTTTTCTCCGGGGTCGGAGTGGCGTGCGGGAATCAGAACAGGATCATGCTCTGCCCTTGGATACGAGGGAGACAAATGCTTTCCTGGCGAGGCAGACAGCAGCTTGGAAGGGCTTGTCGCAGCAACGGGGGGCGCTAGCTGTGCGCGTCTTCATCCTTGACGCTTACTAGTTCCACAGGTGCTCAGCTATTTTCGGTGCTGTAGCGCTGATAGATCAGCACACCTCACACAATGCCCCATGCTCTGTAGCGGGATCGGCCGGTGAGCTCACGTGGGCGGGCGCCGCCGAGCTGGGCCAGCATCAGATCAATGGCCTTGGGGCTGACCTTGAGCAGCTTGGCCCCGAGCGGCACCGTCACGAGCGGACGCGACAGGAACAAGTTGACCAGATCCGGCAGCTTGGAGTTTGAGCGGCACTGCTTCGTCACCCGCTCCATCAGATCTCGCGCGAGCATCAGCCGGTCGAGATCCTTGTGGCTGATGGCTAATGCTTCCTCCACCACTTGGCAGAAGCCCTCCAGTTTCTCGATCGCCCCTTCCCTCCCCTGCGGCCGAAATTTGGATTGCTTGAAGCCGGCCGCCAGCGGCAGCAGGTGGGAGGTCAGCCCTCTTGCTCGTAGGATACAGGCTGCCATGATCAGCCCGAGCCAAGGCTGGCGCGTGTAAAGGTTGAGGTTCAACCAAGCATCCCAGGCGACGGCTGCTGCGGCCACTGCCGGCCAGTGGGCGGTACGCTTGACCACATCGAGCCACAGGTCCTCATTCTCGGTCTCGTCCACATCAGGATCATAGACCAGATGCGAGCGACTCTTCGGGAACGGCGTCTCGCCAGCCAGCACCTTGTTGGTGCGGTCTAACAGGGCATCGATTTCGGCAAAGTGCGCCGCCCATGGATCGGCATCATTTGCAAAGGGCGGATAGGCTTCCTCATCCTCCGGATCAGCCTTTGCCCTTTTGGGTTGGAGGCTCGTCTCGCCTCGGGCCGGGCCGATGCCGCGCAGGGCCGCTAAGCCGTCAATCGACAGCGGCCAGGGCGCGGATCGGGCTAGCGCCGTGCGCCGGGCGCGCAGAGCGGATGTGGCCCGGGTGAGCTCGTGAGTGGGGCTGCGCACGTCCATGCCGGCATCGTGCAAGACCAGATCGCCCAGATCCACCAACTGGCCGTCAAGAATGATGGAGCGCACGGCCTCGGTCATGTCGCAGCGGGACTGCCACCCTAGGCCAAGGCCGGAGGACTCCAGCCGGGCATCGAGGCGCAAGATGCGGATAGCAAGCTGCTCGAGCCTGCCGGCGATTGTGCCCCACGGTAGATCTGGCAAATCGAGGTTGCGTGGCGCGAGCGGCTCCGCATTGTCGAAGTTCAGGCTTAAGCTCCCGAAAGCCACGTCTAAGTCCTACAGATAAGTTATTGACGCTTCAGAGCATAGCTTTCCAAAAAGTAGCAAAGCAAGGTTTAACTTCGGCTTGGTTGGGGGCATCTGCGTGCCTGGACAGAGGTTACTATGTTCGGCACGACGCTGATGGCCACTCTCGAAAGCCCATTAGTTACGCTTTCGCGGAGTGCACGTCTCTCCGCGGTGTCCAAGCGCTCTTGTTTAAGGCATTTTGGGGGGCTCTGCGGAAGCCCTCCTCTGGTCAAATGATTAACAAAATGGATTAAGAGACGCTTCCAAAAGGTCGGTTGCTACACCCTCCCACTTTGCGCAGAATGTGCCAAACAGCAGCGATAACGCCCCTCCCCGCTCAAACTTTGCGAGCGGCCGATCCCAGTAGAGCGACCATAAGCGGCGCGCGAATCTGTCTAACTGCGCTTCCTGCTAGGTCCCGCCGAGTGATTTGCCATGCTCCAGTTGGAGCCCAAGATCGTTGGGTCGGGAACCAACCTTACCGCAGAACAGTATGCACCCTACCCTGCCAGACGAGCAGAGACATCCCAGCACTCAACCTCGATGTTGAGTTTTCAGGACTGCCTAAGGGTACTGATAGCCTCCTCTGTGGCTCAGCGGGCCACAGGAATCGCGTCGTAGGCGCGCTTTCGGTCTTAAGCACAACTGTCTACTAGGCGATGATCTCGGCCTAGTCTCCTCGCTTCGCCTTGGTGTATTCAACACGAAATCAAAGCCGTAGGCGTTGATGACGATATCAACGACATCAAAGATCGCGAAGAGTTCTCCGTTAGGGCCGGCCTTTGATCAACTTGAACTCACTGATCTGCGCCAGAGTGCGCAGGCTCAAGCACGCGATGAGACGTACGCGCTCGCCAATTACCAAGTGCTCCGCTGCCGGCCAAGCCGCTGGTGTGGCCGCGCGGCGGCCACACTGACAACCTGTCCCAGTCCTGCCAACCCAGCAGGTAACAAGCTCGGATGGCATCAAGTGTTGGTATTGTCAGCCGGGTCAGCATATTTCCTGAATCGCTGGCTGCGACGGAGAGTTCTCTGCGCGTGACGATGCGGCGCGCCTCCACAGGGCGGTTCTTCACGGCTAAAGTGGTATGAGGTAGCCGCCGACGTCCTACGGGTGCAGTTCGCGCCCTCCCCTACACGGAAAGGGCTAAGCATGATCGTTCACCAGAGTCGATGTTTTTCTCTACAGCCGGTTTGCTGAGGCGGGGTAAGGAGATGCAAAGTGCTTTGCTTACCACGCCTGTGGTGATCAAGTCCGAAGGCTATTGGATTTATCAGCTCCAGAAGGATCTCTCTCGGTCGTGGTTGCGTCACTTGCCCTCCCCAATTGCCTTCGAGAACTCGTCGGCGAGGCTTGGAAGTTTGCCGACGAGGTACTCCACGAACGCCGGGTCGAATTTCTTGTCTATGGAGATCTTTAGGTCGCGCCCCGATTGCGAGATCCGACCAACCTTCCGACCTGAAGCTGAAAGAACCACTTTGTCCTCAGGTTTGGGGCGGACGGGCTTTGGCTCCTGCAGAGCCTGCTCCACGACTTCGAAGCGTGCGTCTGTGGCCATTTCGGCGAATTCAGGCGAGCTGATCGCGCTACGCACGACGAAGGCGGCTTGATCGTCACTTTCGAATTTCGAAGCCAAGGCGACCCAGCGATTGCGCCCGAATGACGGGGCAGGGCCTATGGCCTCGACGATGTCCCTCGGGATCCTTGAGACGGAGGAGATCAGCTTCGAGAGTTGTGTCTTATCGATTGCGAGAGCGGACATTAGCGTCTCGCGCGAGTACCCTGCTTCCTCCAGCTTTGCCGCGTAGAGGGCCCGCTCGATGTAGGTAAGGTCGCGTCTGGCATTGTTCTCCTGGCCCTGTGCGACGACAAGTTCCACATCAGTGAGCTGCCGGACGACGGCTTTGACCGGCTGTCCGATTTCCCTGAGAGCCCGGGCGCGGCGATGGCCATAAGCGATCTGATAGCGGCCATGTCTGTCAGGGTGGGGCCGGACGAGGATTGGGACTTGCTGGCCGGAGACTTTGATAGACTCGAGCAGTTCGGACACGTCCTGACCGCCCATACGGTCGGCAACAGGGGAAGAGTCGAGGAGTTGCGGATCCAGTTCAACGACTGCATGCCCTGACGTCAGCTGAGCACGCAATTTCTCGGCGTCAGAGGCAGCAGTGGTCAGGCCGGCAATCGACCGCGAGATGGCTCCAATAGCGCCACGTGATCCCATCGCTCCTTGAAATGGGGCGGCAGTTTGAGGCTCGTTCGGGGCCTCGGCATCCGAGTTGCCCGCGGGCAACTTCTTCTCGATCAGGTCCGCCAGGACGCCTTTGCGAGCCATTATGATCTCCCCCAAGCCTGCTTAATCAGGCCTTCAATTTCGCCGTTGACACTGTTGAGAGACTCCATAGCGCGGTCGTAGGTGGTCCGACTGAAGTTCTCGCGGCCGACTTCATAAAGTGTTTGCTTGGTCAGGCCTGCGTCGGAGATAGCCGTGCTTTTCAGCATCGGATAGTTGAGGACATGCTCTCCGAACATGGATCTCATAAACGAGACCATCTGGTTCTGCGGCCCGTCGCCTGGTTCGTAGCGCGTCACGAGGTAGCGCATCCAGTCATAGCCTGTATTGCCGCCGGCATTCGCGACGACCTCAAGTAGCTCAGAGGTCATGATGAGGAACTGGCACATCGACATAACGTCGAGCATCTGCGGATGCACGGTGACGAGAACAGCGGTGGCTGCGCACATTGCTGTCATCGTCAGGAAGCCAAGCTGCGGCGGGCAGTCGATTACGACAACGTCGTAGGCGCTTTGGACCTCGGATAGGGCGCTATCTAGGCGCGTGAAGAAAAGCCCCTTCCCCGGACTGTCGGCAAGTGCTTTTGGAGTGTCGTGTTCGTACTCCATTAGCTCGATGTTGCCAGGGATCAGGTCGAGGTTCGGGAAGTAGGTTTGCTGGATGATCTCTGAAATCGGCCGCTTCTGATCATCGTAGCGAATTGCGCCGTAGAGCGTCTGGTTTTCGCCGACGTCGAACTCTGGCTGATACCCGTGGAGCGCGGACAATGAGGCCTGCGGATCAAGATCAATCGCAAGTGTCCTGTAGCCATGCAAGGCGAGATGCTGGGCTAAGTGCGCGGTAGTCGTGGTCTTGCCCGAGCCACCTTTGAAGTTGACTACGCAGACGACCTGAAGGTGCTCGCCTGGCCGACGATGAGGGAGGTAGCGGCGACTGCCCTTCGCGCCTTCGTCGAGGAAAGATCGTAGCGCTGCGAGATCCTCCACAGTATAAAGCCGACGACCACCGCCAGTTACCTCCGGCTGCGGGCCTTTGCCTTCAAGATTGATGCGGCGAAGATAGCCCGGGTCCACGCTCAGCAAGCCTGCCACCTCGCTTGACGTGAAGCGCCTGACGGTTTTCTGCGCAGCCGGTGGAAACAGCTTTAAGCGATGGGCCTGGAGCTTTTCGGAAAGCTCGCGCGCGTGAGCGCCGACGAGCTTCTGAATAGCCCGGTTGGGGTCGGCCTTCTTGAGCGTTGCGGATGAAGTCACGGTGGCAGCCCGTTAATACGGTTCCAATGAAGATTAATGCTAAGTTTCGTGACCATTACCCGATTCGAACCTTTAAGCAAGAAGTGAAGTGGCGGCTGGGGCTCGACAGAGCCTGCGTTTTGCGTCGCTATCGCAGGAATTTGTGCATCGAGTTGCCCGCGGGCAACTTTGCGGCCGGGCGGCCGCTTCGTAGTGACTATGTGTCGGTTGTAACAGCTTCCGAAGCTTGAATGGGTTCGCAATGCTCTTGCGGTGAAGCGCGTGCTCGTTTGAAGTCATTCCTCCGCTGCCGCGACTGGTTCTCAACGTGGTCCGGTTTGATGTGCCTGCTATCTCAGCAACGTGTTTGGCTATGCTGCTATGGTCCAAGAATTGGCTGCGCAGATACCGTGAGGCGGTGCTGGGTCGGAGAACGAGAGAGTCGGGGTAGGGCACGTGAGGCCCTCGACAGATTTGCTTCGTCGCAAGAAGCGGTGTGGCGATCGGAATAGAGGAGGGCGTCGGGCAGTTCAGCTGCTGAACAATGGCGCCATTCAGGCTGTTCGACGGCGTGGCGATGACGGTGGGCGCCGGAAGGGCCGCGACAAACCATACGGCCGACTTCGTTGATCTCGCCACTTTTGTCAGCCGCGGGTCAACCGTTATAAACACTCGTGTCTCGTGTTTACATGCGCGCGCTTTCCTCGCTCTCGTGCGCACCCGGCTCCTAGTCAGCGATCTCATGCCCGCATCTGGTGCCGGCTCCGCGATCCCGAGAGGTCGATTGATGTGCAGCCGGGTATCGCTGTCCTTGCCAGCCGTGGCGGCCCAAGCGCGAGACTAGGTGACAGTTCGATTTAGTGGCCACCGCAGACGTTGGGGCCTTCCTTCTGTGGGGCAAGACCAATGGTTCCCTCTGGATAAAGGTCGAAAGCCAATGCTTTGGATCTTTTCGCCTACCGAACCGTAAGAATTTCATCGCTAAGGGGCGTGCGAATATCTCCCGCCCTAGCAGAAGACAGAAATGACGCGGTCCTCTGTCGTCCTTCCTGAAGCCGACGTGGGGCGTGTAGGATACCGAGTCCGCATTCCCGATAAATTTCCTGCTAAGCTCGGCCCGCGATCTGATCTATCTCGAGCGGACAGTCCTTGATCGGCCCGTCGGCACCAACGATCCGAGAGGCGACTCTGCGGAAGTAGTCTTCGCCGTCTCTCGGATCGCCCGGACAACTAGACCCAAACAGTATGGTCCTGTGCGATCTGGTCGTTCAAGTTGCAAGTTGATCCTGGTGCTGTCACTACGCACGGGCGGTATCGCCACCAAAAGTCTGCGACCAACCATCTGGGATTTGGTCACCAACGACCTGCCGAACTGCGTGTCCACTTCGTTGATCGTAGGATTCTGCGGGGTCCTGTATCAGCACTTCCGGTACAGCTGCAGCGCACCGGATGAAGTTAGGCCCCCGTCCCTATAGCCTTTGGAAACTTGCCTCCCCTTTCGCCTTCAATGTTGCCCGCGGGCAACTCGTAGCTCACGCGCCGACGGAAAGCAGGTCTTGTTCTCATGAACGCTCTTCTCTTGCTGTCTCAAGCTGGGTGGGTTCCCCCGCCCAGGCACGCGACTTCTAGGCAGTTTTCCAACTGCGGACGGCAACAACGCTGCGTTTGACTGTCTTCCCTTTATTGTCCTTCGTCCGTTGAGACGTCTCCCGTTCAGCCTCGGCATCCTGAGACTGCTCCGGTTTCGCGTTCATGCTGCCATCTGTCGGGCCTAGTGCTCACGGACTGTCAGAGATTTCAGATGTCGCGGAGTTGTCTTGTGAATAGCTTGAGCCCGCTCGACGCCCCTTGCTATGCAGACTGCGACGAGACGACGGGGCAGGTGGCTTCTCATCGACTGTCGCGCTCTGTTGTGGTCGAAGCATTAGTGGCAAATCTCAACCACCGGCGTCCGCGCCTGGATCGTGCTCATGACAAAGTACCTTCCTGCGAGAATAGCAGTCCCACCCTTTGAGTGCTGTGGTAAGCTCCTGCGAATGCAGGATCTATTCAGAGTGACCGACCTAGACCCACACAGTACTTACCTGTGCTCCTCTCGTCCCGTCCTGGTATGCTGACGAGCCTGTTTGTAGGTGTCGCGAGATAGCAAGATGCCGAAGAGCGGCGTGACAACCATTGCGATGCGCCTCAACGGCTGAGGAGGACTACATGGCACGCTAGACGGGCATATCGTTTTGTTATGGTGCCGGCAGGGTGAATCCGGCCTTTCGCGCGCGATCGAGTTGTTTTCTCACTGAGGACGCTGACCAGGTGGAGCCGCCGCGTGGAGTCCGCTCCCGCATCCGCTCCAGCTGTGCCGCGATCCCTCGGAGCGAAAGGTCTGGATCTGCCATCGCGATGCCGGCGATCAGCGTCATGAGGCGATCCTCCGGGTTCTTGCGCGAAGCAGGCTTCAGCAGGGCAGAGTCTGCCATACGCTGCGCCACGAGCTTGCCCACAGCACGACGCAGACGGGCCACGGTCCACGGTTGCCCGCTGTCGCCCAGCACACGCACGACGTCCTCCCAGGACTGGTGCGGTCGCATGCGCCGAACCGTCGGCATCCATTTGTCCGCACCAGCGATCAGTTCATCGAGGTAGGCTTTCTCACGAGCGAGGGTGATCTTCCGGATGGCATCTGGCCGGCGCTCGCGCATGCCCGGATTCCCGGGCTTCTTCCCCCGAGCTTTGGCGGCCTTGATCCCGGCCCGTGTACGTTCTGAGATGAGCGAGCGCTCCAGCTGTGCGACTGCGCCAAGCACTTGCAGGGAAAACATCCCCTGCGGCGTCGAGGTATCGATTGGATCCTGCAAGGAGCGGAAATGGGCCTTCTTGGCTTCCAAGGTCTCGATTACCTCAAGTAGATGGCTCACCGAGCGGGCCAGACGGTCGAGGCGTACCACAACGAGGACCTCCCCAGGCTTGATCTCGCGGATGAGCCGCGCCAGCACCGGACGGGCGCGGCTTGCGCCGGAACCGTGCTCCTGATGGATCTCGGCACAACCGGCAGCCTTGAGTTCGTCGAGCTGGGCATCATGCGCCTGATCCTCGGTGGAGACACGCGCGTAGCCAATGAGACGAGCTTTCGAGAGGGGAGGGGCCATCAACAGTTTCCGAAGCCATTTTCAGGCCCTTTGTACACTTTCGCTTATCGCGAGCAACTGATCGTTTGCAGACGTTTCTCAAGTCAATTCGTTTACCAGACGAGCAGGGCAGGGCTTCCCTCCAACGAGCTAAAATGGCTTAAAACAAGGGCTTTCCGAGCCGCTTCGCGCTCCTCAGCCCTGCGGAGTGCTCCAGGAGGGAGATCGGGGCGCAGCGAACGCAACCAAACGGGACAGCAGCGTTCCGCGCCGGATCATGCCCGTCTATCAGACCGAAGTTAGTCCTTGCTTCTCTTCTCCTTGGGAGATTATGCTTTTGAGCATCAGTAACTTAGCTGTGGGACACGAGCGTCGCTTTCGGGAGTACCAGCCTGGAATTCGAGGATGCGGAGCCGCTCGAGCCGAGGGCCGTCAACCTGCCGGACCTGCCCTGGGAGAAGATCGCTGGCCGGCTGGACCAGCTCACTATCAACATCATGCGCCTGGACGCTCGGCTGGAGGCATCTGGGCTTGCCGCTGGTTGGCAGTCGCGCTGCGACATGATCGAAGCCGTGCGGGCACTGATCCTCGATGGGCACCTGGTCGATGTCGGGGACCTGGTCCTGCACGATGCCGGCATGGACGTGCGCCATCCCACCCATGAACTCACCCGGGCCGCGTCTGCCCTGCGGGCCCGGCGCACGGCACTCGCCCGGCCCGCCCCCTGACCGCTCTCCATCGACGGCCTGGCGGCCCTGCGCGGCATAGGCCCGGCAAGAGGGGAGGGGATCTCCAGCCCAAGAAGGGCAAGCCCGACCCGGAGGACGAGGAGGCCTATCCACTCTTCGCCAACGATGCCGATCCATGGAAGGCGCACTTTGCCGAGATTGACGCTCTCCTGGACCGCACCAACAAGGTTCTGGCGGGAGAAAGCCCGCTGCCGAAGAGCCGCTCGCATCTTGTCTACGATCCTGACCTGGACGAGGCGGAGAACGAGGATCTCTGGCTTGACGTGGTCAGGCGCGCCGCCCACTGGCCGGCCGTGGCCGCCGCCGCGGTAGCTTGGGATGCCTGGCTCGAGCTCAACCTCTACACCCGCCAGCCCTGGCTCGGCCTGATCATGGCGGCTGCCATCCTGCGGGGGAGGGGCCTAACTAGCCACCTGCTGCCGCTCGCCGCCGGGTTCAAGCAGTCGAGGTTCCGGCCGCAGGGCAGGGAAGGGATATTGGAGAAGCTAGAGGGCTTTTGTGCCGTGCTCGAGGAGGCGATCGCGATTAGCCACAAGGATCTCGACCGGCTGATGCTCGCGCGCGATCTGATGGAGCGGGTGACGAAACAGTGCCGCTCGAACTCCAAGCTGCCGAACCTCGTCGATCTCTTTCTGTCTCGCCCGCTCGTCACGTTGCCGCTCGGGGCCAAGTTGTTGCAGGTCAGCCCAAAGGCGGTCGACCTGATGCTCGCCCAGCTCAGCGGCGCCCGACCGCGCGAGCTCACCGGCAGATCCCGCTACAGAGCCTGGGGCATCGTGTAGAGCCTGTCGGACCGCTCGGGCGGTATCTGGCCACAGCCTCACAGGATTTCCGCATGCCTGCCGGGCGCGGCTCGGGATCCGAAGGCGGTGTATTCTCCACACCTCCTCGCTTCGGGATTACATTGGAAGAATCCAGCAGGTGCCGGGTCAAAGTTTAGCCATCTGCCCGTTCTTCGATCTTGGTCCTTGCCGGGTATTCGGCTTATCCAGGCCTCACTCTTGTAAGGATTGCTGCGATGCCATTTCCAGGACGCCTTCGGACCGCTGTGGCGGCCATCTCGCTTACGGTCAGCATTGGATTACCCGCGTTGGCTGATGAGCCGATCAAGGTCAAAGTGTTTATCGGCTCAATGTTCGAGATCGGACAGAACACCGGCGACCGGGCCGGCGAGTTCCAGCACTGGTACGAGCGCTATTTTGCCCAGAGCAAGCCCATGGCCGTGAAGGGCGCTCTGAACCCTGTCTATTGCAACGAGGACGGGGTCTGTGGGTCTGTCCTGGGAATGGGCAAGGTTGCCTCGTCCGCCTCAGTGCAGGCGATCATCCTGAACCCGCAGTTCGACATGTCGCAAGCCTACTTCATCATCAGCGGCGTGGCCGGGACGCCACCAGAGCGCGGGACCATTGCCGACGTCAGCTGGGCGACCTGGCTGGTTGATTATGACCTCGGCCATCGCTGGGCTCCGGAGGAAGGGGAGCCCGGCGCCCCAACCTTCATGCCACGCAAAGGCTACGAGAAGGTCCGGCTGTTCCAGGTCAATTCCGATCTCGTCGGCTGGGCAATGCACCTTACGCGTAACACGAACCTGAAGGACTCGGATTCCGCACGCTCCTACCGGATGCGCTATCCGCAAGAGGCAGCCCGCGGTGCGCCCACGGTGAAGACCGGCACTCACATGACGGGAGATACCTTCTTCCACGGCCCTGGCATGTCAGCGCAGGCGCAGTATATCGCCAAGCTCTATGGAGCGGATGATTACCTCATCACCGAGATGGAGGCGGCCGCTATCGCGCAGGTGGTCCAGCGGACGCTTGGCGATCGTCGCCTCCTGAGCCTGCGGGGGGCGGTGAACTTCGACCAGGGCAACCCGAACGAGACCACGCTCCAGCATCTCGATCCGGCGCCGGGCCAGACGGCAGGCGGGTTCGCCGAGACGGTCGACAACATTGCCATGGTGGGAGGTCGGATGGTGGATCACATCGTAGCCCACTGGCCGGAGTGGCAAAACGGTGTGCCTCCGCTGCCCCAGCAATGACTGTCGCTATGGCGAGGGGAGCCGGTTTCGGATGGGTTGAAATCCTCCATTGAGCGAGAGAGCGGGCTCGCTCTCAGCAGGCAGGGAAGAGGGGAGCATCTGACTTTTAATCAGCGGGTCGATGGTTCGAACCCATCCGCGCTCACTTTCTCAAGCCCTTGCGCGACAAGGATTTGGCGGTACATCAAGAGGGAATCGCCAAGCGCGCGGAATCTGCCGTGCGCACCCCGCGCACACCGGCCGACCACCTATCTTGGAGGGCTCTTCGTAACCTCACTACCGTGGACGCGAGTGTGGATCCCGAGTGCTTTGGCCTGCTTGGTATGTGTTGCTAAGCCCAAGGCGTCAGGTTCACTCCCATTTGATAACCGGAGCTTATCAGGTGAAGCAAATGTCTGATGCTTGGGGCAAAGCGAACCTTTAGGCAGTCCGCGTTCTGGCTCAACTTGACCCGGTGCAGACATTTGCCTCAGTGTCCAAGCCTTTAGCTCGGTCTTCGGTCGGACACGGCACGTGCTGAACCGGGTTTTATGACCTTCTCTGGGCACCAACTGTCTCTATCACCGCCGCAAGGACGTTCTCGATCCTGAACGGCTTATCGTAGACGCCCGCAAACAACTCCGGATGACTACGGGCAATCGCCCCTTGTGCCCCGCTCAGCAGGATGATCGGGATTTGAGCCCAATCCGGATTGGCCTTGATCGCTTGGGCCAGCTCCAGCCCGTTCATCAGCGGCATCATGAAGTCGGTGACCACCAGCGCCGGCACCTCCTTGTTCAGCACCTCCAGAGCCTTGCGGCCGTTCGGGGCGGTGAGCACCCGGAATCCTTCCTCCTCCAGAGCATCAACGAGAATGTCCGTGATCAGAAACTCGTCATCCACAACTAGGATTGTCGTCATTCCCCGGCCCTGCTCCCGCTCAGACAACGTGCCGTCTCAGGAACGGGTCCGGCCGTCCAGCCGGGGCGTACCTTCCAGTGCATGCTCTGAGCCCTCGAACGTATCCGGAAGGCTGATGCCCTGGCTGCTGATGGCCAGCTCCCGGAAGGAGGGGTCGAAGGCACTGTCCCGCACCTTCAGGATCGACAGCAGACGGCGCAGCCGCGAGTGCTGGTCCACAAAGCGAAGGGTGATCAGGTTGTCGAGCAGGCTGGAGATCTCTGGGGAGGGCGCCTGGATCTGCCGGCTGAACAGATCGGTCAGCTCCCAGGTGCCAAGGGTGGTGACGTTCAAGGCCCGCAGCTCGTTGGTCAGAGCGGTAAAGAACTCGACCATGCGGGAAGGTTCGAGCGCAGCTCGCTCGAACCCGCCGAAGCCATCGATGAACAGCCGCTTGACCCCACGGCGGCGCACCGCCTCCAAGAGCTTGTGCGCAAGCCCATCCAGCAGGTTCTCCGTTATGGGCTGCCACATGATCTCCAGAGCCCCTGAGGCCACCAGCGGGTCAAAGTCCAGCCCGAGGGAGCGCGCCTTGAGCTTCAGGCGCTCCGGCGTCTCATAGAACCCGAAGTGAAGGGCGGGCTCTTCAGGGGTGGAGTGGGCGAGAAAGTGCAGCCCCAGGGTGGTCTTGCCTGTGCCGGAGGCGCCAATGATGAGCGTGCCGGAGCCCTGTTGCAGTCCGCTGCCCATCATCTCGTCGAGATCGGCCACGCCTGACGTGGTCCGGGCTGTGGTAGGGCTGTCCGGCATCGAAGGCTGCCCGAGAACGGCTTCGAGCCGAGGGTAGACCACCATGCCCCGATCCAGGATCTCGAACTGATGGTACCCGTGCATGGCCTTCACGCCGCGGGACTTGCGCACCTGAAGGCGCCGTGCCGAACGCACACCGAAGATCTCGTCCTTGAGCTGGATCACGCCGTCGACCATCGTGTGCTCGGGGCTGGACTCATCCATGCGGGAACTGGTGAGAAAGAGCACGGTGCAGCCGGCAAAGGCCGCATGACCCTGTAACTCGGCGATGAACGTCTTCACATCCAGGTTGCTCTCGGCCTTCTCCCGAGCGTTGAGCAGACCGTCGAGGATGAGCAGGGTCGACTTCGTACGCCCGATCTCCTGACGCAGGAGCTTGACGACAGCGGTGAGGCCCTCGTCGCGCAAGGTGGTGAAGGCGCTCACATAGTTGATGCCATTGCCGAGTTTAGAGGGATCGAAGAACGCCAGGGTCGAGAGGTTCTCAAACAGGCGCTCGTGGGACTCGGCGAGGAGGGTCACGTAAAGGACGTGCTGACCGGATGCGGCATGATGGAAGGCGATTTGGTTGGACAGGATCGTCTTGCCGGCGCCCGGGTGGCCCTGGATGATGTAGGACGTGCCGGCCACCAGGCCGCCGCGCAGCACCACATCAAGTCCTTCGACACCCGTCTTAACGCGGGTCAGCTCATGGGGCACAGCTTAAGCTCCTCGAAGATGCTGTCCATAGGAAGGAGCTCCGCCAGAGGCGGAGCGCCGGATGGGCGGACAAGCCTATAGCAGCGATACTCTTGCGCCACCAGAATGGCACTCGATCAAGGCCGAGGAAACCTCTGCAAACGGCAGTCCTGCGCCGGGTTACGCAGCCTTGCCCACACGATCGTCCCGCTCGTCCACCAAGGGCGCCTTCAGCTCACACACTACCCCAGCGGGGTCATAGGTGATTTTGGCATCGCCCGCGAGTTCCAGCGCCAAACTGCGCTCGATCAGGCGTGAACCAAAGCCTTTCTGCTCAGGTGATGAAACAGGTGGGCCACCGCGCTCCTGCCAGCGAAGGATCAGATGCGGCGGATCACTGGGTTGAACCCGCCACATGATCGCGATCCGACCTGACGGGACCGAGAGCGCGCCATATTTCGCGGCGTTGGTCGCCAGCTCGTGCAGCGCCAGAGCCAAGGCCAATGCCATCTTCGGAGGCAACCGCGTATCCGGCCCGCCGATCTCGAAGCGGTCGCGGTGGTAGGGTGAGAGGGCTTCAGTAACGATCTGCGACAGGCTGGTCCCATCCCAGTTCTCGCGTGTGAGCAGGTCGTGCGCCTTGGACAGGGCGAGCAGGCGCGCCTCAAATGTTTCACGTACCGTGTCGTCCGAATGCCGAGGGCTGAGGGTCTGCCTCGCGATCGCTTGCACTGTCGCGAGGATGTTCTTCACCCGATGGTTCAGCTCATGCACCAAAAGACGTTGCAGGCGCTCGGCCTCCTTGTGCCTGGTGATGTCGCGAGCAATCTTCGATGCGCCTACAATCCTGCCTTGGGCATCCTTGATCGGGGAAATTGTCAGCGAGACCTGGACCAGGCTACCGTCCTTGCGTCGGCGGGTGCTCTCAAAGTGCTCGACGCGCTCACCCCGGCGGATACGTGCGAGGATCCTCTCCTCCTCGTCCTGTCGGTCTTCGGGAAACAGAATTGTTATTGGCCTGCCAATGATCTCATCCGCCCTGTAGCCGAAGAGCCGTTCCGCTCCTGCGTTCCAGCTTGTGACGATGCTCTCAAGGTTCTTGCTGACGATGGCGTCGTCCGATGACTCGATAATGGCAGCAAGCCATCCCTCGACCTCTTCCACGCGCTTGCGTGCGCTGATGTCGCGGAAGTAAACGGACAGCCCGCCATCTCGGGTTGGGGAGATGCTCAGCTCCACCCACTGATGCAGAACCGGAGACACCACTTCCAGACGGGTGGGCTGACGCTCCTGCATGGCCTTCAGAAACGCCTGCCAAGGCTCAGAGCCGACCGCTTGCGGAAATGCTTCCAGAAAATCCTTGCCGATCAGGTCCTCGCGACTACGGCTCCATCGTTCTGCCGCGGCACGGTTGATGTAGGTGAAATGCCAGTGGTGATCGACAGCAAAGAAGGCGTCGGGAACACTCTCCAAAATGTCGAGGCTCTGCTCGCGTGACGCCCCGACGGGTTGGTTCTCGGCCTGTCCCTGCTTCTTCGAGGCTTTATGCGGCATCGCGTGACCTTGGGGTAGGTGTTTCGCTCCGGTTCTCGCTCCGACGCTCATGATCATCGAGGAGCCGCAGAGCGGCCCGCACCACTTCGCTGGCGCTGCGGTAACGTCCAGAGGCCACCTTCGCGGCAATCATGGCGGTGAGTTCCGGGGTCAACGAGGCCGTGATGATCGATTTTGAGGGCATGGCATGAGAGTCGGATAAGAAAAGTTCTTACCCTTGTAGGCTCAAGCTGCGAGTTGCGCAAGGAACTGAAAGGCGTCGCGGCATCCAAAGCCCAAGGCGAGCTTCAGGAATGCGGGAGTGGGCAGGTCGCCAGAGAATCCTGCTCTGACAGAACGAGCAGGCGCCGGACCGTTCCGCCGGGCTGAGGTGTAAGCACTTGTAAGAGCAGGCTTCCGCCCCCTGAGCTGAAGGAGATCTCCTTCATCAGCAAGCCGTACCGCTGGACGGAGCTGGACGAGAGGCTCCGGGCCCTCAGGACAGGAACTCATTAAGGGAAGTCGCGCCATCAGCCGCCTGACCGTCTGAGGCTGGAACCCGCGCCAGCCTTGGAGCGGGACAATCTGCAAGACCTGAACCAAGGGGATGACGATGCTCCAGGACACCACCGGCCGCCGTGTTCTTCTCGTCGAGAACGAGGCCATGATCGCGATGCTGGTCGAGGACATGCTGGAAGACCTCGGCCATGATCTAGCCACGGTGGCAACGCGCCTTGAGGAGGCCCTCGGCCACGCAATCACGGCCGCCCTCGGTCCGAAGCTCTGAAAGGTCCTTGGTCGCTTGGTGGGGTGGAACTTCCCAAGCATCCAGTGATTGACAGGTTCCTGCGAGCAGGAGCATCCGCATGAACCAGTCCGACCAGGGGCACATCGAGCCGCCCGGCACCGAAGCGGAGATGACGCCGCAGGCTGACCACGGCGAGACGAGCTACAAGGGCTGTGACAAACTTGTCGGTCGCGTGGCAGTGATCACCGGCGGTGACAGCGGGATTGGTCGGGCGGTGGCCATCGCCTTCGCTCGCGAGGGCGCGGACATCCTGATCAGCTACCTGAACGAGCAGGAGGACGAGGATGCCCGCGAGACTGCCCGCCATGTCGAGGCGGCGGGACGCCGCTGTGTGCTGGTGCCGGGCGCCATCGCTGAGGCCGCTCACTGCCGTGCCATCATCGACCGGGCAGTGAGCGAGTTCGGCCGCATCGACATCCTGGTGAACAACGCCGCTTTCCAGCGCACGTACGAGAACCTGGAGGACATCCCGGACGAGGAATGGAGCTATACGTTCCGCACCAATATCGAGGCCATGTTCCACCTGGCCAAGGCTGCTGTTCCCCACATGCCGCCGGGATCGTCGATCATCAACACGACCTCGATCCAGTCGGACAAGCCCAGCCCCATGCTCTTGGCCTATGCCTCGACCAAGGGTGCTGTCTCCAACTTCACCGCGGGCTTGGCGCAGATGCTGGGCAGCAGGGGGATCCGTGTCAACGCCGTGGCCCCAGGCCCGATCTGGACGCCATTAATCCCCTCCACGATGCCGGATGAGAAGGTGAAGAGCTTTGGCCAGGACGCTCCACTGGGGCGTGCCGGCCAACCCAAGGAACTGGCCGGCATCTACGTCCTGCTCGCCTCCGACGAAGGCAGTTACATGACGGGCGGCATCTATGCCGTGAAGGGCGGAACCCCGCTTCTGTAGGGGGCCCAGCCAGCCGGGGCTATCGACCAGACGGGGCCCCTTTTGGTTTGCTCAATAGCCTGTCGGCCTTGATCGCGCGAGGTCAGGAGTATGCTTGTCGGCGATTGATACTGATCGCCCATAGCTTGTCAGCGAATGTCTGAAAATGGCAGATTTCGTTGGAAAAACTCCCGAGCGCTACTCAGTCGACCTATTAATAGCGTCAGCGTGCCAGATCAGGCCCAACATCCAGTATGTCGGCCGCGCAGAAACCGGCATTTTCGGACTTCTTCAACAGTATCGGCACGTCTGAGATCTAAACTCGAAGGCAGCAATTCTCATCGAACCGGACGTTCAGAAAGCGCAGGAAATCTCGGTTTCTAACCCGTTCCGGACCTTTCCCCTAATCAGGATAGCCGCAGGTTACCAAACTCGGATCATTCAATTGACCTGCTACAGTGAGACTTTAGCATCTATTGATAGGATGATCTGCGACTCGGAAACCTGGCGCACAGCATCCCCCTACAGACTAGCTCCTGCTACTCTGGGGACATCTCTACGAGTGAGCGGCTCCAATCGGCAATAAAGCGCCTGCGCCTCTCGTCATCCTGGACGGCAAGCAGCGCTGGGCTGATCGTGATCGGACGGGCGACGCCGGTTTGGACGATTGAGGAAGCTCCTTCGATGCCAGGAGGAGTTTCGCCGCCGACGCCGAAAAAGAAGCCTTCCCGCTGTGCCACCTCCTGTCCACGCGCCGACAAGAGATAACTCACGAAACGCAGCGCTGCATTGGCATTCCGGGCTTGGGACGGAACCATGGCGCCCCGGCTGAGCACAAGGGTGTAGTCAGCCGGCATGACGATGCCGAGGTCCGCTCCGGCGCGGACCCGGGCATAGGCATAGGATGCCAGCATGTTGTAGCCAATGAGGATCCGCCCTGCCTCTAGCTGATCAAGAATCTCGCCCGTGCAGCACCGCACGACAGCTTGGGCGCGCCCGAGGCTTTCGAGGAGACGACCGTAGGTGGTGGT
Organism: Microvirga sp. GCM10011540; assembly: GCF_042650665.1. Classification (NCBI taxonomy): domain Bacteria; kingdom Pseudomonadati; phylum Pseudomonadota; class Alphaproteobacteria; order Hyphomicrobiales; family Methylobacteriaceae; genus Microvirga; species Microvirga sp. GCM10011540. The sequence continues at coordinate 11,905 of NZ_JBHSBQ010000122.1, read as the reverse complement.
CGTCTGCTGCGAGTCGTTGAATGCAAGGAGGTAGCCAATGCCTGATTGGCGAATATCGTAGGTCCCGACCCGACCGCGATAGGCTTCCGGCTTCAACCGCAGCAGATCGGCCAATTCAAGATGGGTGCTCGGAACATCCTCAGCGGGCACCTTCTCGCGATTGTAGACGAATACAACCGGTTCAAAGGTGAACCCAAAGACCTCGTTCCGCCAGTTGGCCCAGCGGGGCGCCATCACTGTCTCAGGCGAGCGGACGTCACGGGCGCAACCGTCATTGGCAAGCTTCACCAACTGATCAACGGACGACGACAAGAGGACGTCTCCCAGAGCCGACCCGTCCTGGCAGGCCTTGGCGGCGGCGGCATAGAGATCGTTCGTGACATACTCGGTAAACTCAACCTTGGTGTTGGGGTTCAGAGTTTGGAAATCACGGATCAGCGGCTCCATGGCGGAAAGATCCGTTGCCGCGTGGACCGACAGAACCTCATGCTTGGTCTGCAAGGCAGGGAAGTCCTTGGGCTCCTCGGCATGGGCCGCGCCGGCCATCGCCAGGATCAGTGCCCAGAACAGACAAAGGCCTGCGATGCGGTGGTGGAGCAAGGTTCCTCGGCTCTTCATCGATTTTGTCCCATTCCGTTCGGCAGGCGCATGATCACGGCAAAGCCGCCCTCAGCCCGGTTCTGGAAGCTCAGACTTCCTCCATGGGCGGACAGCACATCGGCGGCGATGGAGAGCCCTAATCCGGACCCAGCGGGCGACGATGATCCGAACCTCTCGGTCACTTGGGACCACAGCTCCGGCGGAATGCCAGGCCCGTCGTCCTCAACCTCGATCTCCACCATCCCCGGTTGCTCCCGCACGCGTAGCGTGAGTTCCGTGGCAGCCCCATGGCGGATCGCATTGTCGATCACATTCTTGACCGCTTCCTTCAGGCTGATCGCATCAGCTTCCACCTCTACAGGAAGCGGGGGCAGCTCCAGAGCCGTCAGGATGTCACGGTCGAGGGTGTCGGGCACGGCCTCGCGGATCGCGCGCCGGACGACCTCGACGACATCAACAGGTTCGAGCGGCACCGCTCCCGCACGGTGGTTTACCATGGCATGGCTGAGCAACTGGTTGGCCAATCGTGAGAGCTGATCCACACGCTCCTGCACCCGTCTCAGGTGTTGTCGTCCCTGCGGGTCCATTGTCTGATGGGACAGGAGCTCGATTTGGGCTTTGAGGGCGGTGAGCGGGGTGCGGATCTGGTGGGCCGCATCTGCAATGAATTGCTGCATCAGGTCCATCCGGCTCCTGAGCCGTGCGATGAACTCATTGGTTGCAGACACGAACGGACGCAACTCTCGCGGAGTGCTGACGGTTACAGGCGTCACGTCGTGGGGATCACGATCCCGCAGGGCCGCACCAACCCGACCAATGGGTCTAAGGGCGTAGCGGATTGCAAAGACGGCTCCGCCAAGTGCCAAGGCGCTCATGGCCGCGATCAGCGCCACTGCCCGAAGGGTCAGTTCACGCGCCAGCGCCGTTCGCGCCTCGGTGGTCTGTGCCACAACCACGTCAACACGCCCCTGTACGGATGGGTCGGAAAAGTAACGGGCCGTCTTTGCCACACGAACAGCCGCTCCCTTGAATTTCCCATCCTGCACATCCGGGCCGCTCAGGGCAGAGGCGTCAGTTTCCGGAGTAGCAAGATCGCCATAGCCAGTTAGTGTTCGTCCACGAGCGTCGACGATCTTATAGAAGATGCGGTCCCGATCCGAGAGCGCCAGCAACTCGAAGGCGGATACCGGCAACTCGACGGTCAGCGCTCCACCCTGCACGTTAACGGCTTCCGCCATCTGGTACGCGGCGCCGACCAGAAGGCGATCATACGCTTCGTTTGCCGCCGCCCGGGCATAATACCAGGCTGCCGTCGTGAGCGCAGCCGCCCCCAAAGTCAGCACCACCGAGATGAGGACAATCAGGCGGGTGAAAAGGGACGGTTCACGACGAGCCATGGGGGACCAATTGATAGCCAAAGCCCCGGACCGTCACAATCTGGGCTTTTGCGCCTTGTAGCTTCTTTCGCAAGCGGCCGATGTAAAGCTCGACAGCATTGAAGGAGGGGGCCTCCTCATCATAACCGAAGACCTGGTCCAGCAGGTCGTCTTTGCTGAAGACACGGCCAGGCCGCGAAGCCAGGATTTCGAGCAGTGTCACCTCACGGCGGGTCAGGTGCACCTCGCGCTGGCCGACCCGAACGATGCGCGCAGACCGATCGATGCAAATGTCCCCGCATTCGAGGAGGTTAGTGGCGTCGCCATGGCGCCGCCGCAGTAGCGCCCGAGCCCGGGCTTCCAGCTCCCGAAAGTCGAAGGGTTTCACCAGGTAATCATCGGCACCGATGTCGAGCGCGCTCACCCGATCATCGACCTCGGACCGGGCGGTGAGCATCAGGACCGGTGTCGTACTGCCAATCGAGCGAAGGTGCCGCAGGATCGCAAACCCGCTCTGGCCGGGAAGCATCACGTCCAGGATCACGAGGTCGTATATTGTTTCGTTGAGCGTGGCGGCCGCAGCCTCGCCATCCACCTCCCAATCGACGACGTGGCCAATCCTGGCGAAATGCCCGATGATCGCCTCGGCAACGTCGCGCGTGTCCTCAACCAGAAAGATGCGCATGCCTTCGGTCACATTTAATGACAGGTGAATGACAGGTTCCGACCCTAACGTGTGGAGCAAGCTCGGTACAGACAGAGCGTAACGTCCACAATTGTATAGGGAAGAAACGATGAAGAAGCTCGTATTGCAGGCGGCTGTATTTGGCGTCGCAGGTGTTCTGGCAGGTGCTGCACTGGCCGCACCGGACAAGACGGAGTGCCTGGCGGGAGCCAAGCCGGGCGGCGGCTTTGACGTGACCTGCCGCCTCGCAGCCAACTCGCTCCTGGCAGCCAAGCTTATCGACAAGCCGATGCCGGTCACCTACATGGAGGGTGGCGTCGGAGCTGTCGCCTACAACCATGTCGTCGGCAAGCGCTCCAGCGATCCCACGCTGATTACTGCCGCTTCCACCGGTTCCGCGCTGCTCCTGGCCCAGGGTAAGTTCGGACAGTACGACGAGAACGCCGTGCGGTGGCTGGGCGCTCTCGGAGCGGACTACGGCGTGATCGTCGTGGCCGCAGACTCTCCCTACAAGACCATGAAGGACTTGGTGGAGGCCTACAAGAAGGCCCCGAACGATTTCGCCATCGGTGGCGGTGGGGCGGTCGGAAGCCAGGACTGGATGAAGGCGGCCATCATCGCCAAGAGCGCCGGCCAGGATCCCAAGAAGATCCGCTATGTCGCCCTAGAGGGTGGCGGTGCAGTGCTGACATCACTGCAAGGCGGGCACATCAAGATCGGCGCCGGTGAGGCCTCGGAGATGGCGAAGCACCATCAGGCCGGTAAGGTACGCATTCTCGGGGTCATGGCTCCGGAGCGGCTGCCTGGCGACCTGAAGGATGTGCCGACCGCGAAGGAGCAGGGCTTCGACTTCGACTGGGTTGTCTGGCGCGGCTACTATCTCGGCGGCAAGATCTCGGATGCCGACTACCAGTCCTGGGTCGACACATTCCAAAAGCTGGCCAAATCACCCGAATTCGCCAAGGAGCGCGAGGAGCGGGGCTTGTATCCCTATACGGTAATTGGTGCGGACTTCGAGAAGGTCGTCAAGAACGACGTGAAGAAGTTCAAGACCCTCGCTGCTGAAGCGGGTCTCTGATCCACCAACCACGCGGCCCCAGGCAGTGGGGTCGCGTTTTCTGTATCGGAGCCAGTCATGACAACCTCAACCGGTCCTCTTGGAGCGGTGAGGAGTGATCGCGTGGGCGCGGTCGTTCTCTTCGCTCTTGCTGTTCTGTATGGGCTCGATGCGAGCCGTATTTCATACTCGTTCTCGTCAGATCCTCTTGGGCCTCGTGTGTTCCCGCTGATCCTGGCGGGTGTGCTTGCGCTACTATCGCTGATTTATTTCTTCAGGCCTGGCGGCTCCGAGCCGTGGCCGCAGGGCCGACTGCTCGCAAGTTCCATTGCCATCCCCGGGCTTGTGCTCGTCGCCACGCTCCTCCTGGAGCCCCTCGGCTTCGCTCTTGCCATCACGTTGCTGGTAACCGGAGTTGGCCGGATTTTCGGGGCCTCCTGGCGCTTTGCCCTCATTGCGGGGATCGTGCAGGCAGCCCTTTGGTTCTTGCTTTTCCGCTACCTGCTCGAAGTCTACCTGCCGGGCGGAAGCATCTTCGGCTTCTGAGATAGAGGACGACAAACATGGACCTTAGCTATCTCTGGACCGGGTTTTCGGTTGCACTCAGCCCCATGAACCTCCTCATCGGGTTCGTGGGATGCTTCCTGGGCACAATGATCGGCGCATTGCCCGCGATTGGCCCGATTAACGGGATCGCACTGCTCCTTCCCATCGCTTACACGATGGGCCTGCCGGCCGAGAGCACAATGATCCTCCTGGCCGGGATCTACTCCGGTGCCGAGTACGGTGGGCGAATCTCGTCTATCCTATTGAACGTGCCTGGTGATGCTGGCGCCGTCATGACAGCCCTCGACGGCAATCCCTTGGCCCGCCAGGGCCGGGCGGGCGAGGCCCTGATGATCAGCGGACTGTCCTCATTTGTTGGGGGTATTCTGGGCGTCGTGGGCCTGACGTTCTTTGCTCCCCTTTTGAGCGGCCTGGCCATCGGCTTCGGTCCTGCCGAGTACTTCGTCCTCATGATCTTTGCCTTCGCGACACTGGCATCAATGGTTGGCAGTCAGCCGGTGAAGACCCTGATCGGCTGCGTCATCGGCCTGATGCTCGCGACTGTTGGCCTCGACGCGACCTCCGGCGCCTACCGCTTCACGTTCGACGAGCCGGAGCTTGGAGACGGAATCGAGTTCGTCGTGCTCGTGATCGGACTGTTCTCAATCTCGGAAGCCATGCTGATGCTTGAGCATCAGGCGTCTGGTGGTTCAATCATCAAGGTTGCCGGCCGTACATTCGCCCGTTGGGCTGACATCGTCCGCTGCACCGGGGCAACACTCCGGGGCTCTGTCATCGGCTTCATCGTCGGCGTGCTGCCAGGAACCGGGGCCTCGGTCGCCAGCGCCGTCTCCTACACAACGGAAAAGCGAATTTCGGACCGCGACGGCACCTTCGGCAAAGGCGATGTGCGCGGGCTTGCCGCGCCTGAGGCGGCGAACAACGCCACGGCCGCCGGAGCATTCGTTCCGATGCTGACCCTTGGCGTTCCAGGCAGCGGCACGACTGCGGTGATGCTGGGAGCTCTGATGCTCTACAACATCCAGCCCGGGCCGCAGCTCTTTGCCGAGCGTCCGGAACTGGTTGGTGGCCTGATTGCCTCGCTCTACATCGGCAATGTTCTGCTGCTGATCATGAACCTGCCTCTCGTCGGCGTGTTCTCGCGGGTGCTGACGCTGCCGAACTGGATTCTGGTTCCTGGAATCCTGGTTCTTTCCATCGTAGGTGTCTACTCGACCCATGCCAGCGTGCTGTCGATCCTGATGATGCTCGGCATCGGCGTAATAGGATGGCTCCTGCGCAAACTCGGGTTCGACATGGCCCCAATTATTCTTGGGTTCGTTCTCGGGCGTGTGATGGAGGTGAACCTGCGCAATGCCTTGGCGATCAGCGGCGGGGATCTCTCCATTCTCTTCCAGAGCACCATCTCGATTGTGCTGTGGATCATGGCTGCGGCGGTTGCCATACTCCCATTCGTTCTGTCTTGGCGTGCCAGGCAGGTGAAGGCGACAGCACCACAATTGTCCTAAACCCGATTCCGGATCCCGTAAGCGGAAGCTTCTTACGGGATCCGGAGTGCACAACCCCACGGGGTGAGGCTGTCAGCCACTCTTGGTTGCGTATTTCGCGGGATGGTGAGCACGGATTTCACCGCATCGTGAGCACGGATTTCAGAGGATCGTGAGCAGCGATTTCGCGCCAGCGTGAGCAGCCATTTCAGGCGATCGTGAGCACCTTTCACGACCACTGGGATACTTCGGCCGACAATCCCTCCGGGCTACGGGTGCCTTCGTTCAACCAACGAGGAGACCCGATGCCAACCCAGAGATTGTCCATGCGCCGCATCCGAGACGTTCTTCGTTTGAGACATGCCCAGGGCCTGAGCGAGCGCCTGATCGCGAGCACGCTCGGGGTCAGCAACGGTGTCGTTCACAGCTATCTCCGCCGCGCCCGGCTTGCCGGCCTGACCTGGCCGCTGCCGGAGGGGCTCGACGACGAGGCTCTTGAACGGCTCCTGTTTCCACCGCCAGCCCCGGCCGCCGACACGCCCCGCCGCCCGGTACCAGATTGGGCTTATATCGACAGGGAACTGTGCCGCCCCGGCGTCACCCGCGTGCTGCTCTGGGAAGAGTATCGCGCCGCCCATCCTGACGGCTTCGGCTACACCTGGTTCTGCACCACCTTTGAGGCCTGGAAGCGCCGCTCCCAGCCGACCATGCGCCAGACCCACAAGGGCGGCGAGAAGGTCTTCGTCGACTTTGCCGGCGACACCATCGCCATCTTCGATCCGCGCACCGGCGAGGCCAAGCCCATGAAGCTGTTCGTCGCGGCGATGGGCGCCTCCAACTACACCTATGCCGAGGCCTGCCCGAGCGAGACCCTGCCGGACTGGATCAGTGTGCACGCCAACCTGTTCGCCTTCCTGAATGGAGTTCCCAAGCTGGTGGTGTGCGACAACCTCAAGGCGGCGGTGACCAATCCCGACCGCTACGATCCCGGCCTCAACCGCACCTATGCCGAGATGGCTAGCCATTACGGCACCGCGATCCTGGCCGCCCGCCCGCGCAAGCCCAAGGACAAAGCCAAGGTCGAGGTCGCGGTGCAGATCGCCCAGCGCTGGATCCTGGCGCGACTGCGCAACCAGCGCTTCTTCACCCTCGCCGAGCTCAACCAGGCCATCCGCAGGCTCATCGGGGAACTCAATGCCCGCCCGATGCGCCGCTTCAACGCCAGCCGCGCGGAGCTGTTTGCCGCGATCGACCGGCCGCTGCTCGGTCCGCTGCCCGACGAGCCTTATGTCTTCGCCCGCTGGAAGCGCTGCCGGGTGGCGCCTGATTATCATGTCGAGGTCGACGGCCACTGGTATTCCGTGCCCTTCCGTCTGATCAGAGAGCTCGTCGACGTGCGGTTCGCCGGCGCGACGGTGGAGATCTTCCACAAGAGCCAGCGGGTCGCCAGCCATGCCCGCGCGCCCAACCGGCGCGGCCACACCACGATTGCCGAGCACATGCCCAGCGCACACCGCCGGCACGGGCAATGGACACCGCAGAGCCTCATCGCCGCCGCTGCGCAGATCGGCCCCGCGACGGCCGCGTTCTTTGAGGCGGTCATGGCCGACCGGCCGCATCCGGAACAGGGCTTCCGGACCTGCCTCGGCATCCTGTCGCTGGCCAAGAGCTACGGCCCCGAGCGCCTGGACGCCGCCTGCCGGCGCGGTCTCTCGATCAAGGCCCGCTCCGTCGCGTCGATCCGCTCGATTCTTCAGAACGGCCTCGACCGGGCCTTTCTCGACGAAGCTCCCGACCACGCCCCGCTGCGCCACGGCAACATCCGTGGCCAGGGCTATTTCCACTGACCCCCACCAGGAGAACCCACCGATGCTGACCCACCCGACCCATGAGCGCCTGATCGCGCTCGGCCTGACCGGCATGGCCAAAGCTCTCGACGAGCAGCGCCGCTCACCCGATCTCGACGCCTTGTCGTTCGAGGAGCGGCTCGGGCTTCTGGTCGACCGCGAGGCGGCCGAGCGCGAGACGAAGCGGCTGACGGCGCGGCTGAAGTTTGCGGCGCTGCGCCAGAATGCCTGCATCGAGGATGTCGACTGGCGCACGCCGCGCGGGATCGACCGGGCGGTGTTTGCCCGGCTGGCGGCCGGGGACTGGATTGAGCGAGGCGAGAACCTGCTGATCACCGGCGCCACCGGGCTGGGCAAAAGCTGGATCGCCTGTGCGCTCGGCCACAAGGCCTGCCGGGACAATCGCTCGGTGCTCTACCATCGCGTTCCGCGCCTGTTCGAGGCCTTGGCTCTGGCCCGCGGCGATGGACGCTATGGCCGGCTGCTCAAGACGCTCGGCCGGGTGCAGGTACTGATCCTGGATGATTGGGGTCTATCCGTCCTCACCCAGGCTGAGCGGCGTGATCTTCTGGAGATCCTGGATGACCGGCATGGCCGCGCCTCGACGATCGTGACGAGCCAGGTTCCCGTGGACGCCTGGCATGATCTGATTGGGGATCCCACTCTCGCCGACGCGATTTTGGATCGTCTCGTTCACAACGCCCATCGGCTTCAGCTCACCGGCGAGAGCCTGCGCAAACGCAACGGACGCAGCCGGGCTCTTGACGGCGCGTCCAACTCCTGACTCCATGCAACCTGTCGGCCGAAGCTGCCGCTCATGATCGCGCGAAAAGGCTGCTCACGATCAGATGAAACGGGCGCTCACTATCGGGTGAAATCGTCGCTCACGATCTGCGAAATCCGCATCTTGGTTCCTGGTGCTTTGGCTGGTGAAGGCCCTCTTAGACACCCTGGTAAGGCCTGGGTTGGGAGGCGCTGTTATGAAGAAGAGGATGGCAGACTTGGACGCTCTCGATCACATCGCTATCAATGACTTACTCTGCCGTTTTTTCCTTGCGTTCGATGAGCGGAACTGGACGTCAATGGCAGACTGTCTCGCACCCGAGGTATTCATCGACTACTCCTCATCAGGGCGCGAGCAGCCCAGCACGATGACCAACTTTGAGTTCGTTCAGCGCCGGCAGAATGCTGCCGACACCCTCTCAAAGCATCACAGCTTCTCTAACTTACTGCTGTCCAGTGAAGCAGAAGACGTCCGCGGTCGCTGCAATTACCTGATCTTGAGGTTTGAACGTGACCTCAAGAGGCCCGGCGAGGACTTCTATCACTCTTGCGGTGCCTATGAGTTCATGTTCGCTAAGGCGGATGGCTCGTGGAGGATCACCAGCATCACGCAAAAGGCCCTCCGGAGCTGGGGCAACTCCAACCTCCATGGAGGGACACGCATGGCTGGAGCTCAAGACGGGAAGGCATAGAACCCAAGCCCGCACATCTCTTGCTTCGCAGGATTATAGCTAAGCACGAACGTCCGAGTTTGGCACGCATGAGACGCTCGCCCGAGGGCAGCAATCCTCATCGGAGCGGACGTTCCGAAAGCGCAGGGGATCTCGGTTCCTAACCCACTTCGGACCTTCCCGCATCAATTCTCCCATTCGAGTCTTCGCTCCATAACGTTCCGTTCCGCGAAAAGGCGAGGCCCTATCAAACAGCCATCATCGTGGTGCCCAGTTGCTCCCCAGTTGTAACCGAACCCGAGTTATACCGTCACGATGATCCCGTGCCGGAAGAGGAGAAGCCTATCATGTCGAGATTGGTAGTCGCATTTGCGTTGGCACTGGCCGCAACCACCGCCACTGCTCAAGATGCTCCGGCCAGACAATCGCAGGCTCCGGCTGCTACGAGCGCGAATGGAACACAGCGGTTCCTGTTTGATGGACGGATGAAAGGTGCTGGTGTCCGGCGGAGGGAGCAGGTGGAAAATCGCCACCCCAACGCTGGGGCCATCATCGTGCCGCCGAAAGCAAGCCAGCCTGAGCGCAAATGATGTGCCTGGGCATCCGTTCATGAGGGCCCGGATCCTAGGGAGCTGTGCTAACCTGCGACAAGGATTCGCGAGTATTCAGGTTCTGATCGAGCGCATCCAAAGATCGGGTTAGACTGATCCTTTACTCACCTGAAGTCAGAGCCGCTGCGTAAGTCTTCCGAATACGCTCAAAATACACGCTATCCAGTTTCATAAAGGCGCCTTATCGGAATTATGCAACGAGCCTTGTGGCCCCCGAAGGCCCTTTCCAACCTGATCGAACGGCTTGATAGAGCTTTCCCTGCGGAGGGTCACAACTTGATGTCGTAGGTGACCCATTTGGTCCGCTCGGCAAGCCGGTCGTAGACGGCTCGCGCCCGATAGTTGTCCTCGGCTGTGATCCAGCGAATGACCGACCATCCCCGTCGCAGCCCTTCTTCTTTCAGGCTGTTGAGCAGCGCATCCGCGACGCCAAGACCACGAGAGCGAGGATCGACAAACAAATCGTCGAGGAAGCCCCCAACCGTAGCTGATAGGGGTCGTGCAAAGGGCCGAAAGTGAGCGATCCCGAGCAGAGTCCCGTTGTCATCAATGGCCGCCAATCCTTCGACCTCCTTTGAGGGGTTCATGATCCATGACCATACAGTGTGACGCATTTCGGGCGTTTGGGTGACCTTGTAGAAGGCTGCATAGCCCTCGTAGAGCCGCTCCCAACCGAGTCGGTCTTCCTCGCGTAATGGACGTACAGCAATCCCCATGATTGTCCCCTCCGGTAATTTGGTCTTGTTTCCTGTCTGACCCAACGCCAGTTGGCAAGTGCGGAATGAAGGGCCGACCGAGGTCACTCACTTTGCCAGAAGGCGATGGGCCGTCATGGCGCAGTCGAAGGTATCGACATCATGAGGAAGTCTGTTCCATGCTTATCGGAGATTCGGGGTGTGACGGCTGATGTCTATGGCGCTCCGCTCTGCCATATCGGTCCGGCCTAGACCAAGCCGAAGTAAGGAACCGTGTCTGAGAACCTTCAAAATTGGCAGCCCCGTCCACGCCCTGAGCGTGTGGTGCTAGAGGGGCATTACGTAAGGCTCGATCCCCTCAGTGCCGCCGCGCACGGGGACGGCCTCTTTGCGGCCTCAGCCGTGCCGGACGCTGAGGCTAGGTTCGCTTGGCTCCCTGAGCATCCGCCAACCAGCCGTGAGGACCTCCAAGCCTGGGCCGAGCAGGCCGAGCGCAGTACAGACCCACTGTTCTTTGCCGTCATCGATAAGGCCAGCGGTCAAGTGGCGGGACGGCAATCCCTAATGCGCATCGACCCAGACCATGGAGTGATTGAGATTGGCCACATCTACTGGGGGCCGCTGATCTCGCGCAGGCCTGCCGCGACCGAAGCGCAGTTCCTGTTTATGAAGTACGCCTTCGACGAACTGGGCTACCGCCGTTATGAGTGGAAGTGCAACAACCGCAACGAACCCTCAAAGCGCGCTGCAATCCGGTTTGGCTTTCAGCCTGAAGGGGTCTTCCGCCAGCACCTCATCGTTAAGGGCGAAAACCGCGACACGGCCTGGTTCTCGATCATCGATAAGGAGTGGCCGTCCCTCTGCGCCGCTTATGAAAAGTGGCTTGACCCATCGAACTTCGAGGCTTCTGGCACGCAAAAGCGGCGGCTGGAGGAGTGTCGGGCTTAGTCAAAGTGCGATCAAGAACCCTGAGCAGCAGGCCGCGCTCATGCTCCACCGCACCCGCGACCTACTTGTGCGGCAGCGGACCATGCTGGTTAATGCTTTACGAGGTCACCTGGCCGAATACGGCGTCATCGCCCCTCAGGGGCTTCCCAGCGTTCCCAAGCTCATCGAGTTGGCCGAGAAGGCACGCGGCACGGCCTTACCGGAGCTGGCATGGCGCTGCATCCGCTTGATCCTCGCTCAGATCGAGGACGTCCATGGCCGCATTGGCCAGGTCGAGCAGGAGATCCTGGCGTGGCATCGCACGAATGAGCTGAGCCAGCGCCTGGAGACCATCCCGGCATCGGCCTGATCACCGCCAGTTACTTGGCGGTCACTATCCCGGATCCGAGCTCCTTCCGTTCAGGCCGGCACTTGGCGGCCTGGATCGGGCTGGTGCCACGGCAGAGCGGCACTAGAGGGTGTCTGGAAATTCGGGTGGTTCCCATCTGAAGGGGCATGACAGCCCTTAGCTACGACACCGACCTGAGCGATGCGGAGTGGGCGATCCTGGCGCCCCTCCTGGCCCCTACGACCCGCCG
>NZ_JBHSBQ010000121.1:0-29597 GCF_042650665.1 Microvirga sp. GCM10011540 | reverse complement strand
GGACGAAGAACGCGCGTCTTGTGAACTGAGGACAGATCTTTGGTATTTTAAGCCAGCTTGGCCGCTCTATTAACGTCTATGTTCCGACTTTGGCGTAAAGCGAAAGTAAATGTGGCACCAGCTTGGCCGCTTTACGGTCGAGCTGCTGATGCAACGCTCCGGGCGTCTTGAGGCTTGGATTGATTCGGAAAGAACGGGTGCCGACCCTCGGCCTTTGCCACCCTCAGGAGGCAATCAGGTCTGTCTCGGCCGAAACGGAATGACCTTTTCGGCCTTATGAGCCGATTTCGAGCAATCGGATATGGCCCGTATGAGGGCATCCTGGCGAAAGGGCTTGTTGAGCCGCACCAGGCCGGCGTCTGCTCCTGCGGGGAGATCGGCATAGCCGGTTGCGAGAACGATCGGAACCTGCGGCCACTGGGCCCTGACTTTTTCCGCGAGTTGCACGCCGGTCATGCGGGGCATCGCCTGGTCGGTGATGATGAGGTCGACCGCCGCGCCCTGCCGGAGCCGGGCAAGAGCCTCCTCGCCCGACGTGGCTTCGATCACGGCGTGCCCCAGATCCTCCAGCATCGCGGCGGTGTTCTGCAGAACGAGAATGTCGTCGTCGACGACGAGGATGGCCAAGGGCTTCGAGGCCCCACCGCGGCCGCTGTTCGAGGCCGTCGTCCCTGCGGACGCCTGCGGCTTGCCCGGGAGTTGCGCTTCCGCCGCAGGAAGCCAGATCTCGGCGGTCGTGCCTTCGCCCTTGCGGCTGCTCAGGACGAGGCATCCTCCCGATTGCGCGGCAAGCCCGTGCACCATCGAGAGGCCGAGCCCCGTCCCCTTGCCGACGCCCTTGGTGGTGAAGAAAGGCTCCATGGCCCGCCTCAGCGTCGTCTCGTCCATACCCTCTCCGGTATCCGCGACGGACAGGCAGACGTAGTTCCCGGGCAGGAGGTTGCCGTGATCTCCGGGCCGGACGGTCTCCTCGCGCCCTGAAACGGTGATCGTTCCCCCTCCGGGCATGGCATCCCGCGCGTTCACGGCCAGATTGAGCAGCGCCAGTTCGAGCTGGTTCGCATCCACGTGCACCCGCGGAAGGTTCAGGGGGAAGCGGGTCTCGATCTGCACCATGGGGCCGATGGACCGCTGAAGGAGGTCGGCCATCTCCTTCACCAGATCGGGCACGTCGACGACCTGCGTCTTCAGGTCCTGCTGTCGCGCGAAAGCCAGCATCCGCTGGGTGAGCGTCGCTCCCCGCTCGGCGCCCTGGATCGCACTGTCGAGAAGGCGCCTGGCCTTCGGATCGTCAGGCAGGCGGCTGCGCAGGAGATCCAGGTTCCCGAGGACCACGGCGAGCAGATTGTTGAAATCATGCGCGACGCCTCCCGTGAGCGCGCCGACCGCTTCCATCTTCTGCGCCTGGCGCAGGGCCTCCTCCGCACGCCTGCGCGCGGTGACGTCCACGATGCCGCCGAGAACATAGTTGAACCGGCCCTCGCTGTCGCGCTCCACGCGGCTGGACAGGAGGACGTCCAGAATTCGGCCGTCCTTCGTCACCAGCCGGTACTCCACATCCTTGAGCTCCCCCGTTGCGAGGAGAGCGGGCCAGTGGGTCTGGGACCGGCGCCTGACGGATTCTTCGGTCATGAAATCCGTGATGGGGCGTCCGAGGACCTCTTCACGGCGGTAGCCGAGAAGATCGAGCCAGGTATCGCTCACATGCTCGATGACGCCCTCGGCGTTCAGGGAGTGGAGGGGCAGCGGCGTCTTGCTGTAGAGGATGCGAAACCGCTCCTCGCTCTCCCGCAGGGCCTTTGCTTCGCGCTCCGAGAAATAGGCGAAGCGGCGGTCGAACATCGCGGCTATCAGGGCAAGGAACAGGATCAGGAAAGTCGTTGCCGATACGGCCAGGGCGAGGTTGGTCTGGCTCAGGCTCGCATAGCCGTGCGCCTCGTCCACGGCCGAATGGAGCGTAAAGACCGCTCCCTGCATGCTAGCATAATGCATGCCGGAAATCGCAAGTCCCATCGCGGCGGAGGCCAGAAGCTTCTGAGTGGGGCCGACGTTGCGGAATGCCAGCCAGAGCGCAATCGTGGAAGCCCCGATGGCGATCAGGATGGAAACCGCGACCCACAGGGCCTCGTAGCTCAGATCCGCGGCCATCCGCATCGCCGCCATGCCGGTATAGTGCATCCCGACGATGCCGAGCCCTACGAAGATGCCGCTGAGCAGCACCGTCTTCAAACCGGCATTGGCCTGGTTGACGACGTAGAAGCCGATGGCGGTCACGAAAATGGGCAGGACGAACGAAATGGCCGTTAGGCCGACGTCGTAATTCACTCCGACGTCGGGAATGCTGAAGGCCAGCATGGCGACGAAATGCATGGCCCAGATGCCGCCTCCCATGGCAAGGGCAGCCGTCGCGAGCCACGCATGCTTGGCCCACCCGCCTGCAGCACGGATGCGGCCTGCAAGATCGAGAGCGGTATAGGACGCCGCCGTCGCGATCAGCACCGAGAGCCAGACCAGAACATCGTCGTGCGTTCCACTATGGGTCATTCGTCTGAACCGGCCGGTACGCGGCACTGGAGGAGGGCTGGCTATGGACGCCGCCGGAGCATCCTAAGCTTAGCCTCGAAGCAGAGAGAACAACAGAATGGGAAGCGTGGTTGTTCCGAGGAGGCAGCTTGCAGCATTGCAAGCTCACGCTTCCCTTCGAGCGGAAAATGCTCTGTGAAAGCAAGCTTTTGCGAATGGTGCCCCTGGCCGGGATCGAACCAGCACTCCTTGCGGAACTCGATTTTGAGTCGAGCGCGTCTACCAATTCCGCCACAGGGGCAAGGAATTGCCGAGTACCATGCAAGACGAAGCGTGGTCAATGAGGGAGATGTGAAGGGGTGCCGCAGGTAATTCGCTCGCCAGCGGCGGCGGCTTGTGCTCAAAGGAGCGTCGACATCAACCCCGGCCTCTCGAATACCTCCACGGTCTCTCATGCTCAGACGCCTTTACGACTGGACCCTTTCCCTCGCGGCCCGGCCCTCGGCGCCCTATGCGCTTGCAGCGGTGTCCTTCGCGGAGAGTTCCTTCTTCCCGGTCCCACCGGACGTGATGCTCGTGCCGATGATGCTGGCCCGGCCCGACCGGGCCTGGACCTACGCCCTGATCTGCACGGTCACGTCCGTTCTGGGCGGCGTCGTCGGGTACCTGATCGGGCTCTTTCTCTACGATTCCATCGGAGCCTGGCTGTTCCAGGTCTACGGGCTTACCGAAGGGGCGGAGACGTTCCGGCAATCCTATGCCGAGTACGGCCACTGGGTCATCCTTCTCAAGGGCCTGACGCCGATCCCCTACAAGCTCGTGACCATCACCTCGGGCTTCGCCAGCTACAGCCTGTTCTGGTTCGTGGTTCTCTCTGTCGTGACCCGGGGAGCCCGCTTTTTCTTCATCGCCCTGCTGATGACCCGCTTCGGGCCGGTGATCAAGGGCATGATTGATCGCCATTTCAACCTGATCGCAGGCCTCGCCATCGTGGCGCTGGTCGGCGGCTTTGTGGCGTTCCGGTACCTGTTCTGAGGAGATTTTCCCGATGCGGCTTGGGCTCACGATACGGCAAGCGGCTCTTGCAGTCGCCCTGGCGGCGGCGGCAACCATCGGCGGTGCACTCGTGTTCGAGCATGTGTGGGGCTATCAGCCTTGCAAGCTCTGCCTGACCCAGCGGAATCCCTATTACCTCGCCATTCCGCTGGCCCTGATCGCGGCCTTTCTCCCGGCCAAATGGGGCCGGATCGGCCTCTGGCTCCTCGCCCTGGTCTTCGTCGTGAGCGCGGGGCTGGGCGCCTATCACGCCGGGGTCGAATGGGGCTTCTGGGAAGGGCCGAGCGATTGCGGCGGCGCAATGGGCTCGAGTGCCGGCAATGTGGGCGATTTCCTGAACCAGCTCCAGACGACCCGGGTCGTCAGCTGCACGGAGGCGGCCTGGCGCTTTCTCGGCCTGTCTCTGGCAGGGTGGAACGTGCTGATTTCGCTGGCGCTTGCCGCCTTTGCCGCCTGGGCGGCGGTGCAGGGCGCGTCCGGGAGCGAGAGGGCCGGAACGGGCGCTTACGGCTCCAGTTCGCTGTCCCAGTAGAGATAGTCCATCCAGCTGTCGTGCAGATAGTTGGGCGGGAAGAGGCGGCCGTTCGAATGCAGGTCGTGAAGGGTGGGAGCGAAGGGGCTCTGTCTCGGCCACATCTCGACGTCGCGGGGGAGGTGGTCGGCCTTTTTCAGATTGCAGGGGGCGCAGGCGGCGACGACGTTCTCCCAGGTGGTCTGTCCGCCCTTGGAGCGGGGAATGACGTGGTCGAAGGTGAGGTCCTCGCGGGCGCCGCAATATTGGCAGGTGAAACGGTCGCGAAGGAAGACGTTGAAGCGGGTGAAGGCCGGGTGTCTCGAAGGCTTGACGTAGGTCTTGAGCGAAATGACCGAGGGAAGACGGATCTCGAAGGTCGGACTTCGGACGACCTTGTCGTACTCGGAAACGATGTTCACTCGGTCGAGGAACACCGCCTTGATCGCATCCTGCCAACACCAGATGGACAAGGGGTAGTAACTCAAAGGCCGGAAGTCGGCATTGAGAACGAGGGCCGGGCAGGCCTCCGGTCGCACAACAGGCTGGACGTGTATCGTCACCTCACCTCCTCAAACAGAGAAAGCTGCATCCCGCTCCATAAGACTAGGCCAGTGTGACGTTGTTGTGAAGCGAGGACACAGGTCGTCTATGACGCACCCACAGGGAAAATGCCGGGTGAAAAGCTAAGTTCCTGCTGCTATGAAGCGCAACCGTTGTCCTGAGGTCCGTCATCGGCCTCCGATGTATTGAGCCGGTGCGCCGATGAGCATCCTGCAGCAGGGATTGGCCTGGATCGAACCCGCCGTAGCGGCCTACGGGGCCTTTGCCCTGTTTCTCATCGTCTATTTCGAGTCCTTCGGAGCCCCGCTGCCGGGGGAAAGCGCCCTCATCGCGGCCTCCCTGCTGGCGGTGCGGGGCGATCTCGCCGTCGAGCACGTGTTCCTGGCCGCCTGGATCGGCGGCTTTCTCGGGGACAGCACGGGCTACCTGATCGGGCGCTTCGGCGGCCGCCTGCTGCTGCAGCGCTTCGGCCATTGGGTCAAGCTCACGCCCGAGCGCCTCGCACGTCTGGAGGCGACGGCGCGGGAGAAGGGCTTCGTCATGGTGATGACGGCGCGCTTCGTCGTCCTGCTCCGCCAGCTCAACGGGCTGGTGGCCGGGTCCATCGCCATGCCCTGGCGCATTTTCGCGCCCGCCAACGCCATCGGAGCCGCCCTTTGGGCAGGCCTTTGGAGCTTCGGACCGTACTATTTCACGGATCACTTCCACCGCTGGCTTTAGGGGCGGCATTCCCTCGGGCGGCCTTCAGGCGGGCCAGCTCCGCACGGATCGGGCCGAAGGGGCCGAAGATGTGCTGTTGCCGGCTGAAGCCATCGGCATAGGGGCCATAGGGGGTGTCGACCGGCTTCTGCAGCAGATCGGGAAAGTCCTTGTCGAGATCAGCCTTCTGCGGGCGCGGCTGCGAGACGACGAAGGCGGCCACGTCCCAGGCGTCCTCCGGAGACAGCCGCGGCATCACATAGCTCACCCCGTTCGGCATATTGAAATGCACGAAGTTGGCGATGGTCGTCAGGCGGTTCATGCCGGCCGCATTGTTGAAGCTGTCCGGCCCCCAGAGCGGCGGGATCATATAGCCGAGATCCGGCACCGCGAGGTTCCGGCGCAAGCCCTGACCTTCGGTTCCGTGGCAGACCGCGCAGGTCTGCCGAAAGACGGCCTGCCCCCGCTGCGGATCCGCCGCTCGGTCGAGCTCCGCCATCTGCCCTGAACCGTAGCCGGTAAGCGTCTCGCCAGGCTTCACCCCTGTCGACAGGAAGGCGATGTAGGCCGCCATGGCCTGCATCTCCGGCGCCTCCTGCGGAAGCGGGCGGCCGTTCATGCTTCGGGTCATGCAGGCATTGATGCGCTGCTCGAGGGAGATGGTCGCACCCGCCTCGGCGTCGTATTGCGGAAACCGGTCCATCAGCCCCCAGAGCGGGTTGCCGAACTTCTTCGCGCCCGCATCCAGGTGGCAGTTGCGGCAGGCGAGATTGTTGCCGGCGTAGCGCTTGGCCGGATCCGGGACCGCCGGGCCGATATGGGCATAGGTCGCGGTGATCAGGTCCCGCCCGCGCCGTACGAGACGGCCATGGGCGTCGTCGGGCAGGGAGCCGATGTCGGGAACGTTCCAGAACGGGTCGGGAGCGGGGGCCGGTCCCTGCGCCAGGGACGGAGCCGCGTGGAGGAAAATCGTCGACAGCACGGCGCATGCGCCAACGGCCGGCCGTCTCTTGCGGTGTGTCATGGCGCCCCCTGGAGCCGCAGCGTGGCATTTCGCGCCAGAATGGCGGAAAAGAAGCCGAACGCAAGGCCCGTCGGAGAACGGGATCAGCGCGTCGGGACCGGCTTCTCGCCGCGGTAGTCGTAGAATCCGCGCTTCGCCTTCCGGCCGAGCCAGCCGGCTTCGACGTATTTCACCAGGAGCGGGCAGGGACGGTACTTGGTGTCGGCCAAGCCTTCGTGCAGCACCTGCATGATCGACAGACAGGTGTCGAGGCCGATGAAGTCCGCGAGCTGGAGCGGCCCCATGGGGTGGTTCGCGCCGAGCCGCATGGCCGTGTCGATCGCGTCGACCGAACCGACGCCCTCGTACAGCGTATAGATCGCTTCGTTGATCATCGGCAGCAGGATGCGGTTGACGATGAAGGCCGGGAAATCCTCCGAGACCGTCGCGGTCTTGCCGACCTTGGCGACGAACTCCTTCGCCGCCTCGAAGGTCGGGTCCTCCGTCGCGATGCCGCGGATCAGCTCGACGAGCTGCATCAGAGGAACCGGGTTCATGAAGTGAATGCCGATGAAGCGCTCCGGCCGGTCCGTGGCAGCGGCCAGGCGCGTGATCGAGATCGACGAGGTGTTGGTCGCGATGATTGCGTCCGGGCGCAGCGACGGGCACAGGTTGGTGAAGATCTTGCGCTTGACCTCTTCGTTCTCGGTCGCGGCCTCGATAACGAGATCGCAGGCAGAGAGGTCGTCGTAAGTGGCGGCGGGCTGAATGCGGTCGAGGGCTTCCCGGCGGGCGGCGTCGGAGATCACTTCCTTGGAGACCTGCCGGGCCATGTTGCCGTTGATCGTCGCCAGACCTGCGTTGATCCTGTCTTCCGAAAGGTCGTGGAGACGAACGTTGAAGCCTGCGAGCGAGGAAACATGGGCAATGCCGCTGCCCATTTGACCGGCGCCGATGACGCCAACAGTTTTGATCGTGATACCCATCGTGCCTGCTGCCTCGGGCACTCCCGTGCCCTCAAAAGAATCCGGGCGGGAGACCCGCCCGGTCCGCCTTTTATTCCTGACCTTATTGACCCGCCTTGGTCAACTCCTCCTGGAGTTCGGGAAGGATCTGGAAGAGGTCGCCAACGAGGCCGTAATCGGCCACCTGGAAGATGGGAGCCTCCTCGTCCTTGTTGATCGCGACGATCACCTTGGAATCCTTCATGCCCGCCAGATGCTGAATGGCGCCTGAAATGCCCACCGCGATGTAGAGATCCGGCGCCACCACCTTGCCGGTCTGGCCGACCTGCCAGTCGTTGGGGGCGTAGCCCGCATCCACGGCAGCGCGGCTCGCGCCCATGGCGGCCCCGAGCTTGTCGGCGATCGGCTCGATGTACTTGGTGAAGTTTTCGGACGAGCCGAGCGAGCGTCCGCCCGAGATGATGATGCGCGCGGAGGTCAGCTCCGGCCGGTCGCTCTGAGCGATCTCCTCGCCCTTGAAGCTCGACACGCCCGGATCCTCGGCGGGGCCGACGGTCTCGATCGGGGCCGAGCCGCCTTCTCCGGCGGCCGGGAAGGCGGCGGTGCGCACGGTGATCACCTTCTTGGCGTCGGTCGACTGCACCGTCTGGATCGCGTTGCCGGCATAGATCGGCCGCTCGAAGGTGTCGGGCGAGACGACCTTGGTGATGTCGGAGACCTGCATGACGTCGAGAAGCGCCGCCACGCGCGGCATCACGTTCTTGCCGGTCGTCGTGGCGGGAGCCACGAGGGCGTCGTAGGAGCCTGCGAGCGAGACGATCAGGGCGGCGGTGGGCTCCGCGAGCTGATGATCGTAGGCCGGGCTATCTGCCAGCAGCACCTTTTCCACGCCTTCGAGCCTGGCGGCCGCCTCTGCGGCCGCGCGGGCATTGGCGCCGGCCACGAGCACGTGGACCGGCGCGCCGAGCGCCGCGGCGGCGGACAGCGCCTTGTGAGTGGCGTCCTTCAGGTGAGCGTTGTCGTGCTCTGCGAACAGCAATGTGGTCATGATCTCATTCTCCTCGCTTAGAGTACGCCTGCTTCGACCTTGAGCTTGTTGACGAGTTCGGCCACCGAGCCGACCTTCACGCCGGCCTTGCGGCCGCCGGGCTCGGCGGTCTTCACCACCTTGAGACGCGGCGCGACATCGACCCCGAGAGCTTCCGGAGACGTCTCGTCGAGGGGCTTCTTCTTGGCCTTCATGATGTTGGGAAGAGACGCATAGCGCGGCTCGTTCAGGCGCAGGTCCGTGGTGACGATGGCCGGGAGCTTGAGGCCGACCGTCTGCAGGCCACCATCGACCTCGCGGGTCACGTCCACGCTGCCGTCGCCCACGTTCACCTTGAAGGCGAAGGTGCCCTGCGGCCAGCCCAGGAGCGCGGCCAGCATCTGGCCGGTCTGGTTGGAATCGTCGTCGATGGCCTGCTTGCCCATGATCACGAGCTGCGGGTTCTCCTGCTCGATCACCTTCTTCAGGATCTTGGCGACGCCGAGAGGCTCCACCGTCGCATCCGTCTTGACCAGGATGCCCCTGTCGGCGCCCATGGCGAGCGCCGTGCGGATGGTCTCTCCGGCCTGCTGCGGGCCGATGGAGACGGCCACGATCTCGGTGGCCTTGCCCTGCTCCTTGAGCCGGACGGCTTCCTCGACGGCGATCTCGTCGAACGGGTTCATGGACATCTTGACGTTGGCGAGTTCGACGCCGGATCCGTCGCTCTTCACGCGGATCTTGACGTTGTAGTCGACCACACGCTTCACGCACACCAGAAGCTTCATTCGTCTGTCCTCATTGAAAGGTCAGGTCCGGGTTCCGGTCCATGACCTGCTCTCCGGATAGGTAGGAAAAAGATGGAAGGGACCGTAGCGGGCGATGCCCGATTGTCAACGCGGCGCCTGAAGTTCCTGTGCCTCGACGCGGGCCAGAACGGGGTCGTAGCGGTGGCGCATGAAGGGCACGAGGGCGGCGCCGACCACGAAGCCTCCCAGATGCGCGAACCAGCCGACGCTGTCGTCGCCGCCGAGAAAGGCGGAGAGGAACTGCAGGACGAACCAGAAGCCGATCGCCCAATAGGCGGGAAGGCGCAGCGGGATGCCCTTCAGGAAAAGGCCCCAGATGCGCACCCGCGGATAAAGGATGAGATACGCCGCGACGACGCCGGAAACGCCACCGGACGCGCCGATCAGGGGGCGGTGCGATTCCGGGTCGATGAAGGCATGGGTCAGGCTCGCCGCCGTTCCGCATAAAAGGAAGAACACGAGGAAGCGGACGTGGCCCATCGCATCCTCCACGTTGTCGCCGAACACCCACAGGAACAGCATGTTGCCGATCAGGTGAAGCAGCGACCCGTGCAGGAAAATGTTCGTCGTGAGGGTCATGGCCTCGGGCACGAAGGGAAAGCCCGGAGGCAGAACCTCGATGCCGAAGAGAACGGCCGGGATCATTCCCAGCCCCGCCACCATCGCATCGGGCCCGGGTGGGCCGAAGAAGGTGACGAGGTAGACGATCGTGCAGGTGACCAGGAGGGAGCGCGTCACGACCGGCGTCTGCAAGTGCCGCAACGGTACGCCATCGTGAAGCGGCAGAAACATGATCCGGTCCTCAGCGGTTCTGGCCTGGTACCCACAATACGTCGAGAGCGCCCTTGTCGTTGATGTAGCGTGAGGCGACGAAAAGGAAATCGGAGAGGCGGTTGAGGTATTTCACCGCCTCCGGCGACACCTTCTCCTCGGGACGGCCGGCGAGTTCCACCACGCGGCGCTCCGCCCTTCGGCAGACGGTGCGGGCGAGGTGGAGTGCGGCGGCGGCGGCGGTTCCGCCGGGCAGAACGAAGGAACGCAGCGGAGACAGGTGTTCGTTCAGCTGATCGATCTCGCGCTCGATGCGGTCGACCTGACCTTGGGTGATACGCAGCGGCTCGTAGGGCAGGGGCTTGTCCGTCTCGACCGTCGCCAGATCCGAGCCGAGGTCGAAGAGATCGTTCTGGATCCGCTCCAGCATGGGATCGATCTCATGCCCGGCCGTATGGAGCCGGACCATGCCGAGACAGGCATT
This sequence comes from Microvirga sp. GCM10011540, assembly GCF_042650665.1. Classification (NCBI taxonomy): domain Bacteria; kingdom Pseudomonadati; phylum Pseudomonadota; class Alphaproteobacteria; order Hyphomicrobiales; family Methylobacteriaceae; genus Microvirga; species Microvirga sp. GCM10011540. The sequence goes on along the minus strand of NZ_JBHSBQ010000121.1, from coordinate 19,185 downwards.
CGTCTCGTCCACGGTGCCATAGGCTTCGATGCGGAGATCGTGCTTCGGGCGGCGTCCGCCAGCGGCCAAAGCCGTGGTGCCCTGGTCGCCCGTGCGGGTGTAGATGCGGTTGAGTACGACCATGCGACGCCCGAGAGGTTGAGGATTCCGTTAGAAGGAATACCCAACCCGCGCGCCGATATTCGTCAAGCCCCGATTGTCCGAGCAGGAGCCTGCATTGGATAGGTGTTCGACGGTCGCCATGAGGCTCCAGTTGGCGGAAAGGCGCACGCCGACGGATCCGGCCTCCCGAAACAGGGGCGAACAGCCCATGGCCTGGTGGTGATCCTGCAGATGGCTCGGCCGGTCCTTGCCGTTGTGGATGGCGCCGCCCAGGCTGCCTTCGACGAAGAGGTTCGGCGTGATGTCGACCGTCCAGGAGAGACCCGCATAGGCGAAGCTCGTCCTGCCGTCGAAGTTCAGGCTGCCGCCGACATGGGGCCGGGGGATGAAATAGCTCGTGAAGAGGTCCGATGCCGTGAACGGCTTTGCGAAGAGGATCTCGCCGGTCAGATTGGCCGAGCCGCCGTCTCCTTCCGGTCCCCAGGGATCCTGGGCCGAGAAGCCGAAGCGGAATTCCGAGAGAAGACCGGGCTGGGTGGCCGCAACGGAACCGGGCAGCTTCTTGGAATCAGCCCCTAAAACACTGGTCGCTCCGAGGGAAACGACCAAAAGGCTGAGGCCCAGGACTGTGCCGGCACGCATTGCTGATCCATTATTAAACAAGAATCGGGCCACCGGTGGGGCACCGGTTATGGCTAATGAGATCTATAGAGAACAATGGCGGAAAAGTGTCAATATGGGGCAAGCTAGGCCGCTTTCCACCAGATAACGCCCATGATCAGCATGATGGCCAGGAACTGCAGCAGGACGCGCAGGCGCATGAGCTGCTGCGACCGGTTGGCGCTGCCGCCGCGAACCATGTTGAACAGGCCGAGAAGCAGGACGAAGGCCACGGCGAGAAGCGCCACGGGCACGAGAAGGTCGGCGAAGCTGGTCATTGTGATTCCATAGGAAAAGCCGGGCGGACCGTGGCCCGAACCCGGCGTCGAGGCAAGAGGGGCTTGCCGTCCTCAGTTCCTTCGCAGCAGCCTGTCGAAGTAATCGAGCTCTTCCTGCGGCCGCGTCGGATCTCCGAGCTTGCGCCTCAGCTCTTCGAGGATGCGCTGGGCCCGCTGGGCGGCGGATTCGCCCGCCTCGGGCACATGGACGCGCCCGTCGGAGAAGTCCCTGTTCCGGGTCGGGCGGCCGAGGGGATCGTTGTCCTGCTGCGAGGCCTGGCCGCGTCCCTGGGGATCGCCCTGGCCCGGCTGGTCGCCGGCCTGCTGGTTGCCGTCGCCCTGCTGCATCTGCTGCATCTGCTGAGCCATGCCCTGCATGCCGCGGCGCAGATTTTCCAGGGCGCGCCCCTGGGCGTCGACGGCAGGGCCGTCCTGACCTTCGCCGAGGGCGCCTTCGGCCTCGCGCATGTTCTGCTCGGCCTCGCCAAGGCCCTGCTCGCCCTGCATGCCCATGCCCTGCATGCGCCGCTGGAGCTCCTCGAGCCTCTGACGGAGGGCCTCCTGCCGTTCCTGCAGGCCCGAGCCGTCCTGCTGCTCGCCCTCGCCGTTCTGGCCCTGCTGACCCTGCTGACCCTGCTGCCGCTGGCCTTGCTGGCGCTGGCCCTGCTGCCGCTGTCCCTGTTGCCCCTGGCGGTTGCGGTCCCCCTGCTGCATGCGCTGCTGCTGTCCCTGCCGGAATGTCTCGTCGCGCAAGTTCTGCTGCTCGCGGGCCATGTCTTCCAGGTCGCGCATGGCCTGGTTCATCTCCTGGCTGAGAGGGTCGCTCATGCGGCTGTTCGGCTGGGCGGTCTGCAGGTTCTCCAGGATGTTGCGCAACTGATCGAGAAGACGCTGGGCCTCGGCCATGTCGCCCCGGCGCATGGCTTCCTCCATCTGCTGCAGCATCCGGTTCAGGTCCTCCTGCGAGATGACGCGATCGGGCGCGCGCTGGTTCTCGGCCTGGTTCTGGTTCTGCTGGTTCTGCTGCATGCGTTGAGCGAATTCCCGCAGGAACTTGTCCATGGCCTGGCGCAGTTCGTCGGTCAGCCGCTTGATCTCCTCGTTGGGAGCTCCGCGATCCATCGCCTCCTTCAGGCGCTCCTGGGCGGCGCGCAGTTCGCGTTCCGCATCGGAAAGTCCGCCATCCTCGATCTGCAGCGCCATGGCCCAGAGCCAGTCGGCCACATTCAGCAGATCCTGGTCGGTCTTGGCCCGGCGCAGGCGGTCCGACCCCATGCGCAGTCCCATGAACACGCCCCATTGAGGGGTGAATTCCTCCGGCGCGATGAGAAGCGCGTCGAGAGCAATCTGCACGCGCTTCCGGTCGTCGGGGTCGAGGACCAGATTGCGCCGCTGCTCCACGAGCGCCTTCGCCAGCGGGTTCGTGAACGGGCGCTGCGGAAGGGTGAATTCGATGGCCGCGCTCTCGCCCTGCTGACCGGCCTCGTCCTTGACGCGCAGCTTGATGGTCACCTTCGCGCCGGCCCAGGGATGCTCGGTGAGATCGACCGGTGAGCGGGTCTCCGGAGCGTTCTCGTCATGGCTCGGAACGGCAAGGGTAAGCTGAGGCGCTTCGACGAGGGAACGTCCCTTGCCCGCTTGGGCTTTCTCCACGACGCCCTCGATGGACGCGATGCCGTAATCGTCCTTGCCCTTGTAGCTCAGCGTGAAGGTGCCGCGGGCATTCACTTCCGGAGGGGTGGCAAAGGCGATGGCGGGCGGATTGTCCGGAATCGCCTCGATCGAGAGCGTCACGTTCTGCGCGAATCCGGTGCTGATCGAAAGCTCGCCGCTGCCTTGGAGGGTGAAGCGCTCCTCGCGCAGGTCGACGCGCTGCGTGTCCTTGGCCGGCAGGGGCGCCAATCCGCGCCCCGCCTTGATCTCGGCATTGCCCTCTCCGGCGATCCGCACAACCACCGTCGAGTTGATCGGCGCGCGCAGGCTCTGCCCGCGGGCCAGGTCGATCATGAGCGGCGGCATCCGGGTGTAGAGGGGCGGGTCGATCCAGCCGTCGATGCGGAAAGCCGGCGCCGACGCCTCGAGGCGCCTCCAGTCGAAGGCCGCCGACAGGCGCGAGCCGATTTCGGGGCCGGCCACGAAGGCGCTGGCCACGAGGGCCAGGAGCCCTGCGGCGCGCAAGGCATAACGGTCGTGCCTCGGCATGTCGGGGCTCGGGGGCGCGACGCGCATGCGGGAGACCGTCTCCTCCGCGCGCTTGCGGTGAAGGGCCCACAGGGCCCGCGTGCCGAGGTCGCCCGAGCCGAGCGCCAAGTTGTCGTCGAGAACGCGTGCGGGGCCGTGCTTGAGGCCGGTGTCCCGATCGAGACGGTCGAGGGCGCTCGTGCGGCTGGGCCAGCGAAGGCGCAGGAGAGGCCAGAGCGAAATCAGGAAAGCCAGGGCGAAGGCGCTCAGTCCCACGCTCCGCCAGAAGGGCGATGCGTCGAGCCAGAGGCCGAACCAGGACAGGGTCAGGAACAGGCCCACGATGGCCAGCGGGAGCCAGATACGCGGCCACGCCTGCTCCCACCAAAGGGACCAGCGCGCGCGCCCGACGAGACGCGCGAACCGCTTGTCCAGTTCGCTGCGCGTCGAAACCGGGTTCGGGCCTTCGCTCATGCCATAGTCTCCCGCCAAGCGGTCCTCGCTATAGCCCCCGAGAGAAAGCTAGCACGGCTCGCCCCGATGACCAGCGGTCAAATGGGCACAGACAGGAACCCTCGCTCGGATTGACCCGCGAAGCCGATCACTTCCTCGTCATGTTCGGGACGATGTCGGGCGCCGATCTCCGGTCGTGCCGGGTGGCCGCCCGGCACCTCAGGCAAGCCAGGCGGGCACTTGGTCGAGGTTGATCATGTCCTCGTAGCTCGGCCGCGGCCGGACGATGGCGTGATCGGGGCCGCGCACCAGCACCTCGGGAACGAGCCGGCGGGTGTTGTAGGTGTTGGCCTGAACGGCCCCGTAGGCTCCCGCCGTCATGAGGGCGAGGAGATCCCCGGGCTTCACCGCGGGCAAGTCGCGCGACAGGGCCAGGTAGTCGCCGGTCTCGCAGACGGGCCCGACCACATCGGCGACGATGCGGCCGCCGTTCCGATCCGGCTCGACGATGGTGCGGATATCGTGATGGGCTTCGTAGAGGGTCGGGCGGATCAGGTCGTTCATCGCCGCATCCACGATGACGAAGGTCTTGCCGGCTCCCTCCTTCACGTAGACGACCTGCGTGACCAGGATGCCGGCATTGCCGGCGATCATGCGCCCCATCTCGAAGACGAGCTTGAGGCCCAGGCCCTGGGTGTGGCGCTTGATGATCTGCGCATAGGCCTGCGGGTCGGGCGGGGGCTCGTTGTCCTCCCGGTAGGGCACGCCGAGGCCGCCGCCGAGATCGATATGGTGGAGCTTATGGCCGGCCGCCATGAGGTCCCGCGCCAGTTCCGCGAGCAGGGCGGTCGCGTTGTCGAAGGGCTGGAGGTCGGTGATCTGGCTGCCGATATGCATGTCGACGCCGGTCACCTCGATGCCCTTCAGCCGGGCGGCCCGGTCATAGACTTCGCGCGCGCGGGCGATCGGGATGCCGAACTTGTTCTCGGACTTGCCGGTCGAGATCTTCTTGTGGGTCTTGGCGTCCACGTCCGGGTTGACGCGGATCGAGACCGGCGCGCGCAGGCCCTTCGAGGCGGCGACCTCCGACAAGGCCTCCAGTTCCGGCTCCGATTCCACGTTGAAGCACAGGATGCCGCTGTCGAGGGCGAAGGCCATCTCGGCCTTCGTCTTGCCGACGCCCGAGAACACGATGCGCTGCCCCGGAATGCCGGCCGCGAGCGCCCGGCGCAGCTCGCCTTCGGAGACGATGTCCATGCCGGCGCCGAGACGGCCGAGGGTCTTCAGGACGGCCTGATTGGAATTCGCCTTCATCGCGTAGCAGACGAGGGCGTCCGTATCCGCAAAAGCCTCCGCGAAGACCCGGTAATGCCGCTCGAGGGTCGCGGAGGAATAGCAGTAGAACGGCGTTCCGACCTCGTCGGCGAGGCGGCGCAGATCGACGTCCTCCGCATGGAGGATGCCGCCGCGATAGGCAAAATGGTGCATGGTCTCGCCTTACAGCAGCGGATCGAGAATGAACGGCTTGTCGGGAATGGTGAAGCCGCGATTGGGCCGCGAGCGGGGCGTTCCGACGGGGGAGGGGAGCGTGCCCTGTCCGGCTTCCGCCGCGCCTGCCGTCTGCTGCGCTTGCGGGGCTGACGGATCCGGCGGCGGCTCGAGCGCGCCACGGCGCCCGCAGGCCGAAAGGCTGAGAATGGCAAGGCCCGCGATCAGCGCGATGCGGGGGAAAGCTAGGCTGGACGACATCACATGCTCCGAAACGTGGCCGCACCATAACGGGAACCTGCGGCCGAGGCGAGAGGCAAGGTGAGGAAGGGCCCGCCGCTGTCCTCAGGTTGCATCGCCGCGCCCGGAGCCGCCCGCCACAGGATCGTGAAGGGATGTGGTGCGGATTCGGCGGCTCGGGACTTGAGCAATGCCGCGTTTCGCGGCACATCCGCGGGCATGTCGAACGCATCCCGATCCTTGACGGCTCGAACCCTCCCCTGGCTCGTCGGCGTGGCGGCCCTCGGCCTCCTCGGGGCGGGCGCGGCCTGGTATGGGTTCTCCCAGAACGAGGTCAATCTGGCCGGTGCCGGCGAGTGCCGCGCATCGCAGCCCGTCGCCGAAAGCCTGAAGCCCCTGGCGAGAGGCGAGCTGGCGGCCGTGGGCGTGAGCAATGCGCCCAAGCCGCCGCCGGACATCGCGTTCCTCGGGCCCGCCGGCCAGACGAAGAGCCTTGCCGATTTCAAGGGCAAGACGATCCTGGTCAATCTCTGGGCGACCTGGTGCGTCCCGTGCCGTCAGGAGATGCCCGCCCTCGACAAGCTCCAGGCGGAGCTCGGAGCGCAGGACTTCGAGGTCGTCGCCATCAACGTCGATACGCGCAATCCCGAGAAGCCGAAGACATGGCTTCAGGAAAACGGCATCCGCCATCTCGCCTATTATGCCGATCCGGGCGGCAAGCTGCTCCAGACGCTTCAGAAGTCGGGCCACGTGGTGGGCCTGCCCACCACCTTCGTGGTCGACGAGGCCGGATGCGAGATCGCCCTTCTGAAAGGGCCGGCCGAATGGGCCTCGGACGAGGCCTACACCTTCGTGCGGACGGCGCTCGGACGCCCTTAGGCCGGAAAGCCTCCCTGGCCGTCCGGGAGGCCCGCTTCGCCGGAGAAGGCCGGCTTCAGGAGCCGCCACGGTCGGTCCATGGCTTTGCGCGCCTCGCCCCGGGCGAGCCGGCGGGACGTGCCGTCGGCCAGGATCTCCTCGATGACGAGAAAACCCAGGGCCTGCAGCGTCACGGCCGCCATCTTGGTCGCGGTGTCGTCCGCCCGGATGGAGAGCGAGCCGGCGGCATAGGTCCGCTCGATCAGGCTTTTCGGATGGTGCTGCGCCGAGGCCGCCTGACGCGGCTTGAACGCGATGACGTTCGTCTCAGTGTCGAACATGGATACCCCCAGTGCCGATGCCGCATGGTTCTTGTTCTGCGCGGCTCTCCGTTGTGACGGAGTAACGCCATTATGCCGGGAACTTAGCCGTGCATGGAATGCGACAAAAATTACGCCCCCGGCTGGCAGCCGGACCGGATGGGAGCAACAAAAAAGGCGGGGCCGCTGCCCCGCCTCGATCCGTCCGATGCAGTGCCCTCAGGCGCTCTGCTCGACCTTGATTCCCTTTTCGGTGAAGAGCTGCTGCAGCTCGCCGGCCTGGAACATCTCGCGGGTGATGTCGCAGCCGCCGATGAACTCGCCCTTCACGTAGAGCTGGGGAATGGTCGGCCAGTTGGAATAGTCCTTGATGCCCTGGCGGATGCCCTCGTCCTCGAGCACGTTCACGCCCTTATAGGGCACGCCGAGATAGTTGAGGATCTGGACCACCTGGCTCGAGAACCCGCACATGGGGAATTGCGGCGTGCCCTTCATGAAGAGCACGACGTCGTTGGACTTCACTTCGTTGTCGATCACCTGACGGGCGTCGGTCATGGGATTCTCCTGCTCCTCGGCGTTCAAGGCGCCGGGTTCGTCTCAATTGTCGGGTGTCAGAGTCGTCAATGCAAGGGCATGCAGCACGCCGCCCATGCGGCCTTGCAGCGCCGCATAGACCATCTGGTGCTGCTGGACCCGGGATTTGCCCTTGAAGGCCGAAGAGGTGACGGTGGCGGCGTAGTGGTCGCCGTCGCCGGCCAGATCCTTGATCTCGACCGTGGCATCCGGCAGGGCGTCCTTGATCATGCTTTCGATTTCGCGTGCGTCCATGGGCATGATGTCAGCTCCTCAAGCCTTGCCGGCCATGTAATCCGGCAGCCAGGCTTCGTGCGCTGCCTTCAGTTTCTTCACGGATATGGCCTGCTCGCCGGGCAGAATCAACGAATCGCCGCCCGTCACCCCCAGGGTTACGGCAGGGACGCCGATGGCGGAGGCCTCGTAGAGAATGTCGGCGGCGGCGTCCTGATCCACGGCGATCAGATAGCGCGCCTGATCCTCGCCGAACAGGAAGGCATGGAGAGGCAGGCCTTCCGGCATTGCGGTGACGGTGGCGCCCACATGGCCGGCCATGGCCATTTCCGCAAGGGCAAGCGCGATGCCGCCATCGGAGCAGTCATGGACCGTGTCCACCTGGCGCGACCGGACGAGCTGGCGGATCAAGTCGCCGTTGCGCTTCTCGTGGACGAGGTCGACCGGGGGCGGCGCGCCTTCCTCCCGCCCGCAGACGTCCCGCAGGTAGATGGATTGCCCGAGCCAGCCCTGGGTGTGGCCGACGAGGATGATCGCATCCCCTTCGCGCTTGAAGGCCACCGAGGCATTGACCGTCACGTCGTCGAGAAGACCGACGCCGCCGATGGCCGGGGTCGGCAGGATGCCCTGGCCGTTGGTCTCGTTGTAGAGCGAGACGTTGCCCGACACGACCGGGAAATCGAGGGCGCGGCAGGCCTCGCCGATGCCCTTGAGGCAGCCCACGAACTGGCCCATGGCGTCAGGCCGCTCGGGGCTGGCGAAGTTCAGGTTGTCGGTGATCGCCAGCGGCAGGCCGCCGACGGCGGTGATGTTGCGCCACGCTTCCGCCACCGCCTGCTTGCCGCCCTCGAAGGGGTCGGCCTCGCAATAACGCGGGGTCACGTCGGTGGTGAGCGCAAGGCCCTTCGGACCGTCCTCGACGCGCACGATAGCGGCGTCGCCGCCCGGGGTCTGTACGGTGTTGCCGAGGATCAGGTGGTCGTACTGCTCCCAGACCCAGCGCTTGGAGCACTGGTCCGGCGAACCCACGAGCTTGAGCAGCGCCTCGGCCTCGGACATGGGCGCCTTCACGCTCTCGGGGGCGATCACGGGCCGGCGCGGGCTTTCCACGTAAGGCCGGTCGTAGACCGGGGCCTCATCGCCCAGTTCCTTGATCGGCAGATCCGCCTTCACCTCGCCCTCATGCTTGATGACGAAGCGCAGGGTGTCCGTGGTCTTGCCGATGATCGCGAAATCCAGGCCCCATTTGTGGAAGATGGCCTCCGCCTCCTTCTCCATGCCGGGCTTGAGGACCATGAGCATGCGCTCCTGGCTCTCGGACAGCATCATCTCGTAGGCGGTCATGCCCTCCTCGCGGCAGGGCACCTTGTCGAGGTCGAGCTCGACGCCGAGATTGCCCTTGGCGCCCATCTCGACGGCCGAGCTGGTGAGGCCCGCCGCGCCCATGTCCTGGATCGCGATGACCGCGCCCGATTTCATGAGCTCGAGGCAGGCTTCCAGCAGGAGCTTCTCGGCGAAGGGGTCGCCCACCTGCACGGTGGGGCGCTTCTCCTCGGAAGCATCGTCGAACTCGGCCGACGCCATGGTGGCGCCGTGGATGCCGTCGCGGCCCGTCTTGGAGCCGAGATAGACGATCGGGTTCCCGACGCCGGTGGCCTTGGCATAGAAGATCTCGTCGCTGCGGGCGAGGCCCACCGCCATGGCGTTGACGAGGATGTTGCCGTTGTAGCGCTTGTCGAAGCCGACGCTGCCGCCGACGGTCGGCACGCCGAAGGAGTTGCCGTAGCCGCCGATGCCGGCCACCACGCCCGAGACGAGGTGGGGGGTCTTCGGATGGTCCGGCTCGCCGAAGCGCAGGAAGTTCAGCGCCGCGATGGGACGGGCGCCCATGGTGAACACGTCGCGCAGGATGCCGCCCACGCCCGTCGCCGCGCCCTGGTAGGGCTCGATGAAGGACGGGTGGTTATGGCTCTCCATCTTGAAGATGCAGGCCAGGCCGTCGCCGATGTCGATCACGCCCGCGTTCTCGCCCGGGCCCTGGATGACCCAGGGCGCCTTGGTCGGCAGGCCGCGCAGATGGATGCGGGAGGACTTATAGGAGCAGTGCTCGTTCCACATGGCCGAGACGATGCCGAGCTCGGTGATGGTCGGCGTCCGGCCGATCAGCTGCACGAAGCGCTCGTACTCGTCAGGCTTCAGCCCGTGCTCCTTCACCAGCTCCGGGGTGATGGCGACGTCGTTGCGGATCATCAGGGTCTCGCGATTTGAATGATTAGGCGGCACGGGCGGCGGACGACACGAGGCTCTCGAACAGGCCGCGTCCGTCGGTTCCTCCGACGAGGTCTTCGATCAGGTTTTCCGGATGCGGCATCATGCCGAGCACGTTGAGCCTGTCCGAATAGATGCCCGCGATCGAGTTCATGGAGCCGTTGCGGTTGGCGTCCTGAGTGACGTGACCGTGCGCGTCGGCATAGCGGAAGGCGACGAGACCTTCGCCCTCGAGGCGCCTCAGCGTCTCGGAATCCGCCGTGTAGTTGCCCTCGCCATGGGCGACGCAGACGTCGATGGCCTGGCCCTTGGCATAGGCCTTCGTGAAGGCGGTGTCGTTGCGCTCCACCCGCAGGAACTGCCGGTGGCAGATGAACTTGAGGTTGGCGTTGCGCATCAGGATGCCCGGCAGCAGGCCGGATTCGCACAGGATCTGGAAGCCGTTGCAGATGCCGAGCACCAGACCGCCGCGGGCCGCATGCGCCCGCACCGCATCCATGACCGCCGCGCGGCCGGCGATGGCGCCGCAGCGCAGATAATCGCCATAGGAGAAGCCGCCCGGCAGGACGACGAGATCCGTCCCCGAGGGCAGGTCGGTCTCGGCATGCCAGACCTTCTGGACGTCGGAGCCGGCCAGCTTGAGCGCCCGCACCACATCGCCTTCGCGATTGGAGCCGGGGAAGACGACGACAGCGGATTTCATGCCAACCTCACGCGATCTCGACGCGGTAGTTCTCGATGACCGTATTGGCCAGAAGCTTCTCGCAGGCTGCCTTGAGGGAGGCCTCGGCCTGGCCCTTGTCGGCGGTGTCCAGCTCGATGTCGAACACCTTGCCCTGGCGTACATTGGCGATGCCCTCGACGCCGAGAGACTTCAGGGCGCCTTCGATGGCCTTGCCTTGGGGGTCGAGAACGCCGTTCTTGAGGGTCACGGTGACGCGGGCTTTCATGGGGGCCTCGGGCTGTGCTGGAAATATGGCCAACGCCATAAAGCCAATGGCCGCAAGAGACAACGCCTTCAGGAGCCCAATTCTCGGGCAGCGGCCTCTCGGGCCGTCGCACGAACCGATTTCGGGTCCTCGCCGATGGCGAGAACGACATGGAGCTCATCGCCGGTGCGCCGGCCGAAGGCTGCGCCGTAGGCAGGAGGCTTCCCACCATCCGCCGGTGCGAGGCTGATGGCGAAGCCGGGATAGGGGCGGCCGCCGAGGGCTTCCACCGACACCGCCGTCCGCACCACCTTCTTTTTCCGGTCCTTCGGGGACCGAAGGACCCGCGCCAGCCGGTCGGGATCTTTAAGGACGGCTTCCGCCGCCTTCGCGTCGTCCCCTTTGAGACGCACCACGCTCACGACGAGGCCGGGGCTGCATTCGGGAGGAGCGCAGAAGGCCAGGGCCTCCGGCGCCGCCCGGTTCTCGGCCAGCCATTTACGAAGGGGCAGGGCTTCCCACGGCGCGCCGGGAGGAACCCCCGCGACCGGCCGGGGAATGTAGCCGCAGCCGCTCAGGGCCAGGAGACCGATCAGGAGCCCAAACGAGAATGCCCGGCGCGAGGCCGGGCATTCGGTCGGTCTTTTCAAGCCGAACCCGCTCACTGCACGAGGCGCGGGCCGCCGTTGGGGTTCTCGTTCTCGGACATGATGCCGAGACGGCGGGCCACTTCGGAATAGGCCTCGACGAGACCGCCCATGTCGCGGCGGAAACGGTCCTTGTCGAGCTTGTCCTTGGACTTGATGTCCCAGAGGCGGCACGAATCAGGGGAGATCTCGTCGGCGACGACGATGCGCATCAGCTCGCCTTCCCAGAGGCGGCCCGTTTCCATCTTGAAGTCGACGAGGCGGATGCCGACGCCGAGGAAGAGGCCGGAGAGGAAGTCGTTGACCCGGATGGCGAGAGCCATGATGTCGTCGATTTCCTGCGGCGTCGCCCAGCCGAAGGCCGTGATGTGCTCTTCCGAGACCATCGGATCGTTCAGGGCGTCGTTCTTGTAATAGAATTCGATAATCGAGCGGGGGAGCTGCGTGCCCTCCTCCAGCCCGAGGCGCGTGGCGAGGGAGCCCGCCGCCACATTCCGGACCACCACCTCGAGGGGGATAATCTCCACCTCGCGAATCAGCTGCTCGCGCATGTTCAGGCGGCGGATGAAGTGGGTCGGCACACCGATGTCGTTCAGATGCTGGAAAATGTATTCCGAGATCCGATTGTTGAGCACGCCCTTGCCATCGATCACTTCATGCTTCTTGGCATTGAAGGCGGTGGCATCATCCTTGAAGTGCTGGATCAGCGTTCCGGGCTCCGGGCCTTCATAGAGGACCTTCGCCTTGCCCTCGTAGATGCGACGGCGACGATTCATAGGTGTGTACCGAGGTTTGAGAAAATCCATTTGCCGTGGCTCCTTAAGGGTGAAACTGCCAGATCCGCGGCCACGGGAGCAGCTTTAGCCGCCGCCCCGCTTGCGGCGCAACCTATCCGATCCCTGGCATAAGCACAACGCAGGCCGTGCGCTGCAAAAAGAGGCAGCTTGATTGAGGCTTGCTTTCAAGGTGGGGAGCCACTGGCTATGACGCGAGTGCGCCTTTATATCGCAGAAAGACGATTCTAGGGGAGACCAGAGCCCATGACCACTTTCGACGACCGCAAGGATGCCTTCGAGAAGAAATTCGCCCACGATGCGGAGCTCCGCTTCAAGGCGACGGCCCGGCGGAACAAGCTTTTCGGCCTCTGGGCGGCGGAAAAGCTCGGCAAGAACGGCGCCGACGCGGAGGCCTACGCCAAGAGCGTCGTCCTCGCCGATTTCGAGGAAGCCGGCGATGCGGATGTCATCCGCAAGGTGCGAACGGATCTGGAGACGGCCGGCAAGGCGGCCGACGAGGCCGAGCTGAGCCGTACCCTGGCCGGCCTGATGGGCGAGGCTATCGAGCAGATCCAAGCGGGCCGTTAACGCCTCCCGTTTCTTCGCCAAGGTTGTGCAAGAGACCGGAATACGGCTCAGAAAGGGCTCCATGCCTGCGAACCCGACATTCCTCGACCGCCTGAAAAACGGTTCTCCCGCCTTGGCCGCATGGTGTGGGTTGCCCGACCCGGCCATATCCGCCCTGCTGGCCCGCGAGGCCTTCGATGCCATCGTGCTCGATCTGCAGCACGGGGCCATCGACTTCACACCCGCCATGAATGCCGTGCCGCTGATCGCGGCGGCCGGCAAGCCTGCGGTGGTCCGGATCTCCGTGGGGGACTTCGCCGCCGCCTCCAGGTGCCTGGATGCGGGAGCCTCGGGGGTGATCGCGCCCATGATCAACACCCTCGAGGATGCCCACCGTTTCGCAAGCTTCATGAAGTTTCCCCCGTTGGGGGAACGGAGCTGGGGCCCCCATGGGGCGCTCACCGTTTCGGGCCTTCAGGGCGGAGACTATTTCAAGGCCGCCAACGGCCTGTCCGTCGCCTTCGCGATGGTGGAGACGCGGGAGGCGCTGGGCCTCGTCGACGACATCCTGGCCATTCCCGGGATCGACGGCATCTTCATCGGCCCGTCCGATCTGTCCATTGCCCTGTCGCAGGGGCGGCACATGGACCCGACGAGCCGCGAGGTCGAGGAAGCTCTCGATCACGCCCTCTCGCGAGCCAGGGCCGCCGGGAAGATCGCCGCCGTCTATGCCGCCTCGGGCGAACGGGCGGCCGAGCTCGTCCGCAGGGGCTTCCACCTGGTCTCCATCGCCAGCGACGTTTCACTCATCCGTACCGGTGCCCAGATGGCCCTGAAGGCCGCCCGGGCCTGATCGCCTAACGCGGGTAGGGGAGGCCGAAGGCCTGGATCAGGAACAGCCCTCCGTGCCGCAGCGCCTCCTCGTCGATGGTGTGGGAGACGCCGCGCGAGAGATGCCACTGGCACGGCAGCTCCGCCGCGGCGAGCATCTCCTTGGAGAAGAAGAACATTTCGACCGGCACCACATCGTCCTGGTCGCCATGGATCAGCAGAACCGGCGGCTTCGAGCGGAGGGCGGATTTCAGGCTCTCGGGGCCCTTGCCGCTCTCCAGCACCAGCAGGCCCGAATAGCCGACGATGGCGGCCGGGGCCGTCGGACGACGAAAGCCCACATGCAGGGCCATCATGGCGCCCTGGCTGAAGCCGACGAGGGCGAGTTTCGAGGCGGGCAGCCCGTACCGAGCCAGCTCCGCATCCAGAAGGGCTTCGAGGCCCGGGCCCGCATAGGTTACCCCGCGCCAGAACTCTGCCGGGTCGCGTAAGGTGAGGGGGAACCATTGCCGTCCCATGGGCGCGCCCTCGCAGGGATCGGGCGTGTGAGGGGCGATGAAGGCGGCGTCCGGCAGCCAAGGCTGCCATTGATGCCCCAGTTCGATGAGATCGTGCCCGTCCGCCCCGAGGCCGTGCAGGAGAACGACAAGCTGGCGGGCCTGACCGGACAGGGGAGCAAGGCGCGGAATATCGGCAACGGCCATGATCGGGATCCTCTGGGCACTGGCGACGAGACGAGCGGAGCGGGCTAAACGACCGGGCTGCCTTCGCGGGCCCGGGCAATCCGATAATGTGCCCAAAGCACCTTGGCGGCTACGCCCCGCCAGGGCCGCCAGCGTTCCGCCATGGCCTCCATTCGCCGGGCATCGGGCCGCAACGCCAAGCCATACGCGAGACGGGCCGCCTCCTGGATGGCCAGATCTCCGCTCGGAAACGCGTCCGGATGGCCGAGGCAGAAGAGCAGATACACATCCGCCGTCCAGGGGCCGATGCCTTTGACCTGCGTCAGAAGGCGATGGGCTTCGTCGACGGGAAGATCGTGCAGGCCTTCGAGCGGCAGGTTCCCGGCAATGACGTCCGACGCCGCCGCACGCAGGGTGCGGATCTTGCCGGCGGAAAGTCCGGCCGCGCGGAGTTCCTCATCGGGCAGCTGCAAGAGCTGCTCCGGCGACGGAGGCTCGAAAAGGCTTCTCAGCCGGCCCCAGATGGCGGCGGCACTGGCCGTCGAGAGCTGCTGGCCCACGACGATCCAGGCGAGACCCTCGAAACCGGGCGGGCGCCTGCGCAGCTGTGGAACGGCTCCCGCGGCAACGATCCTGGCGATGACGGGATCCGCCTGGGCCACCGCAGCGAGCCCCCTCTTGAGAACCTCTTCCGATTCGAGGAGGGTGGCCATCGATCCAGTCCTTTCCAGTGCAGGCCCCTGTGACGAAGCCGGTTTTTCGATTTGCCCCCAGTCCGAACGGGCGGCTTCACCTCGGCCATGCCTATTCGGCCCTCCTCAATACCGAGATGGCGCACCAATTCGGCGGCCGTTTCCTGCTGCGCATCGAGGATATCGACGTCACCCGATGCCGTCCCGAGTACGAGGCTGCCATCTATGAGGATCTGGCCTGGCTCGGGCTCCGATGGGAAGAGCCCGTTCGCCGCCAGTCGGAGCATTTCGGGGATTATCGCACCGCTTTTTCGACGCTGAAGGGGAGGGGGCTCGTCTATCCCTGCTTCTGCTCCCGCAAGGACATCGCCGAGGCGGTCGCCTGCCGCGAGGTGGAGGGACAGGAATGGCCGCGGGATCCGGACAGCGCGGCTCTCTATCCCGGAACCTGCAAGGGCATCCCGGCCGGGGAGGCGGAGCGCCGGATTGCCGGGGGCGAGGCCCATGCGTGGCGCATCGATATGGGCAGGGCTCTCGCCGCAGCGCCGGGGCCTCACGGGTACCGGCGCTTCGACCGGGAAGGAGCCGAGGAGGTCTGCGCCGCCGATCCCGGACGCTGGGGCGATGCGGTCCTCGTCCGCAAGGACGTGCCGACGAGCTACCATCTCTCTGTCGTGGTGGACGATGCCCTTCAGGGGATCACCCATGTGGTGCGCGGCAAGGACCTGGAGGCGGCGACCGATCTTCACGTCCTGCTGCAGAGCCTGCTCGGCCTGCCGACGCCGCGCTACCACCACCACGGACTCGTTCTCGACCTGACGGGCGACAAGCTTTCGAAAAGCCGCCAGTCCGAGGCTCTGGCCGATCTGCGCCTCCGCGGCGCATCTGCCGCAGATGTGCGGCAGCGCCTGGGCTTTGCGCCTCAGCCGATCCCGAGCACGTAGAGCCAGATCAGCGTCGTGCCCAGCGCCAGGATCGTGGAGAGGGTGACGGTGCTCGATGCAAGGGCGACGCCCTCGCCGTAGCGCTCGGCGAAGAGATAGGCGTTGAGGCCCGAGGGGCAGGAGGCGAACAGGACCGCCACCCCGGCCCAGACCGGCGGAATGGCGAAGACGTAGGTGGCCAGGAGCAGGACGACCAAGGGGTGCAGCACGAGCTTGAAGGCCGAGATCAGGGTCGGCAGCTTCCAGCCCATCTGCAGCCCGTAGCGGCGTAGCGCGATTCCCATGGAAATGAGGGCGCACGGAACGGCGGCGCTCGCCAGGAGCTCCACCACCTGCCAGGCCGGACCGGGAACATGGGGAGCAAGGGGACGGAGCGCAGAGCCGGCCAGGATCCCGACGACGATGGGATGGGTCGCGAGCCGCCGGAGAATGGTGAGAGGCGAGGCCTGGCGGCCTTCCGCCATGACGGTCGCGAGGGTCATCGTCACCGGCAGGTGCACGGCGATCAGCAGGAAGAGCGGCACGGCGCCCTCGTCGCCATAGGCCTTCAGAATCATGGGCACGCCGACGAAGACCGTGTTCGCCTGCCCGGCGGAGAAGCCGGCCACCACGGCGGAGACGCCCTTGAGGCCGAAGAGGCGCCGACCGAGCACCATGGCCAACGCCCACACCACGGCGACACCGGCAAAGTAGGAGATCCAGTACCCCCAGGGCTGCACTTCGGGAATTTCGGCCCGGACCAGGGTGTTGAAGATGAGGCAGGGGACCGACAGGCTGAATACGAATTCCGACAGGCCCTCGCCCATCCGCTCCGAGACGAAGCCGGTCCGGCGCGCGAGATAGCCGATGCCGATCAGGCCGAAGACCGGCAGGACGATCGTGAGAAGGTCGATCATCGCTCAGCGCAGGTCGGCACGCTGGGCGAGGCTGGCCGAGGCTCCGGCATGGGACATGAGCTCGTCGATCTGTTCGCGCTGGCGCTTGAACTCGGCGAGACCCCGCCCTTCGAGTTCCCGCCCTCGGGGCAGACGGATCTTCAGGGGGTCGACGAAGCTGCCGTTGATGATCACCTCGTAGTGGAGGTGGGGCCCCGTGGAGAGGCCGGTATTGCCCACATAGCCGATGACCTGGCCCTGCTGGACCTTGGTGCCCGGGAAGATGCCCTTGCCGAACGACGACAGGTGGGAATAGGCGGTCACGTAACCGTTGGTATGCTGGATTTCCACGCGGCGGCCATAGCCGCCGGAATCCCACTTTGCCATGAGGACGGTGCCGTTTCCGGCCGCGAAGATGGGCGTCCCGATCCGGTTGGCCCAGTCCACGCCGGTATGGGGCCGTGTATAGCCCAGGATCGGGTGCCGGCGCGATCCGAAGCCCGAGCGGAGGATGCCGTCGGCGATGGGTTTGCGCAGCAGGAACTTCTTCAGGGAGCGGCCCGCGTCGTCGAAGTAGTCGATGGTGCCGTCCTCGCCCTGATAGCGGTAGACCCGTCGCGCCTCGCCTCCCACGGAGAGGGCGGCATAGAGCACCTCGGGCGTTCCGTCCTCGTCGTCCGATCCGAAGAAGATCTCGAAGCTGTCGCCCTGCGACACCCGGCGCTGGAAATCGACGTCGTAGCCGAAGATCCGCACCAGCTCATCGACGGTCTCGCGCGGGAGCTCGTTCTTCATGGCGGTCTCGTAAAGGCTCTCGTAGAGCCTGACGCCGCCTTGATCCTCTTCTCCGGTTTCCTCCTCCTGGGCAACGACGCTGTTCGCGTTGTTCTGGTCCTGAGGGGGCGTCACGGAGACGAAGACGCCGCGGTCGTTCGTGGCCGCGATGGCCTCGATTCCCCTGTCGCCCAGCACGAGCACGCGGACGATCTGCCTGGGGTCGCCAAGGCGCGGGCCCGGCGCGATGAGGATGCGCAGCCGCTGACCTTCCGTAAGGGCGGCGACCTTGATCCGGGCCGAGAGCGCCGCCGTGACGGCCTCGATCTGCTCCGGCGTGGCTCCGTAGGAGCGAAGGGCGGTTTCGAGGGTCTCGCCCTTCTTGAGAACGAGATCGCGCTCCTCGACGAGGGGGCTGGAGGCCCGCTGATCGATCTTCGGCAGCTCGGTCACGTTCTCCGGGACCACCCGGACCTCGATCGTGCTGAAGGGGGCGTCGATGGTGTGGGCGTAGCCCAGGGCGTCCCCTAGTCCTTCCGGCTGCCGCAGAGTGCGCGACAACATCTGCTGAGCGGGGATTGCGACGGCGGCTTGCCGGCCCGCCTCGGCGGCTAAGCGACGCTCCTCCTCGATCATGGCAAGCACATCCTCGTCCGCGAGGGCGGGGGCGCTCGCCTCGATGGCGATCGAGGTGAGGTCGTGCCTGACGACCGAGACATCGGCATCGACGATCTCCGGTGCCGCCTCCGGCGCGCGCTCCTGAGGGCTGTCGACGAAGAGCTGCCTCGGATTGAAGGGCGGGATGTCGGTGGCATAGGTGCCGGTGGAGAGGGACAGGTTGGTGGCGATCCGCACGAATTGCCGGACCTTGATCACCTCCCGGTCACCGTTCCGGATCGTCATCGGAGCCCGGAAACTCTGCCTGGCCAGAACCGTGTTCTCGGTCAGGTTGAGCCGATCCCCCTTGCGCGAGGCGTTCGACGACCGCTCGACACGGCTGTCGACGCTTCGGGCCGTGCCGATCGTGGCCGGTTCCGGAGGGTCGGCCGATACGGTCGCTCCCTCGAGGGCGATATAGATGGATGCGCCGATCAGGACCGCGCCCGTAACGCCGGTGAGGACGCTCGCTCCGAGCCAGCGCAGATTGATGTCGCGCCTGTCGAGTTCCGACGCGCCGCCTCCCGTGGCGTTGAGCGGCGGCTCATGGCCGAGATCGATCCCGGACGACCCGCGGAGAGACTCCTTGGCGAAGCTGTCGGCATGGTCGTTGTCTGGGGAGGTCTGGCTCATCGACTTGTAAGGGCGCACATGGAGAGAAGTTTGTCGTCGCAGAAGCGCACGGCGCTCTAGCACACTAGAACACGTCCGCACAGGCCGGCCAACCGACCGTATCTGCCGCGGCACAGGATGCAAAGCCTTGCCGTTGGGGCAGATCCTTCGCCTCCAACTTTGTCGGAGGTGAGGCGGTAGAGCCGTCTCGCTGCACTTCCCTGTGCGGTGTCTCACGGAGGATACAAAAGCGTCAAAAAACTTTCACATGGTTGTTGACACCGAAAAGAGGTTGGGCTTATAAAGCGCCCATCGACGCCGACCGCCCGAGCGGCTGGCGCCGAGACCTTCTGTCAAAGGTTCGAAGCGCAAATGGCCTGGCTTCGCTGGGCTGTCGTTCTGTTCCGATGAGGTTGGTTTCCGTTGGCATCTTCTTCTTTTGGTTTTGAGGAGGGGGGTTGACGGGGAGGTTTGGTGAACTTATATCGGGTTCATCGCGGTGCTGCCGATGCGGCGCCGAGGCTTCCACGGACAAGCGGATGA
>NZ_JBHSBQ010000120.1:0-25917 GCF_042650665.1 Microvirga sp. GCM10011540 | reverse complement strand
GCACTCATCAACCGGCGCTCGCTGAACAGTTCGAGTGGCTCGCCGCATAAGCGGATCACAGCCATCTGCTACTTTCTCATCCCTACTCCGGGTTTGCGACAAAGCCAACCCGGATCCCACTCAAGACCGTTTAGCTGAAGGCTGGCGGAGGGATGCGGCGTTTCGAGGCGGCCTCGTACGAGGATGCAATCCGCAAAAGAACATCCTCCTTTCCCGGCTCAGCGCGGAAAACCAACGAGAACGGAAGGCCCGGCTCCTGTAGTGTCGTCTGGATGTCGGAGGGAGCGGGCATGTAGCGCATTCCGTCAGGGCTGAGCTTGAATACGGGGTCGTATGCGGTCGTCACGTACCCCGCGGGAATCAGGACTTCCGTCAGACCAGCATTGGGACCGAAGAAGGATTCCGGGCGGAGGTTGTGCCACAATCCAGGTTGACCTGCTCCACCGATTATTCCTGGTGGAAAGGGTGTATGCAGCCTGACGAGAGCATCCAGCTTGTTCTCCAGGATCACCATCATGTCGACCCGGCGCAACAGCTCGCGCAGCATGATGCGCTCGTTGATACCTTGGCGTTGGTCGAGGGGGTTGCGCATGTCGCTCACCTCCTCCCAGCTCCTGAACGCGGCTCGCTGATCGTCGCCCCAGAACTTGGATCGCGCGTTGAGGCTCGGAAAATCAACCAGGGTTTCGGTGAATCCCCTGGCGCTCCAATCCGCGGTGCGGCGCGTCAGGTATTGCGGGATGTGAAACCTGAAGGCCAGGGCGAGCTCTTGCTGCTGAATGGTTGCGATATCCAGGTTCGACGGCGGGTCGATCCGCCCCTCTGCCATTTCGACGAAGTAGTCGATCGGCTTTATCTGACCCGTGCCGAAAAACCTTCCGGGCATGAATTCGGTCGGTGCTATGGCGGCGGCAAACTCCTTGAACACGGGCTCTCCGTCCGGCCCTAGCCTGAACAACAGCTCCGGCATGAAGACAGGCACCAGCTTTGCAAGCGCACGGCGGTAGTCGGTCCTCATGGGCTCGATATCGGGATCCGCATCCCACAGGGGGTCCGATGATTCCACGAGATCGGCGCCAAGTCTGCCGCCCAACACCGTCTTGATCTCTGCTGCGGCGGCCGTGACGATCGGTTGTTCCGTCTTCGAGCCCGGAGCAGACACCATCGACTCTCTGATGACGCCTATCCGAACGCCGCTGAGTTCACCCGAGGCACCGGTTGTCCTGGTGTGGCTCGCATAGGGAGTGCTCAGGATTGACGATCGAGGCACGGTCGTAAAGGGGTCGCGGGGATCGTAGTAGCCTTCGACGGGATCCTTTAAGGCGTCGAGAACTTTGGCACAATCGCCGATGGTGCGGCAGTGAATGCCGCTGCGGTCGACATAGATATCTGTGCCGACGGCACCCCCGTCGAAGCCGAGAAGCGACTTGTGCGGCAGGATGAGCGCAATCGCGTTGTGGTTGGATGGGCCGCGGCAGGAGGCGCGGGTTTCTTCTCCCAGACTCGCCATCACGAGATTGACACTGACCGACAGGGCCGACCCGGAGCTCGAGCCGAGGGAGGCGGAGCGTGTCGTATCATAGGGGTTCGAGGGTGTGCCGCCCCAGGTGCTACGCTGATAGCCGAGGACCGACGGCAGCACCATCTCGGGTTTGTGGCGTCCACCCGGATCGCCGCCTCGCCCGTTGTATTCGGTCATCACTGCCTTGGCAAAGATGATTGCGCCCTTCGTGCGAAGCTGCTCGACCAAGACGTGATCACGCTCGGGGAAGTCGATGTCGTAGCCCGCATCGGCTCCCCCGGTCGAGCGCATGTCCTTGGTGTCGAAAGCATCCTTGAAGGAAAAGACGACGCCGTACATCGGCATCTTCTCGATGTCGGGATTGCGACCATAGATTACGTCCAGCTCTGCTGCGCGCTCGCGGGCATCCGGAAGGTGGCGGAAGAACTCGCAAACGGGCGGAGCCCCCGGGGGCAAAGGTCCCAGAGAGGGGTGCCTATCGAAATCGCCGCGGCAGGTGACCGAGCGTTCTCCACGAATGTTAAGGGTCGCGAGCGCATTGACCTGACCCGCATTCGGAATGCCGACCACCATCCCGAACTGTTGCTGGACGTTCGGGTCCGATGCCGTGGCTTCCATTCGGCCATATTCGAGCGCAGGACCCTTGTACTGGTCGAGGTCGGGTAGAACGGTAGAGGCTTTGACGGTATCCGTGGGGAAGCGAAGCGGCTCCATGCCCCGTATGGTACCTGTCGCGCCGGGAGCAGGCGCGCCATCCTCCGTGACCAGCATCGTGGAGACACCATTGTAGAGACGGACGCGTTCAATGTAGCGTTCGACGACTTCCAAGCAGGTCGTCCGCCCCGTCCTGATGGCATGATGCAGATCGTCGATCGTCGCCTCTTCCAGGCAAAACGACTCGTCCTTCACAGCGAAGTCTCTCAACATGGGTCATCTCCTCGGAGGGCTGGTGCACGCGGGTGCTGCTGCAATCGATCCGGAACAAGCGGTGCGCCATCTCGGGATCCAACTCAGGCGATCGCGGCCAGAATCCGCTCGCGGGTCAAGGGAAGATCGCGGATCCGTACCCCAAGAGCCCGTGCCGTCGCATTTGCGATGGCCGCAGCCGTCGGCCCCTGGGCAACCTCGCCGACGCCCAGAGGCGACTCCTCCGGCCTTTCGATGAATCGGACCGTCACCTCGGGAACCTCGGAGAAGCGCAGAATAGGGTACTCGTCCCAGGAAACGCTGCTGGGCCGTCCCTCGGCGAACCGGATGGCCTCCTTGAGCGTCCAACTCGCTGCCTGGATGATGCCGCCCTCGACCTGGTTCGATGCACCGTCGGGGTTGATCACGAGCCCGGCGTCGGAGGCTGCCCACACATGAGTGACTCTCACGTCCTCGTCGACTTCAACTTGGGCGACGACGGCAGCATAAGCGGCTTTGTTCTTGTAGCGGCTGAATCCGATACCCAGGGCTTTCGCGGATGGCTCCGCCTCCTGCGAGCGGCCGTTCCAGCCGGACATGTCCCGCACCGCCTCGATGACCTCGCGCGCGCGATAATCCGACAGCAGAGACAGACGATACTCGATCGGGTCCTCTCCGGCGATCTCCGCCAGTTCGTCCATGAAGCATTCGATGGCGAGGACGTTGCCGAACGCTCCGAGCGCCCGAAGGGATGAACTGCGGATCGGGATCTCGGGGAGAAACCTGACGATACTTCGCTGATCGGGAAGATCGTACAGGGAGAATGCATTGCGCGCGGCGCCGCCGCCACTGCTGTCGGGAACGTCCTTCAGGCGTGGTCTTGGTGCAGGGTTGGGCAGCGCATAGGCCCCCTCGAGATTGGGAAAGCCGCCCATGCCGGGACGCTGCCCGTGCGGACCGCTCCAGATCTCGAGGGCCCAGTTCGCAGGTTTCCCTTGAGGGTCCATGTCGGCGCTCACTTCCACCGCCATGGCGGCGCCGAGCGGGCTTGCGGTCAGCTCGTCCGCCCGCGTCCATTGGACCCGTACGAGCTGGCCGCGCCGCCTTGTCGCGATGAAGGCGGCATCGAAGGCGGCATCGTCGGCGCCGTTGTGGCCGTAACAGCCGGCACCCTGCTGGTGCCTGACGTCGATGAGTTCGGGATCCACCTGCAGCACGTCGGAGAGCGCCTTGCGGAGCGGGAACACGCCTTGGGAATGTGTCCAAACCGTCAGCCGGCCGTCCTCGAAAATCGCCAGGGCGCATGAGGGGGCGACGGAGCCGTGTGCCAGGTAGGGGCGAGAAAACAAGGCCCGATGAGAGCCCCTGTAGTCCCCATCCGGAGCGGCGCCATGTGAGCCATGTGAAATGATCCGGCTGTCGGCGGGCTGGCGCTTCAGCCAGTCGACCTGTCCAGCGTCGTCAGGAACGGCGGAGCCTCTCTCCCAGGTGCACAAGGATTGCGCAACGGCGACGATAGCCTCGACGGCGTACTCGTCGGAGGACAGGAGTGCGAGGAAGTTCCCCTCCCGCAGGACCTCGATCCTGGAGCGGGTCTTCCGGCGGAACGTCTCCTCATCGAAGCCTGCCAAGGAGGCATCTCGCCAGGGCTGGTGGATGACGCGTGCGTGCAGGGCCTCGCGAGGGGCGAAATCATGGATGAAGGCGCCTCCCTTGAGTTTCGCGGGAAGATCCAGACGGGGAAGCGAGCGTCCGATGAGGCGGAAGTCGCCTGCCGTCTTGATCTGTGCCGTTCCGGTCGTCGAGCGGGCGAGATCCACTTCGGGGGCCAGAGTCCAGTAATCGTGTTCCGTCGGCGTTCCGTCACGGAGAAACCTGCCACTCTCGATCGACAGCGATGCCGGATCGCACGAAAGCTTCTCGGCGGCTCGGAGCAGAAGGAGCCTGCGTACCTCGGCGCAGACCAGCCTTACGGCAGCACCCGAGGTCATGACGGACAGGCTGCCCGACGTGTAGTTCTCGTTGGGTGTGTCACGGGTGACGCCGCTGACGATCCGTACCTGCTCGGGCGCTACATCAAGCTCCTCCGCCGCAATCTGCGCAACGACCGTCAGGATCCCTTGGCCGAGTTCCACCTTTCCTGTGTGGACGCGCACCTGCTGACCCGGGACGAAAGCCACCCACTGATCAAGCCGGGGATTCGCCTCGAGGCTCGGCGGTAAGCTGACGGAAGTCATTTGCCTTCTCTCATGATGCTCGCAGCGCGCTGAACCGCCCGAATGATCCTGTTGTGAGCGCCACAGCGGCACAGATGCCGGTCCAGCGCCGAGACGATTTCGTCTCGGCTGGGATCCGGATTGTTCTTGAGCAGCGCCGATGCCGACACGAGGATCCCGGTCAGGCAGTAGCCGCATTGACCTGCCTGTTCGGCGATGAAGGCCTGCTGAAGGGGATGCTCATCCTCTCCCGGGGAGAGCCCCTCCACCGTCACGATCTCTCGACCGACGACCGTCGACACGGCGCGATTGCATGCGAATACCGGCTCACCGTCCACCAGAACCGTACAGGCCCCACACTGCTCCAAGCCACATCCGAAGCGGGCTCCCTTGAGTTCCAGCGTGTTGCGCAGGACGTAAAGGAGGGGTGTGTCCGGATCCTCAACCGCAACCAGGACGGATCGCCCATTCACGTGAAGCTCGAGTTTCTCCGACATCAACCACTCGCGTTGTCTTAACTCGCAAAACCGAGATTCCTACAAGCCGACATCCCGGCCCGCGGGGGCAGGGGAGGGCGCCCGAAGAGGCCGTTCCTCCTCCTGATTGTAGTCTGCCCGGAGGGTGGCGCCAGGTTCGTTGGACCCCTGGCGCACCTGAAGGACGAGCATGTGAAAGCAGGCTATCCCGTCCGATCAGGAGGCCTTCTTCGGGATGACGGGCAGGAGCAGGTAAGACTCCTTGTCCCCGCCGGAGTAGATGGTGTTCGTCCCGGTATTATAGTCGGCATGGTAGTGGGTGTAATGAATGCTGCCGATGCCGTCCCGAGGCTGAATGTCCAGACGGATGCGATGTCGCTTCTTGAACAACATGCTCGTCGGCCAGATTTCGACCTGGACCGGAACGATCTCGTCCGGCTTCAGGTACAGCCGGCGCTTGTGCTTGTGATAGGGCCTGTAGGGCAAGGATAGGTCGGGATCGAGTTCCCGGTGCGAGACCCGCAGCCAGCCCTTCGCGACGGGGACCTGCTGGCCTTGCTGTCCCACCTCGAAGACATCGTTCCCGTCCGGGTCGATGTTGCGGATCGTAAGGAACAGATCCATGTCCTCGGTAGAACTCGACACCCAGAGCTGAGCCATGAGGGGCCCGGTCACTTCCGTATCCTCCTCGAGGGGAGGCGTGTCCAAGGAGATGCCCATTCCGGCCATCATGGCGCCGGCCGCCAGAAAAGTGGAGGAGGCGGAGGCCTGACCGGCTTTTCCCGCACCGCTGGCGAAATAGGTTCTCGATTGCGTTTCGGCAGAATTGCTCTCTCGCACGAGGCCGCCACGGTTCTTCGGTTCCCCCTCCGCCGGAGGCGACAGGTCCAAGTGGAACTTGGTCCACTCCGTGCGGGCGATCGGCCATTCGTTCTCGTGCCGCCACTCCCCCGCGGCGTTGCCGTGGCGGATCCAAAGGCGAACCGGAGGCTCATCCATGACGCCGTTGTCGATGCCCTTCAGCCAGTAGTCGAAGAACCTCAGCTGGTCGCGCCGTCCGTCCTCCGTGTAGAAGGGATGAACATGGTTGCCGGCATGCATCCGCATCTTCTTGTGCTTGGACGCAGCGCGCATATAGGCTTCTGAATTGCCGCGCATGTGCAGGCCCATTCCGGACCAGTTCCCGGCCGTGAGGAAGGGTACGGTGATCTTGTCCCACTGCGCCTGCTCCCCGCGGAACGTGCCGTTGTCCAGGTTGTTGCGCAGCCATTTCCAGAGCGTGTTGGTCTGGAACGTGTCGGGATTGTTCCTGTAGGCCCGCCCGATCAGGTGATGGGACAGGTGCGTGACGAACCAGTTCGTCATGAACTGGTTCAGGAGCCCCCCGTGGAAGAGGGCATCGCGATAGAGATCCGCAAATCCCTCCCAGGGAATCATCGCCTTGAGGGACGGCGGCTGATGGTTGGCGACGAACCACTGGTTGATCGAGAAGTACGAAATTCCGGAAAGTCCGACGGCGCCCGAGCACCAGGGCTGTTGTGCTGCCCATTCGATCGCATCATAGAAGTCGAGGGATTCCTGGTAGGACCAGGGCTCCCCCTGGCCGGGAGATTTCCCGGTGCCGCGGGCGTCGACGCGAACGGCGATGTAGCCCTTCGGAACCCACCATTCCGGATTGATCGTCTCCCAGTTCATGAGCGGGTTGGGCTTTTCCTCCAGGTCCTCCGGCGGGACCCAGACCTTGTCCTTCTGATAGGGCCCGAGATTCATGATGACGGGGAAGGTGCCTGCGTCGTCGGGCCTGAAGATGTCCGCCTTGAGTCTGGCTCCATCCCGCATCGGGATCTCGACATCCTTTTCGATCTTGATGCGGTAGGTCGTTTCTCTGGAGCCGCATGCTTCTTGCTTTGAGCCGGCCTCCATATTCGTGGTGTGTTTCAGGTCCATGTGCAGCGTCGCCCTTGCGTCTTTGGGTGGAATGAGAGGGAGGGATGTTCCACCTTACCGGTGGGGGATCACGGGAAGGAGGATGTGAGGCATTAGCCGGTCGTCGCCGTGCAAGGTCGTCGTGCCTCCGAAGACATCCGCCGGGCGATCCCTTGGGTCGTCATGAATGAAGGGCCCGCATCCCTTCAGCTCGTTCTTGAAATGGCCCAGTCTCGCGCCCGTCGGGCGACTGGTTTCGTAGTCGCTTCCCCGGACGGTCAGACCGATGCGATGACCCTTCGGAACGACTATCGAGGTCGGCCATAGCTCCACATCCAGATCGACCTGTTGCCCGGGTTCGAGAGGCTGGACCTCGTCGTGGGTGTGGTAGGGCCGGTAAGGCTCTGACAGATGGGGATCGAGCTTGCGGTGGGATGCGCGCAACCATCCCTGCGTCAGGGGCGCGTGCGGGTCGATCGCGCCCTGAAAGACGATCTCCCCGCCGTCCGGGTCGAACAGCCGCAGAACGGCGAATATGTCCGCATCCGCGGTCGAGGACGAGACGAGCATCTTCAGGGACGAGGGGCCCGTTATCTCCGTGTCCTCGGCAAAGGGCTCGGTCATGAAGGTCACGCCATCTCCCAGGGCCTCGAAACTGACCGCCATGGGCGATGCGGGCTGTTCGCAGGTCAGGCCGGCATTTTCGAGATCCAGGTAGAACCTCGTCCACTCCGTCCGCGCGAGCGGCCATTCATTCTCCATGCGCGGCTCGAAGCCGTCGATCCGGCGGACCTGAAGCTGGACGCGGGGCTGGTCGTCCCACCCGTTGTCCGCGCCCTTGAGGAAGTGATCGAAGAAGCGGCGCTGAAGCGCGACGCCGTAATCCGTATAGAACTCCGTCCAATGCTCGAGACCGTGCATCTCCAGCCATTTCCGGTCGGACGCGGCACGAACGAAGCCTTCCACGTTGCCTCGCAGGTGAAGGCCCTGTCCGCCCCAGTTTCCGGCGCTAAGGAACGGAACCTTGATCTTGTCCCACTGCGCCGTGCGCACCCGGTGGTACTCATCGTCCAGCGGGTGCGCAAAGATCTCGTCACCGAAGCGGCAGCGGTTCTGCGTCAATTCCTGCTCCGTCAGCGTGTCCGGCCCGCAGACGAGATCGCCCGTGACCCGGCTTCGCGGACCGTTCTCCCCAAGCCCGTATTGGACCGTCTTCACCTGCATGTCGTACCAGTTGGCCCAGAACGTGCTCAGGATGCCGCCGTGATGCGACATGTCCCTGTAGAAGTCGGAAGCTCCCTCCCAGATGCACATGGCCACGAGGGAGGGCGGCTGAAGGGAGGCGACCTGCCACTGGTTGATGCCGTAATAAGACACGCCGTTCAGGCCAATCTTGCCATCGCACCAGGGCTGCACGGCGGCCCATTCGATGCACTGGTAGAAATCCCTCGTCTCCCGGGCGGAGAAATGGTCCACGTAGCCGGGCGAGCGTCCGCATCCGCGGGAATCGACACGCACCACCGCGTATCCTGCCGGAACCCACTTCTCCGGGTCGACGACCTCCCAATTCTGATACTTGTTCGTCGAACCCGCGGTCACGTCGGGATGATCGGCCGCCATCTTGTTCCAGGCGCTCGGGTATCCGTCCTGAAAGGCAAGTCCCTTGGCATAGGGCCCGTAGGTCATGATGACTGGGTACTGACTGTCGTCGTCCGGCCGGAAGACATCCGCACGAAGGACGATTCCGTCATCCATGGGGATGTGAACGTCCCAGTCGATGCGCATTCCGTCACGCACTTCCGAGCGCATCATGGGATCTGTGGTTGCGCCTGCGGAAGGCGGCGTCGCTACGATCTGGTTCATCTCATCCTCGCATGTTCAGCAGCACCGGTCCGATGATCGTAGGGCGCTCAGGTTGCACGGGCTGGCGACTTCCGACTTTCCGGAAAACTGCCGGAGATCAAAGATCGGCCTCCTGAAAGGCGACGGCTCTGGTCTTGGAGATGTTCGGCAGCACGAGCATCAGAAAGAGGCCGGCTGTCAGAAGAAGCAGGGTGAGACTGAGAGGCCGCTGGAGGAGGATCATCGGATCGCCGCCCGAAATCAGCATCGTGCGGCGGAAATTCTCTTCCATCATCGGGCCCAGGACGAACCCCAGCAGGAGAGGGGCCGGCTCGCAGCGAAGGCGGTAGAGCATGTATCCGATGCCGCCGAACAGCGCCATCAGGGCAACGTCGAACGTCGAGTTGTTGACCGTGTAGACTCCGAGGGCGCAGAACAGCAGGATCGCCAGGTACAGCATGCGGTACGGGATGCGCAGAAACTGAACCCACAGACCGATCAGGGGCAGGTTCAGGATGACGAGAATGATGTTGCCGAGCAGCATGCTGGCGATAAGGCCCCAGAAAAGCTCCGGGCGTTCGGTCATCACCTGGGGACCCGGCTGGATGCCATGCATCGTCATTGCGCCGACCATCACGGCCATGACGGCGTTGCCGGGCACTCCGAGGGTCAGCATGGGAACGAACGATGTCTGAGCGCCTGCATTGTTGGCCGCCTCCGGCGCGGCCAGTCCCGCGACGGCGCCGTGCCCGAACCGCTCGGGCTTGGAGGAGAGCTTCTTTTCCAGTGTATACGCCGCAAAGGAGCTGAGAACCGCTCCGCCACCGGGGAGCAGGCCCAGAAACGAGCCGAGAGCGGTGCCCCGCACAGCGGCGGGCGCTGCTTCGCGCAGCTCCTGACGAGTCGGCCAGAGCCTTGAGAGCTTCTGGCTGATCGCCACGCGCTCGCTTTCCGGGCGCACCAGATTGGCGATGACCTCGGTCACGCCGAACAGGCCGATGGCCAGGGGCATGATGTCGATGCCGTCCGCGAGTTCCGAGAATCCGAAGGTGAAGCGCTAATTGCCCGTGTTGATGTCCATCCCGACCGTGCCGAGGAGAAGGCCCAGGAAGATCATGCCGATGGCCTTGATGACGGAGCCGTGCGCAAGAACGACCGCGGACAAGAGCCCGAACAGCATCAGCGAGAAATACTCGGGCGCGCCGAAGGATTGGGCGACCTCCGCGAGCGGCGGGGCGAACAGGGCGATCAGGAGGGTCGCGACGCATCCTGCGAAGAGAGAGCCCAGCGCCGCGATGGCGAGCGCCGCGCCGGCGCGCCCTCGCTTGGCCATCTGGTGCCCGTCGAGACAGGTGACGACGGCGGAACTCTCGCCCGGGAGATTGACGAGGATCGCCGTCGTCGAGCCGCCATACTGGGCGCCGTAGAAAATTCCCGCGAGCATGATGAGGCCGGAAACCGGCTCCAGGTAGAATGTCAGCGGGAGGAGCATGGAAATGGTAGCGATGGGAGCAATGCCTGGAAGAACGCCCACCAGTGTTCCGCCCAGGCAGCCCAAGAAGCCGAAGAGGAGATTGGCCGGCGTCAGGGCGACCGAGAGGCCGAGAGCCATGTTCGACAGGAAATCCGACATCAGAGCCTCGGCAATACGGGGATCGTGAGGCCCAGACCCCAGGAGAAGATTGCGATCGTTCCGAGGCAAAGCCCGATCATGATCAGGAACGTTTCTGTCCAGCGGAGACCTTGTCCGGCGAGGCTTCCGATCCCGATCATCAGAGGGATCGCGATCAGGAGGCCCAGTTTCTCAACCGACAGCGCAAAGCTGATGACGCTGGCCAGGACGCAGATGATCGGCCGCCACACCAGAGGCTCGACTTCAGTTGTCGCGGAGCGCAGGAAAGACCGGCCCGCGATGATCCCCCCGATGCCGATCAGGATCCAGCAGATCATGCGCGGAACGTAGCCCTCGCCCATGTTGGTGGCCGTGCCGACATCGTAATCTCGCGAGACGACGAGGCCCAGAACTCCGACGAATATGAAGAACACGCCGGAGAGCAGGTCGGATCGATCGACCTGACTTCGTGCTCCCGTCCGACCGCCTTCCCTCATGGAGCGAGATGTTAGCTGATCAGTCATGCACAAGCTCCGCGACAACCTTCATTGGGACGGGCAATCGACTGCCCTGAGAGAGCAGCCGATTGCAGTCCGCGATCACTTCTTGGAGATATCGACCTTGGAGGTGACGTCCTTCCAGTAATCGATCTCGCTCTGGATCCACTTGGAAGCCTCCTCGGGAGAGCTCGTCAGGGATGCGCGGAAGAGGGACGGGGCGAAGGCGGCCTTCACGCCCTCGCTGCTCATGGCCTTGTCCAGCGACGTCTGGAGCTTGGCGAGGACGTCGTCCGGAACGCCGGAGGGTGCGAACAAGGCCTGCCAGTTGATCGTGCCGACCCCCTCATATCCCAGCTCCTTCATCGTCGGGACGTCCGGCAGTTCGGGCAGACGTTCCTTCGTGACTGTGGCCAGGGCCGTCAGCTTGCCGTCCTTGACGAGAGGAAGGGCGCTTGCCGCATTCAGGAATGCGACATGGACGTCTCCGCTCAACAGGTCGTTGCCCATACCGGAAGCCCCGGCAGGGGAGGGAACATGCACGATCTTGATGCCGGCCTTCTGGGCCAGCAGCTCCATGTCGTAATGCGGATAGCTGGCGAGACCGGCGCTGGTGAAGCGGATCTTGCCGGGTTCGCTCTTCGCCTTGGCGATGAGATCGTCCAGGGTCTTGATCGAACTGTCCGCCTTCGTCGAGGCCACAAGAAGGCCGGGAACCTCGGCCACGCGAGCAACGGGACGAATATCCTTGGCGTAGTTGATCGAGAACTTGTCCGAGTAGATCACCGGAGTGATTGCGCTTGTCGTCACGTTCCCGAGCAGGAGGGTATAGCCGTCCGGATCAGCCTTCGCGGCGGTCTCGATGGCCAGAATTCCGAAAGCGCCGGGCTTGTTCTGAACGATGAAGTTCTGCCCTGTGATCTTGCGCATCTCCTCGCCGACGACGCGTGCAACGACGTCGGTTGCCCCACCTGGTGCATATGGGACAACAATGGTGACAGGCTTCTCAGGATACTGGGCCGATGCGGATGCGGCTCCCAACACCAGAGCCGCGGTAGCAACAACACTGGTTACGAACGTCTTCATATTTCCTCCCGTTTGCTATGGCTGGATTATCAAGATCGCTGCTCTGGTGGCGGCGTTGGAAACGGGTACCTTCAGTTCTGAAGGCAGGACGTCACGGCTCCGACAGTTGATCGCGCATGAGTCGACTATCGGATTTAAGCCGCCTTGATCCCATGCAGCCCGTGAGATGTATCTTTGACGGTAAAGAACAGAACGTCCCGTTCCGCAGATGCACGTCCGGCGTGCATCGTGTTCGACGGAATGTAGACGACCGATCCAGGCTTGGCCGTTACCTCCTGTCCCCCGACGGTCATGTGGAAGGTACCTTCGAGGATGTATATCCACTGCTCATTCGGATGGGAGTGAGGCTGCGCACCGGTACCCGCCGGCATGCTCATCAAGGCGACCATCATTCTGTCACCTTCGATGCAGGAACCGTTGGCCGTCGAATAGTCCGGCCCGCCCATGATGTGATTGACCTTTGCGAGCTCGAAGAGGTACTCCCCTTCCTCCGCTCTTTTCGCTCCTGGCGTCCGGGCAGCTTTGCTTTTTGTTTCCAGCGACATGCTTCCACCGTTCTGACATGTACTTGGGACCGCTAGACGACCATTGGATTGCGGATGGAAAACGAATGCAAATACTATAAATTGATGATGGCCAGTTGAAATGCTGATATCCCTGCCTCACTAGGAGCGCATCCCACCACCGGCGAGATCATGGCCAGCGCGATAGTTGCGGCGGACTCATTCAGACGCAGGCTCGCCTGCTTTGCGGAAGTTAACTGGGAGCGGGAGGATAAGCTTGGTTTAGATAGCTAGCGCAGTGCAATACCAGCATTATGGGGCGACGCGGAAGCCAAGCATCGGGTTACGGTAGAGCCGCTCCAGGTTGGCGGAAGAGACGATTCTACAAGAAACCGCTTCAGGGCCACCGACCACGTCCCGGCAGTCCTGCCATGCTGAGCTTCGCGCTCCACCTCAAGGGCGACTACTTAGGATATGGCGCCCTCTTGCGCTGTGGCGGAGACGAATGGCGGCCGCTGATATTGTCTATCTCTGTTCGTTGAGGGGGTGGAGGTCACGGACCATCTGGTGGAGGCGGGAGGTGTCGAGATGGGTGTAGATCTGAGTGGTCTCGATGCCGGCATGGCCGAGCAGCTCCTGCAGCACTCGCAGGTCCGTGCCGTTCGCATGCATGTGGGTGGCAAAGGCGTGGCGCAGGACATGCGGCGACACCCGCTCGGGGCTGGCCAGCCCTGCGGCTACGGCCGCCTCTTTGATCTCCAGCAGTGCGGCTTGGCGGGTCAGCGCCTTGGATCCATTGCGGACTGGGTGGAACAGCCAAGGGGAGGGCGCTCCGCCGGAATACGCCGCCGCCAACCTCTGCCAGTGGCCAATGGCGGCAATGGCGCGTTCGTGGAGCGGCACCAGCCGCTGCTTGTCGCCCTTGCCGTGTACGAGCAGCATCCGGGTGCCCGCAGGTGCCGCATCGGAGGGCAGAGACAGCGCCTCGCTGATGCGCATGCCCGAAGCGTAGAGGGTCTCGAACAGGGCTGCCCGCCGGGCATAGCCGGCCTGCCGGTACAGCCCGACCGCAGGATCGGCCGCAAGCCGGTGGGCAGTCTCCAGGAGCGCCTCTGTCTCGGCAATGGACAGCACAAAGGGTAGTTTCCTGGGACGGCGCATGGTCGATAGATTGGATGTGGGATCGTGGGATCCGAGCTCTTCGGCGATCAGGAACTTGTGCAAGCCGCGTGCCACTGTGATCCTGCGGGCAATGGTCGAGCCCGCGTAGCCGCGCTGATCGAGAGCCGCGATGTAGCCGCGGATCTGCTCCAAGCCGACCTCGTCCAGCCCAAGGGCCTGCTCCTCGAGCCAAGCAAGATAGCAGTTGAGGTCGTCGGTATAGGTGTCGAGGGTGCCGGCTGACGCACCGAGTTCGGTCGCCAGCGCATCGAACCAGAGCTGGGCAAGCCGTCGATTGGCGCGCATGAAATCCTCCTGGTTGACGAGGATCCTGCCATGGCGGCGGTTACGAACTTCTTGTCAAAATGTTTGTTATGTGAAATTTTATAATATTGTTATGAATAGGGACGTGCTTACGGGAAGGAATGGGTATTCTAATGCGGATTTTGTCTCGAGCCCCCTCCAATCGTTATCCCAGTGGCTCCCGCGTTCGGAACTTTTCGCTTTACAGAAATTTTACATCGCGTATCTTTCTATTGAAAGGAGGCGCCCATGCTCGCACACCCTGTTGCCAGATCTGAGCCTCGCGATGGCGCTATCGTTTCGAAGGCTGCCATCCGTGCAGCCGAACGCCTCGGCGTTTCGCAGCGCGATCTTGGCACGATCATTGGCGTATCGGAATCAACCGTGTCGCGAATGAAAACGGGCGATTTTCCCTTGGATCGAGATCCCAAAGCTTTTGAGCTCGCACTTCTTTTTATCCGGCTTTATCGCTCCCTTGATGCCATCGTCGGAGGGGACGCTAAGGCGGCAGCATCCTGGCTCAAGAGCTACAACACCGCTCTTGAGACACGCCCCATTGAGGCCGTCCAGACAATCACCGGACTTCTGAATGTCATCGAGTATCTCGACTCCAGACGCGCTCCAGTCTGACTTTCGTCCGTTCCATGGACGGTGCTGGCGGGTTGTGGAGGCTCAGCATGTTGTCTCGACCTATCTGTTGGTGGACACTCTGGACGAGCAGGACAGGCTCGAGCAGTTGCTCGACGCATCCAAGCCGAGGATTTCGCCTGACATCCGACAGATCCACTATCTCCTCTACTCGCCATTTCGCTATACACCGAAGAAAGACGGCCGCTTTCGGCGAGCCGGCCAGCGCGAAGGCGCATTCTATTCCGCCGAAGAGGCCGAAACGGCCATTGCCGAGATGGCCTTTTACCGCGTCCTGTTCTACGCAGAGTCGCCTAATACCATCATTCCACCGGGCTTTGCCGAGTACACGGCCTTTGCGGCTTCGGTATCAACCGACCGGATGATCGACATTACCGAGCATCCGGATCCCAGGCTCAAGCACCTGAGTGACTACACTGCAACAACGACCTTTGCCGATTTGGCTCGCAAAGCTGGGGCTACAGGAATTCGGGCGACATCCGTCCGATGCCCAAAGAAGGGAGCGACGCTAACGTGGTTTAGCTGCAGCGTCTTTGACCAGCCTGAACCCGTTGCCTATCAGACCTGGAAGATGCGGCTAACAAGCCTTGGGGTTCAAGCGGTCTGCGAGAGCCCCAGGATCAGGCTTCAATTCGAGCCCGCGGCATTCGCGGCCGATCCAAGAGTAGCTGGATTTTCTTGGGAGCGTGCAAGCTAGGTCTGCCTTGAGAAGGAGAGTTGAGGGGCTGATCTTGGACTCACTATGCAACTTCACGCAGTCACCCGATCTTAAGCTCTCGCTGTTCTAAGCGCCTTTCCCGTTTCGCTCCCCTAGAGCAACCCTATTCCACTAGCCGACCTATTGAGAAACCATGAGTAACGAAGCCATCATCTTCACGGACGGCGCATGCCTGGGGAACCCCGGTCCAGGCGGCTACGCTGCTGTCATTACCATTGCAGGCCAAGAGCAGGTCATTGTGGGACGCGACCGCTCCACGACCAACAACAAGATGGAAATGACGGCAGCCATCAAGGCGCTTGAGGCTGTGCCTCAGGGTCTGCCCATCGTGATCCATAGCGACAGCCAGTATGTGATCAAAGGAGCGAACGAATGGCTCCGGGGATGGAAAGCCAAAGGCTGGCGTAAGGCAGATGGGAAACCTGTGCTGAACCAGGATCTCTGGATGCAGATGGATGCCCTCATAGCTAGCCGCGCGATCACCTGGAAGTGGGTGAAGGGCCATGCCGGCCACTCTGAGAATGAGCGAGTGGATCGGCTGGCCAACTGGGAAGCCGTGAGGGCTGCTGCGGGAGCCGGAACGGACTCGACGACCGCTGAAGATTGTGTGCGTCAAGTTCTGCAAAGCGAGGCGGCCGGTCAGGCTGGCTAAGCGGCTTCGCGGAGTTGATCCTTCTTGTGCTCCTTCAGGTCCCCCATGTTGAGGTAGCGGTGGGCCTCGAGCCAGTTCTCGTGCGTTTCCACCGCCAGGGCCCGCACCAGCCGGCAGCATGAGGCTGCATTGGGGAAGATCCGCACCACGTAGGTGCGCCGCCTGATCTCCTCGCTCAGACGCTCGAGCATGTTGGTGCTCTTCAGGTGCTTATGGTGCTGGCGCGGCAGGCGATAGAAGGTGAATGTCTCCTCGATCGGTTCCTCAGCCCAGGCGACCAGGCGCGGGTAGCGCGCCTCCCACTTGGCAAGCCAGGCCGCGAGATCCCGCCGCGCCTCCTCGACCGAGCGCCGGTCATAGAGCCAGCGCAGCTCCTGCAGGCAGTCATCGTCGGCCTTGCGCGGCAGGTGATCGAGGGCATTCCGGAGAAAGTGCACATAGCAGCGCTGATAGGCGGCCTCACTCAGCACCTCGCGGATCGCCGCTCTCAGCCCGGCATGATCGTCCGCCACCACCAGCTCCACCCCGGAGAGGCCGCGCTCGCGCAGGCCGAGCAGAAAGGTCCGCCAGGAGGACTGGCTTTCCCGGTTGGCCATCTCGACGCCCAGGATCTGGCGCCGGCCGTCCCAGTCGATGCCCACTGCAATCAGCACGGCTTGCGAGCTGACGATGCCGCCCTCGCGCACCTTCTCGTAACGGGCGTCCAGGATGAGATAGGGGAACGGCTCCTCGAGCCTTCGCGCGGCGAACTGGGCCAGGCTGTCGTCGAGGCGCTTGTTGATCGAGGAGATGGCGGAAGCCAAGAAGCTGTGGCCGCACAGCTCCTCGGTGATGGCCTTGACCTTGCGGGTGGAGACGCCCTGGACGTACATCTCAGCCAGGGTGGCGACGAGCGCCTGCTCGGAGCGTTGGTAACGCTCGAACAGCTCGGTGGAGAAGCGCCCGTCCCGGTCCTGCGGCACGCGCAGCTCAAGCTTGCCGACGCGGGTCACGAGGGTGCGGGTATAGTAGCCCGAGCGGTAGCCGAGGCGGGAGGCGGTGCGCTCGCCTTTCTCGGCCTGGAGCGCATCGGTCATCTCGGCTTCGAGCATCTCCTGCATGACGGCACGCACGATCTCGCGCAGCCCGTCCGGGCTCTGGCTCAGAAGCTCCTTGATGGCAGCGGCAGCAGGTTTATCCTTCACAGTGGTCATGGTGGGGCTCCTCTCGGAGGGTGACTTGGACATCACCATCCTGCCATGACCGCCCCGCTCAGGCGATTTGCAGAACCTTCACCACACTACTGAACCAGGGGCCTCCAACACGCCAATGGTCCAAATGGGCGCGTTATGGCTCCACCGGCCTGATCGTTGGCTCGGTTGCGGCGGCAGAATTCTGGCTGACCTTCAGCGCGGTTCCGGCATGGTGTGCCAATCGCACACACCGGAGACCGGGAGAGCAAGAAGGTGACGCTGGAGCAAACTGTCCAGCAGAAGGCCTAGGTGGTCAGGCGGAGGTGGCATACGCCCGGATTGTGAAGGACGGCAACATCAGCATGGGGCCCGGAGCGCCCGCTGGGTTGAGCTCCCGGACACGACCTTTGGCAGCAAGAGGATTATAGTGAGCGAATTTCACTGCCTGACCCCAAGCCGACCTTCAGGGCATCTGGTTTGGGATTGCTTGGTCTGCATTGGCCGGGTTCGAATGACTGTTTCTGCGTATAAAGTCGAGGAAGACGCGAAGGGCCACCGGCGTATGGCGACGGCTCGGGTAGTAGAGGTACCAACTGGGGATTCGCGGGCTCCAATCGACGAGGACCTCCACAAGCCGGTGATCGGACAGTGACGGTCGTACAAAATCCTCCAGGACCCACGCTAGGCCAAGCCCATCCATGGCGGCCTGGGTGATATGGCGAGCATCGTTCAAGGTTAGGCGACCTTCCGGCGTGATCGTCTCCTTCTTGCGCCCTTTCTCGAACTCCCAGGTGAAGATCGTCCCGCCGGGGAATCGTTGTCGGATGCAGACGTGCGTCAGGAGATCCGCCGGATTCTGCGGAACCCCGTACTTCGCGAGATAATCCGGGGATCCCACGACGACGTAACGCAGAGATGGTCCAAGTGGCACAGCGATCATGTCGCGGGCCAGTTGCTTGCCAAAGCGTACCCCGGCGTCAAAACCTTCCGCAACAATATCAACCTTGGCAGCATCGCTGATGATCTCAAGGCTGATTTCCGGATATTCTTTCAGGAACGGGTTGATGAGCGGCGCGAGAATGTGCTCCACCGCCGGCGCGGGTGCATTGATCCGAACCGTGCCGGTTGGTGTCTGCCGGAAGCTGTTGATCTCGTCCACCGCCTCCTGGACCTGATCGAGCGCAGGGACAAGGCGCCCCAGGAGGCGCTCGCCCGCCTGGGTGAGGGCGACGCTCCGGGTCGTCCGGTTCAGGAGACGAACACCTAGCCTCTCCTCGAGCTGCCGAATCGTCTGGCTCAGGGCAGAGGCTGAAACCCCTCGCACAGTCGCTGCTTTGCGGAAGCTGCCGCTGCGGGCAATGGCGGCAAACACCTCAAGATCACCAATGTCGACGCTCTTCATTGTTAAGCCGGCCTAATCAGATCATTCAGGATTGTGCAGCTTATCAGCCTGTTCAGAATGTGACACCTTCTTCTCCACGAACCGCGGATCTCCAGTCCTGAGGAGTGTCACATGAGCGTTACTCGACGTGATCTTGTCGCTGGGTTCTTTGCAACACCTGCACTGACCTTCCTGTCAGCCCGCCACATTTCTGCGCAGACATCCGCCTTCCCGTTGCCGCTCACGCCGGCCTGCGGCGATGATCACGAGATCACCCCGTCATCGACGGAAGGACCGTTCTATAAGCCGCAGAGCCCGCTCCGGAGTGATCTTACATCCGAGCTGTCAGGCGGCGTGCGTCTGAGGATCGGCGGCCATGTGGTCGATCGTTCCTGCCGCCCTATTCCTGATGCCGTCGTGGAATTGTGGCAGGCCGATGGAAACGGGCAGTACGATAATACCGGCAAGCGCCTGCGGGGTTATCAGAGCACGGATGGGGGAGGCCGCTGGTCGTTCACCACCATCATCCCAGGATTGTACACCGGCCGCACACGCCACATCCATTTCAAGGTGCAGCGTCCTGGAGGGCGGGTTCTGACAACGCAGCTCTTCTTCCCTGGCGAGCCGGGCAATGAGCGCGACTACCAGTTCACCCCACAGCTCCTGCTCGAGATCGAGAAGATCGCCTCCGAACGCCTTGGGCGGTACGACTTCGTGATCGCCTGAGCTTCTGCGCAGCCAAGCCCCACATCTGACAACTCGCAGCTTTCAACGAACGGAGACCTCAAGGGCTCCGCAAGGAACTGCACGTTCTCACTTTCATCTCTTCTGGAGCTCTTGTCATGACCAGCATTCTTTCTCGCCGCGGGTTACTCCTTACCGGAGCAGGCATCGGGGCCGTCACAGGGCTCGGTGTGAGCCGCACCGCTGCACAGGCTCCACAAGACCCGTGTCGGGTCGCCGTCTCCGCAGGCATTAACGCGGGCACATACCGGTTCCACATCGGCGACATCCAGGCCACGATCATCAGCGATGGCACAATCGCTGGGAACATCAGGATCTATGCAAGGGATGCCGAGCAGGCTGAACTTGATGCTGTCTTAGGCGCCGCTCACCTCTCGCAGAGCCAGTTTCCTCTTCAGCTCAACGCCATGCTGCTTGAGCAGGGCAGCCGCAGGATCCTTATCGATCCCGGTG
The DNA here is from genome assembly GCF_042650665.1 of Microvirga sp. GCM10011540. NCBI lineage: Bacteria > Pseudomonadati > Pseudomonadota > Alphaproteobacteria > Hyphomicrobiales > Methylobacteriaceae > Microvirga > Microvirga sp. GCM10011540. The sequence goes on along the minus strand of NZ_JBHSBQ010000120.1, from coordinate 6,099 downwards.
CGAACCTGGCAATGGGTCCGAACGGTGGCCGCTTGATCAGCCGATTGGCGGACTTGGGACTTGCACCTGGCGACATCGAAGCGATCGTTATCACCCACACACATCCCGACCACGTAGGCAATCTCCGCAATCAGGATGGAACGGTGGCCTTCCCGAAGGCTGGAGTCTATGTTCCGGAACCGGACTGGCAGTTCTTCTACATCAATGAGCGTGATCTCAGCCATCTGCCGATGCCCCGCGATTTTCAGGAGCGCTTCATCCGGAACATCAAGATCAGCTTGGAGGCTGTTGCCGGCAACGTGATCCGCTATCAGCCTGGGCGCGAGGTCCTACCCGGCATCATGACCGTCCCGGCCCATGGGCACACGCCGGGTATGTCGGCTCTGCTGATTGCGTCAGGCGGAGACCAACTCATGGTGACCGCGGATCTGGCCTATCATCCTCTGCTCAATATCGATCAGGGTTGGATGCCGGGTGTGGACATTGACGGGCCGGCGGCACGGCAGACACGCAACAGATTGTTTGACCGAGCGGCAGCGGACAACCTGTGTCAACGCCGATTGAATCCTGACCCACTTTGAGCTGGCGCGCCGATTCAAATCTGACCCACCCCGCTCTCATCCCAATCGTTCCTTTGGCTTCGCCACCATGCCGGCGCGGCGCTTGTCCTTGAGGCGGTAGCTCTCGCCACTGATCTGAATCACCGTCGAGTGGTGCAGTAGCCGATCGAGCATGGCGGCGGTCAGCACGGTCTCCTCAGCAAAGACCTGATCCCAACTGCCGAACGTCAGATTGGACGTCAGGATCATTGCGCCCCTCTCGTAGCGCTTGGCCACCACCTGGAAGAACAGGTTCGCCTGCTCCCGGCTCATCGGCAGATACCCTATCTCATCGATGATCAGCAGCCGGTAGACGTTGACCGCCCGATGCAGGACCTCCTTCCACCGCCCCTGGCGCTGGGCGCTCTCCAGCAGCAGCACGAGATCGGCCGCGGAGGTAAAGCGCACTTTCCAGCCCCGCTGGGTCGCCAAGTAGCCGAGGGCAATCGCCAGATGGGTTTTGCCGACCCCGGACGGGCCCAGGAACACCACGTTCTCGGCTCGCTCAACAAAGGCAAGGCTGGCCAGTTCCTGGATCTGCTGGCGCGGCGCACCGGTAGCAAAGCCGAAGTCATAGCTGTCGAGGGTTTTGATTGCCGGGAAGCCGGCGGTGCGCGCGAACAGGTCGCGAGCTCGCTGGCGCCGAGCATCCCGTTCCGCCCTCAAGACCTCTTCCAGGAAGTCACTGTAAGACCCATCCCGCGCGGCGGCAGCCTGGGCGGATGGACCGTACAGATCCACCATCGCGCTCAGCCGCAACTCGGCACACAGGTCGGCGATGCGGGCATGCTGGAGATCGTTCATGAGACTGCTCCCGCAAAGGCATCGTACAGCGCAAGCGGATGCTGCAGACCCAGGATCGGTCGCCGTGAGGCGCGCTGCGGGATCTGCCGCTCGATCAGGCTGGTATAGGGGGCTGGAACGGGCTGGAGAGAAGCTCTTTCGCTCTCAAGCCGCTCGGACGGAACCGCCGCTGTCGTGGCGTGCACACGCGCATTGGCCACCTCACGCAACCAGCGGCGCACAGCAATGTTGGCCGCCTCGCGGTCCACAACCAGACCGTTCTGCGCGTACTGGCTGGCCAGCGGCACCCAGAAGCTGGCGCGCAGATAGCGGATGAAGCGCTCGACCTTGCCTTTGGTCTGCGCCCGATAGGGGCGGCAGAGCCGCGGGCGGAAGCCACAGTGGCCAGCAAAGTCGACAAAGCCTGGATGGAAGCGGTGGCGGCCGCGGCCATAGGCATCACGCTCGACCACGACTGTCTTCATGTTGTCGTAGAGCACCTCGCGCGGCACGCCGCCGAAGGCCAGGAAGGCGTGCTCGTGGCAGGCGATCAGGGTCTCGAGGCGCTCGTCTGAGACGAACTCGGCATAGGTGTTGCGCGACCAGCCCAGCGTTGCCACAAACACGGACAGGCGGTCGGTGCCACGCCGGATGGTGGCCCAGTCCACCTGCATCTGCTCGCCTGGTTCAGTCTCGAACCGGACCAGCGGCTCCGGCGGCACCGCTGGCCTGAGTGAGGCCACGAAGGCTTTGAGCATCGTGTAGCTGCCGGCATAACCGCGCTCGCGACACTCGGCCAGCAGCACGGTGGCCGGAATAAGATCCGGCGCGGCCGCCGCCAGGCGCTGTCGGATGTAGGGCTTGTAGGGATCCAGTTTGGCCGGCCGCGATGGGCGGGGCCGGTACCGAACCGCCTCCGGCTCGCGCAGATAGCGCCGCACTGTATTACGCGACAGCCCTAGTTCGCGGGCAATCTCGCGCACGCCTTTGCCGTGTTTGGCCAGCACCCGGATCTCCATCGACATCTCACCTCCGATCATCCGGGTCCTCCGCTCCTCGTGCGAAGGCCCAGCATAGCCGGTGGGTCAGATTTGAAGCGGCGACCGGGTCAGTTTCTCATCGGCGGCAACACCTGCTCCTCTTCGGCTTTCACTTCCCGTTCCCCGGGCTCGGACGTCTCTATCGAACCGGAAGCGGCTACCGCTGGCTGCCGCAGGCTTGGGATTTCAATGGCTGAGGAACGCACACCTCGCTACGGCCGTCACCTTGCATGGGAGGATCGCGGTACGTGCCTACCTCGGACCACAGGTCCGTCATCAGGGCCTTACGGCGATCCGGATCGGTCTCGTTCCAGAGGGCGACGTAGCGGGTGGCGATGGATGCAGCGTCGGTTATGGGAGGTCTCCTGCTTGATGGCCGGACCAGTTCCGGCGTGAGAACCATGGCCGGGGCAGGACATGGCGTCGATTACGTTGTAGGTAATGGATCGCAATCGCGGCTGCTCTTCAAAGGACGAAGGAGCCGAAAGCCTCCGCACGGCGCCGCGCGGTCACCGGAGATGGCCGCGACAACCGACCGGAGTCGCCCGGCGCACGGAACCTATGTGCGGTGCCGGTTCACCTCCGCACTGGCGATGGCAGCAAGCGACGCGAGTTCCTCCTCGCTCGCCCCGTCTCGCGCCTGGACCGACATGCCCTGGATGATCGCGCCCAGGTAACGGGCGAGTGCCGCGGCATCCGTGTCGGGGCGGAAGTGCCCCTCGGCGACCCCACGCTCGATCCTGTCCTGGAAGGCCGCCAACGCGCCGGCACGCAGCCCTGCCACATGGTCGGCCACGGGCTGGTTCTCGCTGGCACAGGCGAGGGTGGCGGTGGAGATCATGCAACCCTGGGGGCGCCCAGCCTTGCAGAACTCGCTGGCCGCCTCCTTGAGCAGGCGCACGAAGGCGTCAGCAGCGTTCCGTTCTTGCGTCAGCGCGTGGGCCGTAAAGGCGCCGATCGTGTGCCGGTAATGCGCAAGGGCTTCCTTGTAGAGATCGGCCTTGGAGCCGAATGCGGCGTAGAGGCTCTGGGCCGTGATCCCCATGGCCTCGGTTAGGTCGGCAATCGAGGCACCCTCATAGCCGAGCCGCCAGAACGTCTCCGCCGCGCGAGTCAGAACCTGATTGCGCTCGAAGGCGGGCGGACGCCCACGGCGGCGGACAGGGGCGGGGCTGTTTTCCACAACGGTCACTCTTGAATTCTGCATCGAACTCGGTCAATTCTGGAACGATCATTGTGACTATAGAAGACTTTCAGCCATGAGTCTCCCCCGTCCCGGTGCCGTCGCCCTTTCCCTCGTCCTCGCGACCTCAGCCGCCGCACAGCCCGTCCCCGATCCCCACTTAGCCGCCCGGGTCGACGCCGTGATCGAGCAGGCTTTGGCGGACAAGCGCATAGTCGCCACCGTCGTGCTCATTGCCCGGTATGGAGAGATCGTGTACCGCCGGGCGGCGGGGGTTGCCGACCGTGAGGCGGGCGTGCGGATACGCGAGGATGCCATCTTCCGCCTCGCCTCGATCACCAAACCCATGGTCACGGCGGCCGCCATGCGCCTGGTCGAGGAAGGGTGCATCGGGCTGGACGATCCCGTCACCCGTTGGTTGCCAGACTTCCGCCCGCGCCTGGCCGATGGCAGAGAGCCCGTGGTCACAATCCGGCACCTGCTGACCCACACTGCGGGCTTGAGCTACGGCTTCCTCGAAGCGAAGGACGATCCTTACCGCAGGGCAGGGGTCTCCGATGGACTTGCCGAGCCGGGAATGAGCCTCGACGAGAATCTGCGCCGGATCGCGTCCGTGCCGCTGGCGTTCGAGCCGGGGCAGTCCTGGCGCTACTCGGTCAGCCTGGACGTTCTCGGCGGCGTCCTGGAGAAGGCCACGGGCGAGAGCCTGCCTGTCCTGGTCGAACGGCTCGTCACCAGTCCGCTGGGATTGCGCGACGCAGGTTTCTCCGTTCCGGATCGAAGCCGCCTGACGGTCGCCTATGCCGACGGCTCGCCGGAGCCGATCCGCATGCGAGATCATGAGGTCGTGAAACTCGGGGAGGGCACGGTTCGTTTCGCGCCCGGCCGCATCCTCGATCCGACGTCCTTCCCGGCGGGCGGCGCCGGGATGGCCGGAACAGCGCAGGACGTCCTGACCTTCCTTGAGGCAATCCGCAAGGGAGGCTCGCCGATCCTGAAGCCGGAGTTGGTCAAGCAGATGATGGCGGACCAGGTCGGCCCGCAGGCCCAGACGCAGGGACCGGGCTGGGGCTTCGGCTTTGGCTGGGCAGTCCTGACGGATCCACAACTCGCCGGCACGCCGCAGGCGAAGGGCACGATCCAGTGGGGCGGCGCCTATGGCCACAGTTGGTTCGTGGATCCCGCCAACGGGCTCACGGTCGTTGCCCTGACCAACACCGCCTTCGAGGGCATGTCCGGAGCTTTTCCCCGCGAAATCCGCGATGCGGTCTACCGCTAGACGCGATGTGCGCGCGGCTCTAACGGATCCATGCCGTGGCTGGGGCTTGAGAGGCGTTGGAGCGCCACTCAAGTCTGCCCCTCTCTGTGGAAGCAAGGTTGGCTGGAGACGCTGGCAGCATGATGCACGACGATCAGGTTCCCATTGATGCCGATCTCGTTCGCGCGATGATCGTCGATCATTTCCCGGAATACCGCGATCAACCGATCGAACGACTCCGCTCGACTGGCACCGACAATGCAATCTTCCGGATTGGATTGGGTGTCGCGGCAAGGTTCCCTTTGCGGGCCATGAAGCCGGCTGAGTGCGCCGAGATGCTGCGCAGGGAAGCGGCGGCCATGACGGGGTTCGCGAGGCATTCCCCGGTTGCAACTCCTCGACCATTAGGGCTTGGCCAACCCGGCACAGCCTACCCAATGCCATGGCTGGTGCAGAGCTGGATCGAGGGCGAGGTTGCGACGCCAAACGGCCTTGCGGCGTCCACGCCGTTTGCCCTCGACATCGCCAACCTGATCGCGGCGTTGCGTGCAGCGGCCACGCATGGTCGCTACTTCGTTGGACAGGGCAGGGGCGGCAACCTTCCCGATCACGATGACTGGATGGACGTTTGCTTCAGGAACAGTGAGGGACTGCTCGACGTGACTCGCCTGCGTCGCATGTGGGCCCGGCTACGCGATCTGCCGCCGTCCGGGTCCGATGTCATGAGCCATCGGGACCTCATTCCTGCGAACCTTCTTGTGCATGGCGAGCGTCTTGTGGGTGTGCTCGATGCCGGCAGCTTCGGGCCGGCCGATCCGGCGTTGGATCTCGTGGCTGCGTGGCATCTTCTTGACCGAGACCGCAGGGAGGTTGTGCGGAGCCATCTCAGATCGGGAGACGTCGAGTGGAAGCGTGGCGCGGCATGGGCGTTCCAGCAGGCAATAGGGCTGGTCTGGTACTACGAGCGCACCAATCCCGGGATGAGCGCCCTTGGCCGAAGCACCCTCTCCCGTCTGCTCGACGATCCTGATGTCTGAAGTGTCGGCCAACTGCCTGATCCGGCAGGTGGCCGGATAGGCCCGCCCGTGCTCCTCGCGAGTGATCTGGAACGGTTCTGATGAGGTGGACGCCCCCCAACGGCCTCAGTGTGCCAAAGTGGAGGTGTTGAACTGCACCACTTGAGGGAGGCGTCCATGGGAGAGGTTAGCACAATCGGGTTGGATCTGGCGAAGAGCG